>UQPI01000005.1 GCA_900542945.1 uncultured Collinsella sp.
ATCCACAACGAGGTGACTGCCGAAATTATCGAGCGCCTGCACGAGCAGGGCACCATCTCCAAGCGCTCCACGCTGCAGTTCTACGATGCCAAGGCCGGCACGTTCCTCAACGGCCGCCAGGTCATCGGCCGCTGCCCCATCCAGGGCTGCAAGTCCGAGAAGGCTTATGCCGACGAGTGCGATCTGGGCCACCAGTTTGAGCCCGAGGAGCTCATCGCGCCCAAGAGCCAGCTCACCGGCGAGGTGCCCGAGCTGCGCCCGGTCGACAATCTCTACTTTGACCTGCCGGCCTACCTCGACTTTATGAAGACCTACACCGCCAAGCTCGCCCAGAACCCGCAGGTTCGCTCCGTGGTCTCCAAGACCATGGAGGAGTGGCTGCTGCCGGCTCAGCTCTACATCCAGAACAAGTTCCGCGAGGCCTTCGATGCCGTCGAGGACCAGCTCCCCGAGCACACCGTGCTGGAGCCCGAGGGCAACAAGAGCAGCTTTACCGTCACCTTCCCCAGCTGGAAGGAGCGCGACGACGCCCACGCGGTGCTCGCCAACGGTGGCGTGCGCTTCCGCAGCGGCAAGGCACTCGTGCCCTTCCGCATCACCGGCAACATCGACTGGGGCGTTCCGGTGCCCGAGGTCGATGGCGTCTCCGACGTCACCTGCTGGTGCTGGCCCGAGAGCCTGTGGGCGCCCATCAGCTATACGCGTACCGTGCTCGCGCGCGATGCCAAGGCCGCCGGCGTGACCGAGGGCGTCGCCGCCCAGGATGCCGCCCTCATGGGCGAGCCCGCCGCCGACTCCACGCAGGTGCCCGCACCCACCTACCAGCACAGCTCGCTCGACTGGCGCGACTGGTGGTGCTCTGACGACGCTCAGATTTACCAGTTCATCGGTCAGGACAACATCTATTTCTACTGCATCGCGCAGACCGCCATGTGGGAGGCCCTGGGCTGGGACCTCACGCAGAGCACCGTCAGCGCCTGCTACCACCTGCTCTACATGGGCAAAAAGGCCAGCTCGTCCTCGCAGACGCCTCCCCCGCCGGCAGACGACCTGCTCAACCACTACACCTGCGAGCAGATGCGCGCGCACTGGCTGTCGCTCGGCCTATCCGAAAAGCCGGTGAGCTTTAGCCCCAAGGCATACGACACGCGTGTGACCGGCAAGGACAAGGACGGCAACGAGGTACGCGCCTGCGACGACAAGCGCGTTATCGACCCGGCCCTTAAGGAGAGCGCGCTGCTGACCGGCGTGTTCAACCGTCTGGCCCGCAGCTGCTTCTACGGCGTCGCCGTCAAGGAAGGCGACGAGAGCCCCTACCGCAACGGCTGCATCCCCGCCGGTGCCGCTTCTGACACCGTGGTCGAAGCCGCCCAGCAGGCAGCCCTCGCCTTTGAGCAGGCCACAAGTTCGAGACGCACCGCGCGCTTGCCGTGTGCGACGACTACCTGCGCGCCGCCAACAAGCGCTGGAGCGACGCCTCCAAGGCCGCCAACAAGCTCGAGGGCGAACCAGCCAACGCCGCCATGAAGCAGGCCCTCGTCGACGCCTTTACCGAGCTGCGTGTGGCGACCGTGCTCATGCACGGCATTGTCCCGGCCGGCTGTGAGCTCATCTGCGAGTACTTCGACGTCGATCCGGTCGCCTTCTTTAGTTGGGATAACATCTTTGCCTCCACGGACGAGTTTGTGGAGAGCCTGGGCGAGAAGCCCGGCGAGCACCGCGTGAAGCCGCTGCCCCCGCGCTTCGACTTCTTCAGCAAGCACGAGAGCCAGTACTAAAGCACGCCAGCAGCGGCGTGCCCGGAAAGTAGTCTATTTGGGACGGGAAGGAAAGACGGATGTCCAAGCCGCGTCGTCGTAAGCAGAAAAAGCAGGTCAAGGCCGAGCTCAAGCTTAGGCAGTTTGCCGCTACCGAGCTTTCCGACCAGCTTGCCGCCCAACACTCCGCCGCCGACCTGCCGCGCTTTATGGTCGACACGGTCGCCGGCGCCTATGCACCCGCCGATGCTCAGCTCATGATCGAGGGCTTCGGTGCCGCTGCCACGCGCCCGGTCACGCTGCGCGCCAACACGCTCAAGGCGACCGCCGAGGACATCGCCGCCGCACTCGACGCAGCCGGCATCGCCCACCGCCCCGTCGCATGGTACCCGGACGCTTTCATCCTGCCCGAGGCCCAGGTTTCCGACCTATGGGACCTCGACATCTACCGCGACGGCAAAATCTACTTGCAAAGCCTGTCGTCCATGATGCCGCCGTTGGTCCTGGGCGCCCAGGCAGGCGAGGACATCCTGGACATGTGCGCAGCCCCCGGTGGCAAGACGACGCAGATCGCCGCCCTCACCCAGGGCCAGGCACACCTCACGGCCTGCGAGATGAGCATTCCCCGCGCCGAAAAGCTTGAGTCCAACCTCCACCGCCAGGGCGCCAAAAACGTGCCCGTCATGCGCATCGACGCACGCGAGCTCGACGAATTCTTCCGCTTTGACCGCATCCTGCTCGACGCTCCCTGCACCGGCACGGGCACCGTCATCAGCGGCAACGAAAAGAGCCTGCGCGGCCTCACCGAGCAGTTGCTCGGCAAGTGCGCCCGCTCGCAGCGAGCACTTCTGGACCGCGCCATGGGAGCCCTCAAACCGGGCGGAACGCTCGTCTATTCGACTTGTTCGATCTTGCCGCAGGAAAACGAGGACGCCCTGCAAGAGGCCCTCGACAAGCACATGGACTGCGAGCTCATCCCCCTCGACGGCACGCCGAGCAAAAGCGAAGCACGCCGCGCCCAGGATGCCGGCGAGGAGCCGCGCATCGAGTCCAACGCTCTCACCGAGGCAATCGCCGCGGGTCAGGTATCGGCCATCACCAACGGCATGCCCGGCACGCTCACCATCCCGCCCAGCCGCGACTTTGAGGGCTTCTACATCGCCCTGGTCCGAAAACGCGGCTAGCGCACGGATTCAAAACTCAACAAGCTATTCCCGTGCGCGCTTGTCCTGCTGGTCACGGTGCTGCTTAAGCGCCTCGCGTTCCTTGCGCTCGGCTCTTTTGCCCTTAATGGCCGTAACCACAAAATAGATGACCGCGGCGGCAACGATTGCGCCCACGCATAGGCCAATCGAGCCCAACATTGCTGTGAATTCCATTCCGCGTCACCTCTCTTTTAAACGGGACTTTCAAGATAGCACCTCAATACCCGCCACCACAGCTCCTTCACGTTCGCCGGCCCTTCGGTCTAACGGATGGCACGGCGGGGAAAAATCAACTCGTCAAACGATTTAGCAAGTACAATGCTGCCGGCACCCTGCCGGCCGTCATCACATAGAATCGAGCCTCCATGGATACCCTCAACGACCTAAACGAGCGCGTCGACGCCTTTGTCGGCACCAGCTCCTTCGACACGTCAGTCACGGCAAACGACCAAGCCCCCATCGATGTTCCCGCCGAGGTTCACGAGGACATTGTCGCCTCGGTCGACTTCTCCGAGGTAGAACTTGCAGACGAATTTACCGAGCCCCAGGTGGCCGTAACTCCCAACGGCCTTTTGCCCATGGAGCCGCTGCCCATCGACGGGCGTCTGCGCAAGGCGGCTCTCCGCATGCCCGATGAGATCGAGGAGGCCAGCGGCTTTACGCTCTTCGGTCGTCGCATCAAGTCGCTTATCTACACCACCGACGTCGCGGTCATCCGCAACTCCAACGCCGATGCCGTCTTTGCCGTTTACCCCTTCACGCCACAGCCGGCCATTACGCAGGCGCTGTTGACCGTTGCCGAGTGCCCGGTCTTTGTAGGCGTGGGCGGCGGAACTACGACCGGTAAGCGCTCCGTACAGATGGCAGCCGTCTCCGAGATGCAGGGCGCGGCGGGCTGTGTGGTCAACTCCCCTGCCACTGCCGAAATGATCGAGCACATCACCAACATCGCCGACATCCCCGTCATCGCCACGGTCGTACGTTGCGACGACGATGCTCACGCCAAAGTGCGCGCCGGAGCCAAGATCCTCAACATCGCGGCCGGCAAGAACACGCCCCAGGTCCTGCGCGAGCTGCGCGAGCACTATCCCAACCTGCCGCTCATCGCACCGGGCGGCAAGACGCCCGAGAGCATCCGTGAGACCATCGCCGCCGGCGCCAACGCCATCATTTGGACGCCGCCTTCGGCCCAGCAGCTGCAGACCGACATGATGCAGCGCTACCGCAAGATGAAGGAAGACGCCACGCCTGTCATCTCGCGCGACGATGTGCCCATTATCGACCAGGTCGCCGCCGCCGAGGTCAGCCAGGTCGAGAATATGAATCCCGACGTGCCGATTCCCGACGAGGTCATCGAGCGCGTCGCTTCGATCCACGATCATATCGAGGAACGTCGCGCCAACCGCGGACTCAAGCCCTCGCTGCACGGCTTCTTCTTCCGCGGAAAGAAACGCTAACCGCAACAGCAAGGCCCGCCCCGCAAACAACGGGACGGGCCTTTTCTGTTTTCGAATGTCAGGAGTGACAAGCGCAGCTGTTAAAACTGACAGTCAGCGCACGAACGCTAATCCACGCGCTTGTCGCCCATAAAGAAGAGCGCCACCGTACCAGGTCCGGTGTGCGAACCGATCAGAGTACCGATGTTATTGATCTCGATCTTGCCTTTAAGCTGCGGAACCTGTTCCTCAATCAGCGCCGCAACTGCCTCCGCATCCTCGCGGCACGCCGAGTGCGACATGATGCACTTACCCGAATATTCCGCACCGTCCTGCACGTGTGCCATCATGGTCTTAGCCATCTCGGAAATCGCGCGCTTCTTAGTGCGAATCTTCTCACGTGGCGACAGCCCACCTTCGCAATCGACCGTCATAAGTGGGCAAATCTTAAGCGCCGTGCCGATGATCGCGCTTGCGGCCGAAATGCGACCGCCTCGTAGGTAGCTCGACAGATCGGTCGAGAAGAACCAGTGGTGAAGGTTGAGTTTATGCTCCTCAATCCAAGCGGCCGTCTCGTCGAGCGAAGCGCCGCCATCGCGAACGTCGGCGGCACATTCCGCCAGCAAGCCAAAGCCCGAAGACGCCGCCAACGAATCGATGACGCGCACCTTGCCGCCCTGAGGATAGCGATCCGCGAGCATCTGTGCCGCAACGCAGGCCGATCCATACGTGCCCGAAATACCCGACGACAACGTCAGGTGCAGCACGTCTTTACCCTCGGCAACAAACGGCTCCCAAAACTCCTCGTACTCACCCACGCTCACCTGAGACGTCTTGGGCATGGCGCCCGCGGCAATCTGGGCAAAAAACTCGTCCGGCGTAATCGACTGATACAGATCGTCCGTATAGACAACATCGTCGATCTCGTAATGAAAACACACGACAGGGATATTGCGCGACGCAAAGAACTCACGGGTTCGATCGGCGGCGGATTCACAGGTCAGGACAAAATCACTCATATGAGGCTCCTTAAGTATTGCTGTGCAAATTATCGCACAGCAAGCCTAAATACGATACAAATGTCCACTATTTACCAATGCGAACCATTTGTATTGATTATCTTTATCATGAACATCCCCATCCCCGCCATGGGCCAACATGGGCAAAATCACCCGCTTTGCCTCCACTCAACCGCCATATCTACCTCAACTAAATCGATTTACCAAACCGTTCAGCCGACAATTCAGCCGCCGGCGCAAAATCGAAACAAAGCCGGCGCATACTGGTAAACGCTTGACACTGTTTTATCAGTTTTACCAACCATATCGGAAGGTGTTTCATGGTCGCATTCGATCGCAATCCGCAAAGCTTTAAGTATCTGCGCCTGCTGTCGAGACAGTTTCCCACCGAGCAATCCGCGTTTACCGAGATCATCAATCTCTCGGCCATCCTCAACCTGCCCAAGGGCACCGAGCACTTTATGAGCGACCTGCATGGCGAATACGAAGCCTTCATGCACATCCTCAACAACTGCTCGGGCGTCGTACGCGAGCATGTCGACGAGATCTTTGGCGACATGCTCACCTTTTATGAAAAGGGCGAGCTGTGCACGCTCATCTACTACCCGCGCGAGAAGATCGAGCTGGTCCGCAGCCAGCACGAGGACTCACCTACCTGGTATAAAACCATGCTCGACCAGCTTATTGTGGTTGCCCGCTCGCTTTCGAGCCGCTATACCCGCTCCAAGGTGCGTAAGGCCATCCCGCGCGATTACGCCTACATCATCGACGAGCTGCTGCACACGCATCCGGACGAGAACAACTATCGTGTGCGCTATCACGAGCGCATCGTTGAGTCCATCCTAGAGACCGCAAGCGCCGACGACTTTATCGAGTCGCTCGCCTCGCTCATCAAGCGCCTGGCCGTCGACCACCTGCACCTGGTGGGCGATATCTTCGACCGTGGCGGCGGCGCTGCCAAGATTATGGACCGCCTGCTCACCTATCATTCGCTCGACATTCAGTGGGGCAACCATGATCTGCTGTGGATGGGCGCCGCTGCCGGCGAGCCCGCCTGCATCGCCACGGTGCTGCGCAACAACCTGCGCTACGACAATTACGAGATCCTTGAGAACGACTACGGCATCTCGCTGCGCGAGCTTGTCGCCTTTGCCGATGCCACCTATACCGCCGGTGAGCCCATCAGCCCGCTGATTAAAGCCATCAACGTCCTGCTCTTTAAGCTCGAGGGCCAGATTATCCAGCGCCACCCCGAGTTCGACATGACCAACCGCCTGCTGCTCGACAAGATCGATCACGACGCCGGCACAGTCACGCTTGCCGACGGCAGCGTGTGGCCGCTCACGACCAGCGACTTCCCCACCGTCGACCCGACGGACCCCTACATGCTCACGCCCCAGGAGCAACACATCATCGACAAGCTCGTGTCCGAGTTTGTCACCGCCGACCACCTGCATCGCCATATCGATTTCCTCTACACCCACGGCTCGATGTATAAGGTCGCCAACGGCAATCTGCTGTTCCATGGCTGCGTGCCGCTCAACGAGGATGGTACCTTTAGCAGCATGAACTGCCTGGGCACCTGGCACGCAGGCCGCGATTATCTCGATTTTTGCGACCATATCGCCCGCCGAGCCTGGCGCGTCGGCGACCGCGATGCCCTCGACTGGATGTGGTACCTGTGGATCGGCTTTAACTCACCCGCCAGCGGACGCCTGGTGCGTACCTTTGAGCGCGCCTATATCGCCGATAAGAGCACCTGGGTCGAGCCGATGGACCCGTACTTTACGCTAACCAAGTCGCCCTCGGTCTGCGACGACATCATGCGCGAGTTCGGCGTTGCCCCCATGGCATGTTCGCCGACCGGTCACATCATCAATGGCCATACGCCCGTCAAGACTACCAAGGGCGAGCAGCCCATCCGCGCCAACGGCAAGCTGCTGGTCATCGATGGCGGTTTCTGCCGCGCCTACCACCCCAAGACGGGCATCGCCGGCTACACGCTCATCTCGAGCTCGCGCGGATGCCGCCTCAAGTCGCACCAGGCCTTTACCACCGTTGCCGAGGCGCTCACCCGCAATATCGATATCGAGAGCGAGACCAACCGCTTTGACGAGGCCGACCGCCGCCGCATGGTAAGCGACACCGATACGGGTGCCAAGATCCGCAGCCAGATCCAGGACCTACGCCAACTGCTCGATGCATATAGAAACGGTGCTATCGAGGAGCGCGCCTAGCTCCACCCGTGGGGATTGGCTAAACTTGCTGAGTTCATCATCCCCGCGGCGCCCCGGCGCAATCCTAAGGCAGGTACCATGCAAAAGCTCCTTGCGCAGATCATGAAGTTTGGCGTCGTCGGCGTCGTCGCCACGGTCATCGACTTTGGCATCATGAATCTGCTCCACTACGGTCTGGGCCTTAACATCCTGATCGCCAACACCAGCGGCTTTATCGTCTCGCTCATCTTTAACTACGTCGCGAGCATGAAGTACGTGTTTGCACACAAGGAGGGCATGAGTCGCCGCCGCGAGTTCATTATCTTTGTCGTGCTGTCCGTGATCGGCTTGGCGCTCAACGACGGTATCGTGCTGGCGCTCAACGCCGGTCTGGGGCTCGAGGCCAATATCGCCAAGATTTGCGCCACCGCACTGGTCATGGTCTACAACTTTGTGACCCGAAAGATCTTCCTGGAGGGCGAGGAGACCAAATAGCTCGGCCTCCTCGTTGCACTACGGGGCCCACGGACGACGTGCGTCGAGCGCTGCGTTGTTCGTGGGCCCTGCTCGTTTACGGGCAAATTTGGCACGTTTGCGGATTGTCTCTTGCAAATTTGGCGAGTTCGTATAGTTCTTGGCAAAGACCTTACGTTTCCCATGCAAAAGCTCTAAAGTATCCTCTGCTCGATTCATCAACGCATTGGATGTGATTACGTGCGCAAGGCACTGGCACAACCTCATACCAAGCAGTTCCTCAAGTTCGCTGTCGTAGGTCTTATCTCCTTTGGCATCGACTGGGGCATGCTCATTGCGCTCGTCGAGCTGTTCCACCTCGACTTTTTGATGAGTACCACGCTCTCGTTTATCACGTCCGTCGTGGTCAACTACTGGCTCAGCATGAAGTACGTGTTCGACCACCGCGAGGGCATGAGCCGCAAGCGCGAGTTCACGATCTTCACCATCCTGTCGGTAATTGGTCTGGGTCTCAACGACCTGTACATGTTTGTGGGCGTCACGTTTTTGAGCATCGGCTACCAGGCCATGAAGGCAATCGCAACGTTCTTGGTCACCTGGTACAACTACTTTAGCCGTCGCCTCTTCCTCGAGGGCGCACAGTCGTAGACGCGTAGACGGCCCAACATAATCTCGCTTCGCAACCGGTTGGAATTCACGTTCCAACCGGTTTTTTGTTTGCAGAGCCCGCCGAGGAAGGCGTACGAGGCGAGCTACAACGCCGGAATGGGATGCAGTTTCCCCAGGGGCGCTGTTCCGGAAACTGCATCCCAGATTGCGTCCTCAGAGCGGGACATAGTTTCCGCAACGCCGTCCTAGCGGAAACTGTGTCCCGGAATTCGCCTTCAGAGTGGGATGCAATTTCCGGTTGAGCCTCGATTGGGAAACGACGTCCCATTCGCATGAAGACGGGCGGCTCGGATGTTTGTCCGAACCGCCCGTTTGGCGTGTTATGTCGAGACATTTAGCCCGTTACGTAATACCAGACGACGTTGGCGCCATTGGGGAGAACGTAATTACTGCAGGCCGTCATGGGCGTTTCGCCGTTAACGGAGTACATCCAGCCACTCTTGCCGCCGTGCTCCATCTCGGCTAGGCCGCCGATAGCGGCGACATACGTGCCGTACGACGTGCCGCGCGCATTGACGGAAAGGCCTAGGGCGCACAGGGCATCATAGACCGTAGCGCCCTTGTTAAAGGTGAAGGTACCGCCAGAAGACACAGGATTGCCCACGGCGCTCGATGTGACCGAAACCGTCACCGTAACGTAGTTGGACTCCTGTGAGCCGTTCTGGCCGCCCGAGGAGGCACTACCGTTATCGGGAACGGCAGAAGGCCCACCGGAGTTTGCCGAATTCTGAGAAGCCGACTGACTGTTGTCAGTCTTTTTATTTCCCGCTCCTTTTTTGCCGGACTTCTTGCTATCCGAGTTCTTGTCCGATTCCTTGTCCGAGGACTCGGAATCTTTCTTGGAGTCAGATTTGTCAGAACCCCTAGACCCGTCATTCGTATCATCAGAAGATTTGGAATCCTTAGACCCGACCTCGCCCGAAGTCGTAGTCGAACCAGACGCCTTGGTGTCCTTGGCGACGACGCTCTCCCCCGTCACGGTCTCGACAATCCAATCGATGGACCAGGCACCGCTGACGGAAGGGTAAACAAAGCCCAGCGAGACGACAATCAGCGCAATGCAGACGGCCGTCAGAACGCCAAGCAGCGTCTTGCGCCGAGGGGCGGACGCCGCCGAAGCGGCGCCCTTTTGCTTTGCATCGTCGAGCTGGATGAACGACGAGTCGGACTGCTTGGACTCGGCGTCCTGAGGATTATTGGACACAGCCCTCACCTACCGACGCTTAGTGAATACGAACACGCCGATGACGGCAAGACCGATCACGCCAGCCGCAACGCCAACGATGGCGAGCGGGTTGAAGCCAGACTGCTGCGCGGGAGCCTCAGCGGGCTTCTTAGCGGTAGTCGCGGCGGCCGAGCCCGTATCGGACTTGGAGCCGGACTTGCTGGACTTCTTATCAGACTTCTTGCTGTCCTTCTTGTCGGACTTGTCGGAATCCTTCTTGGAATCCTTGCCGTCCTTGGTCTCGGTCTTAGTCGTAGTAGACACCGGCTTTTGACCCGGAGCAACAGCACCGCCAGCCTGCTGGCCGTTTGTACCGTTACCCGAGCCGTCTTTGGAGCCAGAGCCACCGTTACCGTCAGGGGCAGAGGCCTTCTTGATCCACTTGGCATACAGCGTCATATCAGCCGTCACCGCAGCATCAAACTTATACGCCTCCGTACAAGCCTCGTCGGTATACCAACCAGCGAAGGTGTAGCCCTCGCGCGTCGGATCGGCAGGCTTGGCAACGGAGCCGTTGGCGGCCGTAGTCTGAAAATCGACCTTGGACCCCTCGCCGGCATTGAACGAAACCTTCACACCGGCATTCAGCTTAAACAACGCGCCAGAGTCGTTGATGTAGTACAAGTTGCCCTGGGCATCACAAGCGATTGGCGAGTCACAGTAGTTGTTGTGGCCCGTTGCACTAAACACACCAGAAGCCTCGATGTCACCCAACTTGTAACGATATACGCCACCGCCCGAGGTGTAGTTAACGAAATCAGGGCTCTCGCCGTAGTTAACCGTGAAGTAGACATACGTGTCTTTGCCCTGGGCACTCACGAGCGGAGCGCCCTTGATGCCACCAAGTCCGGCCGGCAGCTGAGAGCCGTCCGCCGTCGTGACCAGCGTCCTGGCAAAGTCCTTGGCCGGTTCAATAATCGCCAGCGCAGAGCCGCCAGCAACCTCGCCGCCGACAATCAGCTTGCCATCATACATCGTAGGCGCACACGCGCAGCCGGTAAGGCCAAGGTCAACCACGCGCTCCTCGGTAATACGCGAAGCGGCATCCGCATCGCGTAAGTCGCCATCAGAAATCGCCAATACGTGCAGCTTGCCGTCGCGCGAGATGAGATAGGCATGGCTACCGTCGTCAGAAAGCACGCAGTTGGAGTTGACAATCGCCCCAACCGAAACACTTCCGAGAACATCGCCCGTCGACTTGCTGAGCATCTCGACGGTACCGGCACTGGTGGGAACCAAGACAAAGTCATCGCCCACCGTAGCGCCCGTCCAGTAATAGCCCTCGCCCGCATTGACATGCTGCCAAGAAACAGCGCCAGTCAGGATATTAATACGCGTCAGATGACCGTTATTGTACGTACTCGTTCCATAGTCGACATCAACGGTGCCGACATAGAGGTAATTGCCATCAACCGTCAGCTGAGAATTCGACTGAGCAGTCCCGCTCACGAAGTCAGTGACCCAAACCGTTGTGAGCGTGTCAGCCGTCAGGGCCTGGACCGCACCGCGGTCGAGCGGAACGATAACCAAACCGTTCGTATAAATCGGGCGCGAGGTGTAACCGACCGCTGCCTTAAGATTCGACTCGGCAAGAACCTTGCCCGACTCGGCGTCAATCTTTAGCAAACGCTTGTTGACGGCGAGGTATACGTAGCCGTTCACGACAATAGGTTCGCTCGCGTTGGGATACGCCGAACCAGAATACGCCTTCCAATCGAACGTCCAGGAGCTCGCTAGCGCACCCGTAGGCGTCGAAACGTTCTCGACCGCTGCATTGGACTTGCCGTCCCAATCGGACTTCCAATCGGTCGGACGCGGGGCACTCGGATTGACTACGACCTCGTCGGGATTAGGCACCGTATCGCCGGCAGCATAAGCCCAGACAATCTCGTCGCCCGACTTGAGCACGTAGTCGCTATCGAGCTGAGGTCCGGGAACACCGTTGACAAAGAACGACCAAGCGCCGGCCAGCTTAGTGCCGTCAAGCGGAGAGACGAGGCTGTGAACGCCCCAGAAGCCCAGCTGATCGTACATCTCGGACTTGATGCCCAAGGCATCAAAATAGGCGGCAGTGGCGTCCTTGATCGTCGTGCCCTCGACAAACACCTGCGTCGAAGGGTCGGTCCAGCGCTGCGCCTTGTCGTCCTTCTTGCCGATGATTTCCATCGAGACAGAGACCTGACCGGGCATGGTGCCATCGGAACCATAGACCCAGGTGATCTCATCGCCGGCCTTGAGCGTGTAGTTGCCCGCGCCGACATTGGCCAACTTGCCGTTAACGAAGAACTGCCAGGACTTCCAGGTGCTTTCGTTTACCTGTACGGTCGAAAGCTTCACGCTCTTATTGAACGGAGAAGTCAGCGAATTGAGGAACCAACCATACGAACCGGTTTGGACGTCGGCGGCAATACCGGCCTGCTTAAAGACCTGCTCGGAAAGATCGGCGGCAGTTGCGCCCTCTTCCACCAACGCGGTCGTAGGCTGCGCCCACGTTTGCTGAGCACCCGTAGCGTCCTGACCGATAACGGAGCAGCTTACCGAAAGCTGGTCGGTGGGTGCGGCGTCACCGTACTTCGAGTAGCACCAGACGACCGAGTCGCCCGCCTCGAGAGTGTATTTAGCAGCGCCAACCGATGCAGCGACGCCGTTGATGAACAGCTGCCAATAGGCGCCCGTAGCATGGTCGTATGCCAGGGTGCAACCGGCATCGAAAGGCGACGTAATGGAGTTGAGCACCCAGCCCCAAGAACCATTGGGGTCGTAGTCGGCCTTGAGACCGGCCTGCTTAAAGAGCTCTTCGGAAAGATCGGCGGCCGTCGAGCCATTCTTGAGCGTGTACTGCGAAGCGGCAGCCCACGTCTGCTGCTTGCCCTTGGCGTCGACGCCAATAACGGAGCACGTCGCCGTCACTTCCGGGCTGTTTTGGCCGCTCGTGCCCAAAACCGTGATTTTTGCCGAGACATCCTGGTTCGCAAGCTTGGCATACGTGTCGTTGTCGGGATAGCGCTCAGCATAGCGAGCGTACTTCTCGCTCGTCAGGCGCGAAGAAACGACAACCTTCGTGTTGTACTGCGGCTGCGTGACCTTCAGATTCTCTGCGGAGACAATAGAGCTGTTGCTCGACTTAAACAGACGCCAGTCCTGCCCGGACATCGCGTCATAGCCAGGCAGATCGACCGGAACAATACCGGGGGACGTCGAATCGGTCGTCGTCTTGCTGTAGCTCCAAGCAAGGTTGCCGTCGGCATCGAGATATGCCTTCTGGAACGCGTGCATGTCGGTCGAAACGGCACTAGCGTCCTGGCCATTCAGAATGGCAGTAGCATAGCCGGCCTTCGCCTTTTCCATAAGAGAAAGCTCGGCATCGAGCTCGCCCTGGTCCTGCGGGGCAATCGCAAAATCGAGGGTCTTGCTTGCCGTGACCTCGGAGTTCGACTTGTCGGTCACCGTAAGGGTGATCTTGGTGTTTGCTGCCTTGGCTCCGGGCAGCGGCTGGTAGACCGTGCCCTTGTAACCGTTGAACGTGATGTCATCGGTGCTGGCGGAGTACTCAACCTTGTAGTACTTGCCGTCGATATTGAGCGTGCTCGTGCGCGGCATCTGCAGGTCGGCGGTCAAGCCGTCCTTGTTGGCGACCGCGTCGGTGCCGGAGTACTTGATGTTGTCGTAGGTAAAGGCCGCATCGACCTTCTCCTGCAGCGCCTTCTTGTCGGCGGCGACCTTCTCGGGATCACCCTTGACCGTCACGACAAAGTCGTGCGAGCCGGCAAGCTTGATGTCGCCGCTCGTAACCGTAACCTTGGCGGTCAGCGTCACGTCTCGATCGCTCGATGCGCGCGAAACCTTACCCGTCTTATCTTCCCAGCTATAACCAGAAACAAACAAGCGCTCGGTGTCGGAGCTTGTCCATTCAACAGAGAATTTCTTTGCGGAACCCGCCTTGTACGGAAGCGTGACATTTTGGGTCACGCCATCGGCGGACTCGCCCGCCGCATAGCCAATCTGCAGGGATTCGGCGGCTCCGTCAAGAAGGTCTTGCAGCTTAGCCTCGTCCCAAGCAACCTGCACGGACTTGTTGGGCTGGTAATACTCGGTCTTGCCATCGCGCGACAGCTCAAACATCACATCGGCGCTACGCAGACCGTCGATGTTGTAACCGGTGTAATCGTTGGGGTCAATGAAGAAGAACGTCACATCGCCGTTGGTCTTATCCTGGGCGTCGGAGATACCGACCGTAGCCTTAGCGTCCTCTGCCTTAAAGGACACGCTGCCCTCAGAGATCTTGACGTCGATATCGGTAAATCCCAGATCGGCAAGCTGCGCCTTCAGCGCGTCATTGACGTTGCCGCCCTTGGCGCTGTAGTCAACAACGATCTGCTTGTTAGCATTGTTGAGCTTTTGGACTGCGGCCTCGAGCGAGCCCGCGGCGATAACCTTGTTGGCAGAGACAAGCTCAACCGTCGAGCTGCCGCTCGTGGCGACAGCCTTCAGATACTTGCCAGCAGCAGATGCCGAGACCGTCGCCTCGGCGCCCGGCATATCGGACAGAAGCGTCCAGTCGGCCGCCGGAGCCTTCGCGTCGTCAGCCGCATACCAGACAACAGTCGCCTGAGCGGTTACGTCAATGCCGTTGGTGGTCGAACCGTCGGCGCGCTTGGCCTGCACCGTCGCCTTGACGCTATCGCCCGAGACGAGATGGGTCGAATCGCTATTGATCTGCGGCGTAGTGGTCACGCGCAGCAGGTTATACTCCCCCGCCGCGGTAACAGTGTCGGGCGAAACCCATTCAACCGTGTTGTCGAGGGCGCGCGCCGTAACTTTGATGCGCTTGCCGACAAGCACGTCCGAAATGGTCAGGCTGCCATCGGTCGTATCGATGCCGTCGGTAAGCTCGGTCCAGTCGGTACCGTTCTCGCTGGCATACCACGCCATGGTGAGCTCGGCATCGTCGGGCACGTCCTTGGTCGAGCCCGACCAGCTACCCGGAACCTGCACGCTCGGCGTGATCTTTGAGCCCACGCTCAGTGTAACGTCCTTATCGGCAAGCTCAATGCCTGCCAGCTTGTACTGACCCTTGAGCGTCACGGGGCCGAGCGGAGCTACGGACTGCGTACCGTAGGAGCTCTTCTTCTGCGTACTGGAAACGGTGTTTTCGCTCGTCACCTTCACGCGCAGATACTTGCCAGCATAGGCGGCGTCAACGGTATAGGTGGCCTCGGTAGCACCGGGGATATCGGTATAGGCGGAGTCGTAGCTCGAGCTGGTATTTGCATACTGCCACTGGTAGGTCACATTATCGGTACGGCCGATATAGCTGTAGCTCGAACCGTCCTTTTTGCGTACCTTGGTCTTGAGCGTATCACCCACGTGCACGCCATTGGTAGCAGGTGAGCCCTCGAACTGCACGTCATAGAGCTCCACTTGACCCGCAACGGAAACAGGACCCGCCGCATAGTAAGAAGGCTTCTGCTCGCCGTAACCGCCGTTGGCCTTGGCCACGACGTAGTAGCCCTTAAGGGCGGCGGTCACCGTCAGGGTGTTACCGGTCTCCCCCTCGATAGGCGTGTTGCACGAGTTGGCCCTGTTCGAAGTGCCCTTGTACCACTGCCACGAAACGTGCGAATCAGTGGTAACGTCGGTGGAACCCGCCTTTGCGGTCGCCGTAATCGTGGAGCCAACCTCGACTTTGCCCGAGGAGGGGCTCATGGTCACACTGGTAACATTGATCGAACCGGTGGCAGCGACGAGAGCGCCCGACGAGTTCACGTTGCTCGAAGTGCCAATCTTCGAAGACACCTTGCACTTGAGGTACTTGCCGCCCAAAGCGTCGGTAAGCTCGAGGGTCTCACCCGTGGCGCCCGCGATATCGGTATACGTGCCACTCTTGGTGTCAGAGCTCTGCCACTGATAGTTGAGCTTGCTCGCGTCGACGAACGCGCCGTACGCGCCGCCCTTCTCTTTGGCGCGGGCCTTAGCGGTATCCCCCACCGCAAAGACGCTCGTGTTGTCCTTGGTGTTAACGATGGACACGGCCGAAATCTCGACCGCACCGGCCTGTTTGGCCTTGCTGGAAGTGGTCTTGTTCACCGTGTTGACGCCGGCGTTGGCCTCGACCCTGATGTACTTGCCCTCAAGGTCGTCGGTTACCGTGAGGGAAGCGCCCGTCTGCCCCTCGATCTTGGTAAAGCCCGAGTACTGCGAGGTGGATGCGGACCACGTGTAGGTAACCTTGGCGTCGGCGGGGGCTTGCTGATAAGAGCTTATGTACGGAGTCGCCGTCAGGGTATCGCCTATGCTCGGCGTGTCGCTATTCAGCTTGACGCTGTAAAGCTCCATCTGACCGGCGCCCAGCACGGGGCCAGGAATGTAATTGGCATTGATGCCCGAGCCGGAAGAAACGGACGGACCATAGTAGTCCTTGCCATCAACCGTTACCTTGCAGATGAAGTATTTGCCTTCCATCGCGGCGGTGACGGTGAGCGACTGCTCGTGGCCTACGACCTCGGTGTAGTCGACGACATTGCTGCTGGCCCTGGTCGTACCGGCGAGCCAGGTGTAAGTCCAGGTGCCGGGATTGGCAACGGACTCAGTCGAAGTGCCGTACCAGTCGTCCTCGACCTCATCGTACATATTTGCCCAGAGCGTATCGCCCGCGCTGAGCGCGCCCGACTTCGTGGAATACGAGTTGTCCTTATCCTTGACGTCCTGAATGAAGACCTTTGCCTCGCTCGAAAGCGTCGTGGCGGACGCGGCGGCAACGGCGTTCTTCTGCTCCGAAGCAGCAGACGCCGCAGCAGAGTTCTCGGACTCAGTCGCGTTGTCTGCGGCGGTGTCATCGCCATTCGCGGCACTCGCGGTTGCGCTCTGACCTGCGCCGGCGCCATCGGCAGCAGCGCTCGCCGCCGCACTGTTCGCGCCAGTATCGGCAGCAGCGCCATCGTCTGCCGCCGCGCCCTCGTCAGCCGTCGCAGCAGTCACGGCCTCGGCAATGCCCTCGGCGCCCTCGGCCCAAAGTTGCGCCGGCGTGGTGCCAAAAGCCATGGCAAAAGCCAGGAACGCCACCAGACCGCGCTTGGCTACGCCGCGGGCAATCGCTCCATGGCGACG
Organism: uncultured Collinsella sp.; assembly: GCA_900542945.1. Taxonomy (GTDB): domain Bacteria; phylum Actinomycetota; class Coriobacteriia; order Coriobacteriales; family Coriobacteriaceae; genus Collinsella. The sequence goes on from UQPI01000005.1 coordinate 17,109, forward strand.
CCACGAGGCGCGCTGGCGCTCGTCCTCAAACATATCCATTTGTCTCCTACTGTCTGCACTTGGAGCATTGCCCAGCGGCTGCCCCACGTCATCGCGCACATTGCGCTCGAGTACCCCCATCGGGGTCCCCCTTCCCTCCAGAGCCCAACGCGTACCGGCGGCATGCGCCGCGGCCGCGTGCAAGATGGGAGGCGATCCGACTTAACCTTACCGACCCGGGCGCGCCGTCCGATCTGCGACGCGAGCATCCCGAGCCAAAAGGAATTACGGTTACTGGTACAGCCGGGGACTTGCACCCCGATTCTCCCAAACGCGCAGGAAAACCGCGCATTCGTGCGTCTCCGCACCACCATCTAGGCCATCGATTATTACTGTCAATATGGTAGCACGCAAAAGGGCCCCGCACGAAGTCGAAGCCCAAGGTAAAAGCTATGGTTTGCGATAGGAAGGACTGTCGTCGGACCTTGCAAGAACAGCCCGTTTCAAAACCATGCCGGATTACGGCGCTGAATCAGTACCTCGCAACCATACCTGTCATTTTTAAAAACCTACGACTCATCTACCTGCGGTTTTAAAAGCGCGAATTTCGGTATGCTCGAGGTTCGGCACTCCAGCCCCGTAAACCGGCATAGTTTTGTTCGAACCAGCCCACGCCGTCGCGACGCAAAGCAAAATGATCCGTTTTCCTCCGTCCCCCAGGGGTCATTACCGCTTGCCGCCGTGGCTGTTGCGCCAGATCTCGCGGCCCAGCATCAACGCCAGCACCAGCGCGCTCACGTAGCCCATAAAGCCAATGACCGGGATCCCGAACACAACCGGCTCGATGCGCGCGTAGTACACCACCGACGAACCGATAAACAGACCGGCGATCACAATTGCCATCGACATGCGGTCGATAATTCCACCCAGCTGTCGCAGTGCCTTATCGCTGCTCATGATCTGCGTGTTCACCTTAAGCTGGCCGCGCGTGAGCATGCGCGACGCCAAGCCCAGATACTCGGCCGCCTCGAGCGAACCCTTGGCAGCACGATAGCTGCTCGCGGCAAAATCGCGCCCCATATCGCGCACGCGCGCATAGGTGCTTTTCTCGTTTTTGATGTGCGTCTGGATGATCTGGATCATGTTGACGTTGGGCATGTACTCGGTCAGCAGACCCTCGAGCGTCACCATGCCGCGGGCGAACATCGTCACCACGCTCGGCAGCTCAACGTCATTTTTGCGCGCCAGATTGAGCAGCGAGGTCAAAAACTCGCCGATATCCAGGTCCTTAAGATCGAGCCCCGCAAAGTCGGCAACGATAAAGTCCAAGTCGGACAAAAAGGCCGAATGGTCGAGTTCGGCCGAATCGCCGCGCGTCACGGCAAAGCGCATAAGCGAATCCTTGAGCTTGGGCACGTCGCCCTCGGCCACGGCAAAGATCATATCCTTGACGATACCGCGGTCGTGGCTCGACATGCGCCCAACCATGCCCAGGTCGATAAAGTAGACGATGCCGTCCTTGAGGATGATGTTTCCCGCATGCGGGTCGGCATGGAAAAAGCCGTCGTCGAGCACCTGCGTCGAATAGTCCTCGACAATCGCCGAGCCGATCTTTTCTAGGTCATAGCCCTCGGCCACCAGGCGTTCGGGATCGGCAATCGAGATGCCGTCGACGTAATCCATGACCACGACATGCTCGGTGCACAGATCCAGATAGGACTTGGGGCACGTCACGCCATGGACGCTCTTATGGAACTCATAGAAATCGTTGAGGTTTTTAGCCTCGGCTAAAAAGTTGGTCTCCTCGCGAAACGAGGCCCACAGCTCCTCGACGACGGCATGTAAGTCAACAAACTGGTCGGTGTTGACGAATTTGGAAACGATGCGCACCACCGAACGGATGATGTCGATGTCCTGCGCCATGACCTGCTGCGCGCCGGGGCGCTGCACCTTAACGGCCACGTCCTCGCCGGTCACCAGGCGGGCACGGTGAACTTGCGCAAGAGAAGCGCTTCCGAGCGGATTGGGGTCGATCGCGTCGAACATCTGCCCCAAGCGCTGGCCGTACTCCTCTTCCAAACAGCGGAGCACCACCTCATACGGCACCGGCTCTACGTCGGAGCGCAGGCGACGGAGCTCGTCGCAAAACCGCTGCGGCAAAATCTCGGAGCGGTTAGCCAGAATCTGCCCCATCTTGACGAACATGGGGCCGAGCTCTTCGAGCAAGCGGCGTAGGCGCACCGGCGTGAGGTTATCCCACACGCGATACTTTTTGATCAGGCGAACGATCTGCCCAATGCGCTCGCGACGACCTGCCGGCGTGAGCTGGTATTCCTCATCCGGCGCCATCGCGTCGGGCTCCTCGGGGACCATATCGACAGCGCGCGGCTTCTTGCGAGCGCCCGAGACGGCGGCCTCGACCTCGTCGACAACCGCCGCCTCGTCACCCAAAGGATCTAGATTGTTGTAATCGGTGGTGGAATCTGCCATCTGCGCTGCTACTCGGCCTCTTCGGCGTCCTCTGCGTCGTCGGGCTCAACGGACTCGACGGGCACCGAAGTCACGTTGTCCTCGACCGAATCGACGATGTCGCGCACGTGGGCCAAAAAGGCCGTGCGCTCGCGGGCGGTCATAACGCGGACACGGGCCAGGATGAGCTCGTCGAGCACACGCTGTGCCGCAGTCTCGCCCTGCATGCCCAGGCGCTCGGTCAGGTCGGAGATAGTGCCACCCGCCTGCTCGAACATGTAGGACACGCTGCGGGCGATATCGGGGGCACCGGCGTCCTTGCGCACCTGCTCACCCTTGGTGCCCAGGTCGTCGAGAACTTTCTTGCTACCCTCGACGGCAACGGCGGCGGCGCCGAAGCCCACGTTGATGGCGCCGTTAACAAGCTGATCGAGTTTCATAACCATGGTTGGCTCCAATCATGAACAACTGCATTGGCCTTCTTGTACCCAAGATTGAAAGAAAGCGACAAAGCGTTTTATCTCACATTGTCGTTCATCGCAAAGGAGTTCTTCATGGCACAGCTCGTGGTGTAGAGCACCTTGCCCAACAGGGCATCGGTCTCCACGCGCACAAGCTCGGCAAAGGCCTCGTTGGCGCGGGCGAGCTCGGCAGGCACCTCGGCCTCGGGCAGCGCGGCTACGACAGCGTCAACGTCGTGAATCTGCTTGTGACCCATGCCGCCGACCTTCTCCTGGTAGTCCTCGACGGCGCGACCGCACTCGTGGAAACGGACATCGGCCAGGGCGCCGATCAGGCGGTTGGCCCAATAGAAATTCTCGGACGTCACGCGAGCCTGCGTGTCGGCATAGTACTCGGGCATGGTCTCGACATTGGCGTATAGCGGGACGAGCGCGTTAAACGAGTTGGAGCCAAACGCCATCCACTGCACGGCGCGATACGCCGGCTGCGCATAGGGGCGCAGCTGCAGCACGGCGAGCTGGCTGTTGCGGTTGATGCCGATGGGGCGATAGGCGCCGCGCGTGGCGGGCGTACCCTTGCTGCCGTAGCAGTCGTACTCCGTGCCCTGGTAGTGGCTGGAGAGCACGTACTTGATGTCCTCGATGGTCACCTTGCGCTCGGGCACGCGGCTCCAGGGGATGTCGTCGCTCTCGGGCGTGTAGTCGGCGTCGGGACCGTCCCACACATCGCTGGGGTTGAGGCAGCGCTGCATGTACCAGGCGCGCGGCGTGTTATAGACGTGGTCGCTGTCGCTGTGCGAGCCAAAGGCCTCGCGCGGGTTAAAGACCGTCGCCGGACCGTCGCCCTCGACGCCCGGCGTCAGGTCCAGATGCCACTCGGCCATCCAGGCGCGCAGGTCGGCAGAGCACATGTGGTCGGCCTGGGCGCCCTCGGCGTCGTCCAGGTCAAAGCTGTCGATACCCAGCTGGTTGGGCATGGTCACATAGGCGTCATCGGGCACGCGCTTGGCGATCCAATGGTGGCCGCCGATGGTCTCGAGCCACCAGATCTCGTCCACGTCGCTAAAGGCGATGCCGTTGTTCTCGTAGGTGCCGTAGCGCTCGAGCAGGTCGCCCAGGATACGAACGCCGTCGCGGGCAGACTTGGCGTACGGCAAGACCAGGGTCACCATGTCCTCCTCACCCAAACCGCCGGGCTGTGCCGGCACATAGCCGTCCTCGCCCTCGTTGCCTTTGGCGGGCACATAGTCCACAAGCGGATCGGCGCCGCGGACGCGCTCGTTGGTGGTGAGCGTCTCGGTTGCGGACATGCCAACGTTGAGCTCGTTGAAACCGGCCTCGGCCCAAATGCCATGACCCGGAATAACGTCGGGGACGCTTGTGTAACGCATGGGATTGTCGGGCAGCTCAACGGTCAGGTGGCTCAGGACGCTCGTGTAGACGCGTGGCTGCTCGTCGGGATGCACCACGCGCATGCGCTTGGGCTCAAACACCCCGTTGGACGAGTCCTCGTTGCGGGCGACAAGCGTCGACCCGTCGTAGCTCGCGTTCTTACCAACCAAAATCGTTGTGCACGGCATGCGCATCCTCCTTGAGCGAAGAAATCAAACGGTAACAGTGTATCGCTTCGGCGCAAAAAGGGCGAAACCGCGACCCCTCGGGACCCCCTCGGGACCCTGTGGTCAAAAAACGCCAAATATGAGTACTGTCACCAATTTAGTAGCAGCAAATTTCCTTGTAATAGGTGCCGAAAATCCCCATTTGTCCAAAAACAAGACAACGTTACTCCCCATAGGTTCAATAAAATGGGCTTCCTAGCGAGAATGAATATCGCTAGGAAGCCCAAAAGACATAAAACATATGTGACTATCTTGGCAACAGTACTCATATTTGACGTTTTTTGACCACGTGGTATATCGCTAACCCCTCAAACAGTCCAAAGCGCCTATTTCGATGCGCGCTCCGACGCCTCAATCACATGTTTAGCGAGAATCGCCGTCGTTACAGCGCCCACGCCACCCGGCACGGGAGTAATTGCGCCAACGATCGGCTCCACAGCATCAAAATCGACGTCGCCGACCAGCTTGCCGGCGGCCTCGTCCCAGTTAATACCCACATCGATGATCGTCTGGCCCTCGCGAACCGCATCCGCGCCAATCGTGTGCGCACGTCCAACCGCGGCAACAACAATGTCGGCAGAACAGCACTCGGCAGCCAAGTCGCGCGTATGCGTATGGCACGTCGTCACTGTGGCATTGCGAGCCGTAAGCATGGCGGCAACGGGACGGCCAATTACCAGCGATCGACCGACGACCGCGACCTTGGCCCCATCCAGCTCAACGCCATAATGGTCCAGCAACGCCAGCACGGCCTCGGCCGTGCAAGGAGCAAAGCCCTCGCCACGACCCGAAAGCGCGGTGAGCAGCGAGACAGGTGTCATGGAGTCAACATCTTCGGCGGGATCGAGTGCCGTGGCAACCGCATCCTCGTCAAGCCCAGCGGGCAACGGACGAAACATCAGGCATCCGTGAACAGTCGAATCGGCATTGATGCCCTCGATAGCCGCGATCAGCTCGTCTTGCGAAACATCGGCAGGAAGCAAAACGCGACGAGCCTCGATGCCAACCTTCTCGCAGCGCTTGAGGGCGCCGCGCTCGTAGGACAGGTCGTCCTCGCGCTCGCCCACGCGCACGATAGCAAGCGTCGGAACAACGCCGCGCTCGCGCAGAACAGCACAACGATCGGCAAGCTTCTCAGTCAACGCGCGGGCGACGGGAGCGCCCTTCAACAGCTCTGCCATGGCTATCCCCTCTTCCTTGCGGCATCGGCGGCACGGCGGGCCAGTGCATCGGCGCGCGGCAACCACGTATCCAGCAGCTCATCGCACGCCGCCTCGAGCTCCTCGGCGCGTGCCCGGTCTTTCATAGACGTGGTGTTGGCAAAGAGCGTCAGGCTCGCTCCCTGCATGGCGGCGCGGCAGAACACGGCACCGCAGGCCACGTCGGACAGCAACTGTCGGGAGCCCTTGCCTGCCATGTCCTCGAGCAGCGCCAGTGCGCGGCCGCAGGCATCCATGATCCGATACGGTGGCATGGCGGCCACGTGCAACGCGTCCTGGATCGCCGCAGGTCGAGCCGGGTCCTCACGCGAAATACCGTACGCCGCGGACACCTGGCCGTACGCACGAACGTCCTCGGCAACCAGACCCACAAGTTCCTGCGCCAACTCATCCGCCTGGGCAAATGCGCGCGTCAGATCGTCTGCGCGATCGGAAAGCACGGGATTGGTCGCCCCATAGCGAGCGACCATCCCGCACAGCGAGGCTCCCAGCGCGCCCACAAAGGCGCTCGCGCTGCCGCCGCCGGGAACCGGCTCGCGCGCGGCAAGCGCTTGGGCAAACTCGCGACAGGTTTTATCCATCATCTCTTGGCTCATCGAAACACCTCTGCCCACCGCGCCGGCCACCACGAGCCGCACGCATAATAAAAAATGGGACAACGACGCCAGGAAGCGGTTGTCCCATTCATCGATCTTATCCAAGCCAGTCTAGCCCATAAGACAAAGACTGTCAGGAGCTCTGGCTATCGGCGTTTCCGATTGCCGGCTATAGACACAGCTGCCTAGTCCACCTGGAATGTCGGCAGCAGCGTGTCGATAATCTTGGAGCCCATGTCACGGTTTGCGGTCGAGTACTCTAAATGCGCCGTGGCAATCGTCGAATCTGTGACAATCGTCTTTTCGTAAATGATCGTATCGCCCTCGCGCCACGAAACCACGTACCAGTTGTCGCCCTCTGCGGTATAAAGGTCGGCCTTGCCCGAGGTGTCCTTATCGACGAACATCTCGTGTGCAGTTTCGTCGTTAATGTTGACGAAGCCAAACAGGTTGATCACAAACCCCGTCTCCGGATCCTCATACCTAGTGCCGCTGCCGCTGGGAGTATCAGCCATCTCAAATCGATTGGGAATCGACATGCTATAAGGATGCATGTCGTTCGTGTACGTATGCACGTCGGTCAGGTAATCGTCCGAATCGCCCGAACCGTAGTATGCCGACTCGTCCTCGGGAACGGCCTCGTCATCGGACGACGAGGGTTCCTTGGGCTTGGACTTGTCGCTCTTCTTCTTGGCAGAAGAGTCTTTCTCGTCCGAAGACCCGGTATCGACCACCGAAATCTGCGTGCCGGAGCTCTTTGACCCGTTGAGCACTGTAAGCGCAAACACCGTGCCACCCCCGAGGAGTACCACGGCGGCACACGCCACCGCGATGACAATCGGCGCCTTGCTCTTGGGCTTTTGAGGCGCAGGCGCGACCGGCGGCATCGATTGGGTTAAGCCCGGGGCAGGGGAAGAACCAGCGCCCGTAGGCGTCGGCGCGGAGCCACCCGCAAGCGACGCCCCGCAATGCGTGCAAAACGTCGATCCATCAGGCACTTGCTGTCCGCATTTTTGACAGAACATCGTTCGACCTTTCGTGGTTTAGCTTTTGTCACAGCCAAGTCTAAAACCTTAAGCCGGCATCGCTGTTGCGCAACATTGGGAGCATCAACCAAGCCGCACGCTTGCCCAGCGCCAGGCTCACCTTGCGGCAAGCCCGCACACGCAAACATGGGACACATGGCCCACCTTTCGAGACTCCCGGGCAGCACAAGCTGGGGCATATCTATAAGTAAGGAACCCGTTGGGGCACGGCCGCGCAACGGCCACAAGCGATGAACGGAGGCATAAGCCGCACGGTACACAGAGACATCCGCCGCCAGCGCAATCAGTACCCCAACAGCATGCGGCGCCGTGATGTCATCGGCAGACAAGGAGGACGCCATCATGAAGAAAAAGACCCTATCGATCCTTTCCCTCTGCATCGCCCTCTTTGCCGCATTTGCCCTTGTCGGCTGCGGCGGGAGCGCATCGGGCGGGGGCGGCAGCGCCACCAAGAGCGAGAGCAAGGAAAAGGCCCCCGTCGCCAAGAAGACCGACTTCATCTGGTTTAAGGTCGAGATGCCCGAGGGCGTCGGCGTAAGCGACTCTGCCGGCAAGAATGCCGATAGGGTCCAGCTCACCTTCCCCGAAGACGAGAACGGCTCGGCCGATCGCTTTATTCCCGTTTGGAAAAAGGCGCTGACGGCAGAGGAATCCCACGCCGACCAGGCAGAAAAGAAAGGCGATACGTTCCAGTGGAAGGATGGCGGGTCCGTCGAGTATAACGGCAGGACGTGGCTCGTCGGAACATACGAGGACAACAGCGGCATCTCAACCATGCTTTTTACCGACGTTGAGCCGGGAAGCGTCTACATCCTCATCTCGAACCTCGATCTGCACAAGAAAGAAGCCGAGGCACTCCTCAACTCCATCGAGTTCCCCGATGACATGGCAGAAGCAGTTTCCGAGGCACGCGAAGTCGAGATTTCGAGCATCGAGATCAAGCATTAGGGGGCTCGCACGCAGCATCGCATGCGCAGTCATTAAATGATCGGACGCCCAGCCAGGGGAGGATCGGATCGGCCGGCCCTCCCCTCTTTTGCGCCCGGACATATTGCCACTTGCCGGCGCAAATCCGGCCCTCAGAATGGGACACATGGCCCACCCTAGCGAGCCGTCCACGCGTACAGTAAAGACAGGTAATCCATGGGCGGTTACAGATCGAGGAGGACACGACCATGAAAAAGAAGGCCTTTGCGATTCTCACCCTCTGCATCAGTCTCTTTGCCGCGGTTGCCCTGGTGGGTTGCGGCGGAAGCGGTGGCGCTACCGGCAGCGGCGGTGGTGGCGGCGCGGAAAAGCCAGCCGTGGATATGAGGACCGACTTCATTTGGTTTAAGGTCGAGGTCCCCGAGGGCGTCGAGATCACCGACGTTGCCGGCGACACGGCCGACAGGGCCCAGTTTAAGTTCACCGAGAGCGAGCACGCCAGCGACCGCTTCATCCCCGTCTTCGACTCTGACAAGAACGCCGACGAGCTGTTCGAATACGAGGCAAAGTGGAAGGCCAGCTTTGAGTGGACCGAGAATGACCCCGTCAAGTACAACGGCAAGACTTGGCGCAACGCTTCCTATACACACTCGGGCGGCGTGACGACTGAGTACTTCACCGAAGCAGGCGGCGGCAGCGTCTACGTGAGCATCGACAACGTCGAAGAGCACAAGGACGCCGTCGAGACCATGATGAAGTCCCTAGAGTTTGCCGACGACATCGCCAAGGCCAAGACCGAAGCCATGGACGTCAAGCTCGACGATATCGAGATTAAGCGCTAAGCGACTGGCGAGCGCAACGGGAAACACGGGCGCAGCGCAAGCAAGCGACAGTGACCCAGCGCTTCGTACCAAGGGAGGGTCGGCTCACCGACCCTCCCTTTCTTATGCCGGTAGCTGGTGAACGCGAGGATGCCGGACTCCAAAACTATCCCAAGCGCGCCAGTAGCACCAATAGGCAGGCGCCTCAACACGTCCGCCCGCCGATTTATGGCTCCACGCAGACAATTTAAGCCGACGCCTTTAAACATCTGGGCAGTATAGTGTCCAAAACGTGCGCACAGCCGCACGCTGCGAACGGAGGAGTTATGACCGAACACCACGCCATCAGTCGCCGAGCGTTTACGCTGGGCCTAGGTCTTGCGGCGCTGTCGCCGCTTGCAAGCCTGCCAGAAACCGCGGCACCGGGCCTCCCCCTGCGAGCGGCATTTGCAGACGACACGCCCGCACCGTCGGACAGCCTCCACAATTTCGTCATTCGCCTTCGCCCCGCGGGCTATTTTCGCACCGCGAGCGTCAACCAAGACGGCAACGTTCGCGGCAACGTCTGCCACCTGTTTAACGACGGCACGTCCAGCAAGCTCATCCTTGAGAACGTAACGACCAAGAATGACGATACAAACTGGTATGCTATCCGCACCTTGCTCAACTTCGAAGAGCATAAAAAGACGGGCTACAGCATTTGGTCGGTCGACGACGACTCGGACAAAGATGGAAAGGTCATCCACGTATGGGGCGGCGAGTATGACAACAAGCCCAGCCGCGCTTTTGCGTTCGAGCGTCAATCAAACGGAACCTATATCATCCGAGACCGCACGGTCGAGAAAGAAACCGAGAAAAAAGACATTAAGTACCTGGCAATAGAATCGAACGGCAAAGACCAGGACAACAATAAGATCTGCCATAAGAGTAAGAGCATCCCGTGGGAGCTCGAACTTATCGGTTACGACATGAAAAAGAACGATGCCACGGTTAGCAGCCTCGACTGGATCACGTACAGCAGCTACGTCGATGGGCCATGTTGGATGAAATACGTCGACGACAACAAGTTCCTCGACGAGCTGAGCATCCCGGGTACGCACGATTCGGGCACCTGCAGCGTGGACAACGACACCGAGCCCCAATCCTCGCAAGTAAAATGCCAGCAGGATTACATTCCCACGCAGCTGCTCGAAGGCATTCGCTATTTTGATATCCGGCTCGGAAAGGGCGATGACCCCGGCATCGACCACGGGATTTTCTACCTACTCAAAAAAGACGGGAACTATCTGCATCTCTCCGATGTCATCGGGTACTTCAAAACGTTTTTGAACGAAAACCCGTCAGAAGCGCTCATCATGCTCGCATCGCGCGGCAACGATGAGGCTACCGACGAAAGCATAACGACGGCCTTCGCCAAGGTTATGGCCGATAACCCCAACCTGTTCTACACGTCGAGCCATGTCCCCACGCTGGGCGAGGTGCGCGGAAAGATCGTCCTGCTGCGTCGATTTGGGCTCGCCGGCAACAGCGTAAGCGGCCACACGTGGGGCCTCGATCTCACCCAATGGGATGACAAAATCAAGGCGCATTCCGGGCAGTCGATGTGTCTCGTCCAAGACGCGCGGGGATTTGAAGCCATAGGGAAAACGGGCAATGAAGAGCCCTATTGCACCAAGGTATACGCCCAGGACAAGTACAAACTCACGGGAACCGACAAGCTCAGCTGGGTCGATAATGCGCTGAAGGAAACGACCGGGCGCACGCGCAACAAGGTGGACGTCGTGGACGATGACGGGGCCAAGGTGCAAGTCCAGGAGCGTTGCTGGTCTATCAACTACACCAGCTGCACGGGCTTGTCGCACGGAGGCAATCCTTTTACCTCGGCACGAGTAGTCAACGAGCATCTGTATAAGAGCCCGTACATCAACCCCAGCGGCAACGAGGAAACAAAGTCGGATTGTCTCAAGCACATTGGCATCATCGCGTCCGACTTTGTTGATTCGGCACTGGCGCGAAGCATCTACCAGCGAAATTACGTCGATACACAGCACAAGCAGGCGGCTTCGTACTACCTCCCGGCCCGCATGTGCATGACGTATGGCGACTCGTTGAGCGATGCCTCGCTCCAGGATGGCAAGACCGTTGGCAAGGGCTACTTCCGCCTCGTCGACAGCAGCAACGTACTCAACGTAGCAGCTCCGGACAGGGTTTTTGCCATCGAATACGTGGATGTCGACGCCCTGGGCAACGAAACCGCTACGGGACTGCAGGGCTCCGTGCCCATCCATGTCGACCCGCGCGCGCTGACGCCCCACTTTGAGGGACTCGAAGGCCTTAAGGCCGGCGAGGACGTGCGCGCCAAGATCACGGCGCTGCTCGACGGCAAGCTCGAAGGCGATGCCTGCACAGCCCAGCTCGAGTTTATGCACGATGCAAACGGCGCGCCGGGCACGGCAATGGCAGAGGGCGAGACATTTGCCGTGGGAACGTACTGGGTGCGCGCGAATGGGCTTTTGGGCGACGCGGCACAAAACTACGCACTCGCCAGCAACGAGGCCGTAAGCTTTACCGTAGCGGCCTCGGGCAGCGCGGGCGGCGCCGGCACCGACAGCGGTACCAACGCAGGCAGCACCGACAAGAACGGTAAGGTCAACAAGCGCAAGGGCTCGGGCGGAAAGCTCGCCAACACGGGCGACGGCTCTGGCATCGCCGCCGGGCTCGCCGCTGCCGCCGTAGCGACAACGGTCGCCGGCGCGGCAATGCTTGCCAACGACCGTGAACGCGACGAAGGCGCTAGCGAATAGGCCAGCTGGCCCTTTTGGGCGCATCGATTCGATCAGGGGCGCAGAACACCGTTCTGCGCCCCTGGCCTTTTTGCGGATGTGGGAGCCATTTTAGTCACTGCAAACCCTTTTTGCGGTCGCGCGCAGAGCACCAAATCGTGTCCGCACGAGCGAATAAACTAATACCGCAAGGACTATAAGCCGTTATCCAAGGATGGCGACGTAAAGCAAATAATTAGCAATAGCTAAGATTTAAGTCTGAAACCCTTAGAAAGTGCTAATATATAGCTATTGAAAGAGGCTGAGATGCAGAGACGCGAATTGATCCGTATCCTCGAAGAAGCCGGCTAGAGGAGGTCTTACATGGTTTACATATGGGAATTTGAGTTCTTTGATTCGGACGGTATGGTCGATGCCGTGCCATGTGGCTCGCTGGGCGGAGGTGGGACGTTCGGCTCCGACCTAAACGACGCCGTCGAAAGCGCCGCTGATTTTCTCGCATGTATGGTCGACGATCACCTTATGGGTGGCGTCGACCTGCCTGCGCCGGACTTTGGCCACGAGCCGCAGCACGGTGGCAAGATTATCGCCGTGGCCGTCAGTCGCGAACTCAACGATATCCCCGCCGTCACCGCAGCGGATGCCGCGCGCATGCTTGGCATTAGCTCGGCAAGAGTATCGCAACTGATAAATGCTGGACTGTTGGATTCATGGAAGGATGGCACCAAGCGCATGGTGTCCAAAGCTTCCATCGAGGCACGACTCGCCGACGCTCCAAAGGCAGGACGCCCAAAAGAAATGCCTGTTGCCGTGTAAAGAGACGTCTAGGCATACCATTTTGGCATATTGACTATTGAGTTCTCTCGATTCGCGACGCACTGCGTCGCGAATCAAACTGAACATATTGCCGCAGGTAGCCGCGCATCCTCAATCCAAAGTACGAGAGGTGTTTCCCATGACAGACAGACCGAAAACAACACTGCGCGACTGCATCTATGGACTTGCCGTCGGCGACGCGCTGGGCGTTCCTTACGAGTTCAGGCCCCGCGGCACGTTCGAATGCGCCGACATGATCGGCTACGGCACGCATGGGCAGCCCGCCGGCACCTGGAGCGACGACACATCTATGACGCTTGCTACCTGCGACTCGATTAGGGAGCTCGGGCACATCGACACTGCGGACATGCGCGACAAGTTCGTAAGTTGGATTGCCCGTGGCGAGTATACGATCGGCGGCGTTTTCGATTATGGCGGCACGACCGCCCGCGCCTTGCACACCGGTAAAGGAGGCTCCGGCGAGCGCGACAACGGCAACGGATCGCTCATGCGCATCGCTCCCCTGGCGTTTGTCGACGCGACTGACGACGAGATCTGCGAGGTCTCCGCGATAACGCACGCCCACAGAACGTCGACCGATGCATGCGTCATATTTGTCGAGCTGATGAGGGGCGTGATGAACGACGCGCTCCCCTCGTGGGTACTCCATCTGAAAGGCGTGCCTGAGCAGGAAATCAGGTCAGGCGGCTTCGTGCGCGACACGCTTAAAGCCGCCACCTGGTGCTTTGTGAACACCAACAGTTACGAAGAGTGCGTCCTTGCCGCCGTCAACCTGGGCGACGACACCGACACCACCGCAGCCGTCGCCGGCGCCCTCGCCGGCACGGCATACGGTATCGACGCAATTCCGCAGGAATGGATCGATACTCTACGAGGGAAGGATCTGATTGAGAGCTGCCTGTTTTAGGGCGCCATACAAGAAATAAGGCTGGAGGCACCATGGAGAGGAAGATCGCGAATATCGATGAGTTCAAAATGGACGAAAACGAGACCCCGATACTCCCAACGAAACTGAGGGAGGAAGAAAACCTTTACGTCCTCCCCGACGGGCGTTACCTCCCCTGCGGGGTCTACCGGACCGAAGATGGTGGCTCACTCATTTATGAGCCATCCGGGCTCAGCTTCTTCGGGCAGGTGCTTGCGCAATTCAAAGAGTGCTAGAGGTTTGATTGCCCGTTAGATCGACGCTGTTCCAAACCATGGGATGGACAGGATGTCTCCCACCGCGGCCTGTGAGGTAAAATCTTGACTGCCGCGGAATCCGCCTGCGGGCAACGCTCCGATCTCCGATTGGGGTGAGCCTATGAACTTGTTTCTTGAAATCCTGCGCCTCTCGATGTATGTGACCGGCATCGCCCGGAACCTCTACTCGATCTGGCGGGAATATAAGCAGTAACGGATAGCGAAGGGAGTCACAGAAAAGGGCCGGTTGCAGCCGACCCTTTAAGACGATAGCACCTGCGTTGCCCGCGTCTCCGAAGTTTGAGTAGCTGAGGAGCGGGTTCCGCGGCACATCCTGATTTTACCCAGTGGCAAGACTCTTTTACAGCCGTTCCACCGTTTATCTACATCTGCCATCACGGCGGGATGTTCCGCACTCTCGCGAGCCAACCGGCATCACTCCCCTACTTCCCAAAGATCGCAGCGAGCAAGCCCTTGTGCTTGGGCTTTTCCTCTCGGTAGGAACCCTCGGCAGCTGCTGCCACCTGACGCGGCTGCTCGCCGCCTCCACGGCGCACGATCTGGTATAGGAAGGGCGATTTAACGTATTTGACCTCGATGGGCGTGGCATGCACGGTGCTTTCGCTCGACAGCATCACGTTGGGATTGAGCGGTGCCACCACATGCGTCTCACGCTTGTCGCTGAACACTACCGCGGCCGCACGACCCGTCTGGCCGTTCACGGCGATGCGCACTTGCTCGCCGTCGCGGCTATCCGACGCCGGGCGATCGACAAAGTAGACCGGCACCATCACCAGGCCGTCCTTGTGCTTGCGAGCCTTGCGCGCCCACGTGCGGATGCTCTTTTTATTGAGCCCCAGCACCGCCTCGGCATCGTTGCCGGCAACGTCGAGCGCCAGTTTATCAATAACCACCTGGTCCTTGGTGGACGCATCGACAGAAACGACGCGGAAGTCGCCTTCCTGCATGGCGGGATCGAACGGGCCGACCTTGGCAAAGTCCCACGGCTCCAAAATGCCCATGAGGCGAACGTCCAGGTAGTTTGCCCTGGGATATGCCCAGTCGAGCACCTCGTAGTACACCAGGGTCTCCTTGCTCAGTCCCTTGCCCGGGAAAGACGCCATCATGCGCAGGTCCGCCAGCGCCATGGGGAAATAGAAGAGCATCATGTCATTTTGAATCGCGTCTTCCACATCGTGCCCCGCAAAGGCGTCGGAATACTGACGCACCAGCTGCAGTGCATTGGCACGCGCCTGCTGCGGCGAGATTTCGCAGGGAATACCCTGCTCGGGTACATGCTCCGCACCAACGCCCATGGTCAGGCGCTTGCTAAAGGTGCCGGGCTTGAGCAGGTCGGCAACGCCGATCTTATTGCCGCAGGACGGGCACTCAAACACGCGCTGAGTGGACTCGCCTTCAAAGGATGCTCCGCAGAAGGGGCAGGGAATGCTCACGTGCGTAGCTTCTTGGAACTCCTGCGCCGTGCCGCGGTCCTCCCACAGCAGATGCTCCAGAACCGACTGATTGCGCCAGTGCGAATTGAAGAAATACCAGTCCGGGTCCTCTGGACGCTCGAGCTGCGAGACGTGCGTGAGCTTGAGCAGCCCGTCAACCACCGTCAGCGGCGTATGACGGATACCCAGGGCGCTCTTGGGCTCCCCGGCGTCCGCCCTCCACGGAATAACCGTTTCGCAATAGGCGCACTCAAAACTGCGCTTTGCCTGATGCGAATACATGGGGCCGCCGCAGTTTTGGCATTTAATGGCAAACATCTCGTCCATGGAAACGTCCTCCTTTGCACAGGGCTGTCGACATTAAGTATGTCGAGCAAATCGGCGCGTGCCCATACCCATGTGGCCCAAAATGGAGCACTCGGTCGGACGAGAAGGCACAGCGAACTCGAAGGCGCGCGGACGGTCGCCCCCTCCGCCTCGCGCCCGTTAGCGCCGGCAGACCATTACTGCATTTTCTGAGCATCGGTACACGTTGCGTCTGTGCGAGCTACACTATCCCCTTAAACATGATTGTAAGGACGATCGTTATGCTATTTGTAAATCGGCTGGTACATACGCTTGTTCCCGGCAGCGAAAGCGAGCCGGTCGATACCTCCTGCCGCACCAACGCGGGTTTTGCCGCAAGCCTCATCTGCATCGGCCTCAACATCACGCTGTGCCTGGCCAAGGGCGTAGCTGGTCTGCTCGCGGGCTCTGTCTCGCTTATCGCCGATGCCTTCAACAACCTTTCCGACGCCTCGAGCAACATCGTGAGCCTGCTCGGATTCCGCCTTGCCAGTCGCCCGGCCGACGAGGGGCACCCCTATGGCCACGGCCGCTACGAGTACCTGGCGGGGCTGTTTGTCGCCGTTCTCGTTTGCGCCGTCGGCATCAACCTGATCCTGGAGTCGGTCGCCAAGATCATCAAGCCCTCCCCCACCGCGTATTCGGCGCTCTCCATGGCAGCCCTTGTCCTGTCCATGCTCGTCAAGTTTTGGATGGCAGCGTTCAACCGCACGCTGGGCAACCGCATCGATTCCGAGACGCTCATCGCCACGGCGCAGGATTCCAAAAACGACGTCATTACCTCGGCCTCGGTCCTGGCCGCAGCGCTTATTTCGCAGACGACCGGCTTTGACCTCGATGGCTGGGCAGGCCTGGGCGTGGGCATCTTCATCTGCATCAGCGGCATGGGCCTGGTGCGCGACGCCATCAGCCCGCTGTTGGGACAAGCGCCCGACCCCAAGCTCGTCCAGGCAATCCGCGACAAGATTATGTCGTATCCCCAGGTCTTGGGCACACACGACCTGATGGTGCACGACTACGGCCCCGGTCGGCAATTTGCCAGCGCACACGTGGAAATGCCCGGCGAGGGCGATGCCTTTGAGCACCACGAGATCCTGGACACCATCGAGCACGATATCAAGCATCAGATGGGCATCGGCATCACGCTGCACTGCGACCCCATTGCAACAACCGGCGACGACCTGCGCGGCTGGGTCAAGCGCGGCGTAGCGCAGATCGACCCCGCGCTCTCCATCCACGACTTGCATGAGCACGACGGGTTCGTTTCGTTTGACCTAGTGCGTCCCGACGGCTTTGACATATCCGACGAGGAGCTGCTGGAGCTCGTCACGCGCATCGTGCACGAGCGCCGGCCCGATGCCTCGTGCGTCGTCACATTTGACTCGGGCTTTAGCTCACCCGAGCGTCCGGCCGAGCAGCTGTAATCGGCAGCAAAACGGGACGCAGGACCGCCGACCAACGCGCCTATGCGCCCGGTCACGCGATCCTGCGTCCCGTTTATGTTTGCACTGCTAAGGCTCTAGCCGCCCGACAGCTAGTTCCCCTGCGCGCCCGAAATGCCGTTTTGAAGGGCATCCCAGGCGTTGGTGGCCATATCGCCCAGGTTCTGTGCGGTATCGCCGAGGTTCTGAGCCGTGTCGCCCAATTGCTGGGCCTTATCTCCCAGCTCCTGCGCCTTGTTGCTCAGGTCCTCCAGCGTGTTAGAGCTCGAGCTGTCCGTGGTGCCCTGGTCGCCGGACGCATTGCCCGACAAGCTGTCTTTGCGCGTGAGCTGAATCTCGAGGTTACCGTTGTCGTTATAGTAGGCAGACGTCACGACCCAGTTGGCGTCGACAACAGGCGTCGAGCCGTCATCGGTCAGGATCACGGCGTTCGAAAGATCGGCCCCGCGCGACTTGAGGAGCTTCTTGGCGTTGGACCAGTACTGACCCGGGATATCGCTCAGGTCGACGGTGCCGGACTGGGTCGTCTCGGTCTGCTCGGCCGTGGTATCAGTCGCGGCGCCCCGCTTGTTGAGCATGCCCGACACGATGGCAAACATAACCGACAGGGCAAAGAAGATCGCCAGCACAATCAGGATTTTCTTGATCACGCTCGACGAACGCGAAGGCTTCTTCTCCTCGTCCTCGCCATACTGAGGGATGGACTTGGGATACTCACGATACGGCTCGCGCGCATATCGGTCGCGCGACTCGTAGCGCGGCTGTGCCGTGCGCGGCATATATGTCGTCTGCTGAGGTTGCGGAATGGGGTTTTGCAGCAAGTCATCATAAGGATCTGCCGCCGCGTTGCCGTAGGGGCTCTGCGACGAGGCACCATACGGGTCCTGCGCTGCGTTTCCGTAATTCACAACGCGCGTGGGATCGGCCGACGCCTGCGTCGTATCGGAGGCAGCGTAGCCGGGATTCGGCACGACGCGGGTCTCATCGGCGCCACTGCCCGTCCGCGGGGAGCCGTAGCCACCCATTACGGTCGTCTTATCCTGGTCCATGCAACGATTCCTTTCCGTCGCCCGTAAGCATCAAGTTATCCATGCATTCTACCCGCGCAAAAGCCTATGATGGGCAA
The DNA here is from genome assembly GCA_900542945.1 of uncultured Collinsella sp. Taxonomy (GTDB): domain Bacteria; phylum Actinomycetota; class Coriobacteriia; order Coriobacteriales; family Coriobacteriaceae; genus Collinsella. Next base: position 35,416 of record UQPI01000005.1, read on the forward strand.
AGGTCGTCGGTATCTACAAGACATGCGCGGCCGACGGTCACAAGCGAATCGAGAAACGTCATGGCAAAAAGCAAGCTCATCAAGGACACGACGAGTGCCGAGCGCGAGGAAATCATCAAGCTAGCACTCGCGGGCTGCGGCAACGGCAGCTGTGACAACTGCGGCAGCTGCAGCTTGGGAGCAGGCGATCCATATGGCACCTACCAGCCCTACATTGACGGCGAGATGGAAATCGCCGACATCAACATGATGGTCGCCGAGCGCAACGCCAAACTCTTCGGCCTCCAGCGCGGCTAACGATCTCTTCGTGGGCTGTGCACCAAAAAATGCGCCCATCTACTACGTTTAACCCAAGGGTGCCAACCATAGCCATATTTGTGTTAACAAAACCGCAGGTAAACGTCTTGCCGCATTGTTAAAAACGCTCCATGGTCGGTCCAACCCTGGCAAACGTAGTAGATGGGCGCTTTTTGTGGCGCGGCTGGCCCAGATAGCTTGTCTCGGAGCCAATTTGCATCAAAAAGCCCCCGGCAGCGTTTTGCTTGACGCCACCGGGGACTGTTCGATTTACCTCTTGCGGCCCACCTTACTCGTTGGGCACGTATGTAGCCTTGACTCGCTCGGGCGTTACATCCAGGCCGCAGGAATAGCTCGAGTCAAAGGCATGTGCAACCAAGTCGTGCGTATCCCATGCCATGCAGTCAAACTCGCCAGTATCGAGGACAACGATATAGCCCTTGCCATCGTAGTAGAAATGATCCTCGGTGTAGTTATCGTCATCGTCGATGTTGTCTTCGGACACGGAGTCAATATTCGGCTTTGCCGTCCTAATTGCCTGCTTTGCCTCACTCTTGAGCGTGTCAAACGAAAGCCCGTGCTGCGCAAGCGAATCCTCGAGCGAAACCTGCTCACCCGTCTTGAGGTTGTAGTACGCCGACCTTGTCACTCGCTCCGATCGATACGGAGGTTGATAGCTATCGGTGTAGGTTCGCACGCAGGCAATATCGCCGTCAATCGAGACGATCTCGGCGGTATACATCATGGTCACGCGACTGTCCTCGTCGTCCATCGAGGCCTGTTTGCTCGCGTCGAGCGTATCCGCGACGAGTTGGACCATATCTTTGTTAAACTTGGCGACGCCCACGCCCTGCCCCTTCACCTGGGGATAGGTCCACGTAGCCGTGATCTGGCACGTGTCATCGGGGGACGGGTCCAGCGGGCCTTCGCCAACCGCGGCCGTAAAGTCGACATCCTGCGTGGCAGAGACGGCCTCGTAGCTCACCTGCGCATCGTCGCCGGCGTCCTTCGACTTCAGCTGCTCCAGCGTCGTGGCCACCGTTGCGATGCTTTTCGCTACAACTTCCTCGCTGCTGAACAACTCAGCGTCAAACTCACGCACTTCATTGATGTCTTCCACCTTCGAATCGTCAATCGACACAGGGCCAACAATGGCGCTAAATGACTTGCCGTCATAGGCGTTGAATTCGCACTCGTAGCCATCATGGGATTGGTTAAAGCCATCGGGGACTTCTTTGAAATTAATTGTCTCCCCATCATGCAGATACCGTTTGAATCCATAGGTACCATCGTATTCGTATACGTAAAGCGAGACGCCAGCGCACATGGTGTAAACCTGAGTGTCGGGCTCGTATACCCTCTCGATCTCACCATCGCGATAAGCCCAGACCTCTACCTTGGCAGCAGTGGCGCCATTGTCGTTTTCAATCGGCTCGTTAGAGTACTCAATCAACAGTTCGTCCTGGCCATCGCCGTCAAAATCGATGAGCCCAGCGTAGGCAACGCCCCGTGTTCCAAACATCGAAGAATCATCAATCTCAACAGCCTCGCCCTCGCCGTACTTTTTCTGGTACTCGAGGATCTTGTCGGTGAACAGCTCATCTGCCGTCTTGACCGCTGCCTTGGCAGAAGCCTTGGCCTCCTTCTTGGACTGCGTGAGCTCAACGTTCTTAGGGGCGTCCGAACCTTCCTTGGTATAGTCGACCTTCATGGTGGTCGTGCTCTTCTTTTTGCCCTTGCCTGAGGTGATGGTCATCTGGTACTTCTGGTCGGGCAGTTCGCCAAAGTCCTCCATGGTAAAGCCGTCCTCGCCATCGACCTTAATGGTGTAGCTCTTACCCTTGCCGGACACCGGCGCCAGCTCGACGGTATAGCTCTTGAGCTTTTTACCCTTGCTGTTCTTGGGCAGCACTTTAGTCTCGCACGCGCAGACAACGTAGCCCTTGCCACCCGAGGTTACCTCGGACGACGCACCGATACGCGGCACGATCACGATAGCGGCGACAATGGCGACAACGGCAACACCGCCGATAACGGCAGCGACGATACGGCCCCTGTGCTTGGGTTTCTTTGGCTGCGGCGTCGAAACAAACGGCTGAGAGGCCTCGGCAGGCTCGGTCATAGGTTCCTCATAACGAGACTGCGCCTCCATATGAGCCGAGGCACCCTGAGGAGCTTGCTGTCCCGCAGGGGCGGTCGCCGGCGCATCCCCTACTGGAAACGCCACGGGTTCCGCTTGATCCTCGGCGGCGCTCACGCGAGCGCCGCAGCTCGTGCAAAACGTGGAGCCATCGGGTATCTGAGCTCCGCACTTGGTGCAATACATCGCATCTCCCGTCTCTCGTCGCAGCCGCAATGCGCCCGCGCAGTTCTTCCAACTACACCGTACGAGAAAAATTCCCATTCTTGTTGCGCAACATTGCCGCCATGTCCAAAACTATGCCGGTTTACTACGATAAATCGCCCTAACCTGAGCACGCTACGTTACAAGAAAACAAAACCGCAGGTAGACGAATCGGTCATTATCGAAAAATCCAGATATGGTCGAGGCATACCAGTTCATCGTAGTAAACCGGCATAGTTTTGGACGATTGACCCCATACGGATAGCCTCATTGACCCAACAGCCGCAAAATGACCCGTTTTCCTCCGTCCCCCTGGGAACAAAAAGCCCCGCCGGGCCTTGGTGGCGCGGCGGGGCGGGCAAGCGGCTATGGGAAGCGGGCCTAGAACAGGCCGGTGATGTTGCCGTCGTTGTCGACGTCGATGTTCTCGGCCGCGGGAACCTTGGGCAGGCCCGGCATGGTCAGAACGCTACCGGTCAGCGCGACCACAAAGTGGGCACCGGCGGAAACCTTGAGCTCGCGCACCGTGATGCGGAAGCCCTCGGGAGCGCCCAGCGCCTTGGCGTTGTCGCTAAAGCTGTACTGGGTCTTGGCCACGCACACCGGCAGGTTGCCAAAGCCGTTCTCGCGCAGCTCGGCGAGCTGGCGCCTGGCAGCCGGCGTAAAGTCAACGCCGTCGGCGCGGTAGACCTTGGTAGCAACGGCCTCGAGGGCGTCGGCCACATCGGCACCGTCCTCGTAGGCAAACTTGAGCTCGCTCGGCTGCTCAATCAGGCGCATGACCTCATCGGCTAGGTCGAGCGCGCCCTCGCCACCCTTGGCCCAAACCTCGGACAGCTTAACGTTAACACCGAGTTTCTGGCATTCGGACTCGATGAGCTCGAGCTCGGCCTCGGTGTCCGTCGGGAAGCGGTTGATGGCGACCACGCAGGGCAGACCGTAGACATTCTGAATGTTGTCGACGTGGCGCAGCAGGTTGGGCATGCCAGCCTTGAGGGCCTCGAGGTTCTCCTCGTTGAGGTCGGCCTTGGCGACACCGCCGTTGTACTTAAGCGCGCGGGCAGTGGCGACGACCACGACGGCGCTGGGGCGAACGCCCGTCATGCGGCACTTGATGTCCAGGAATTTCTCGGCGCCCAGGTCGGCACCAAAGCCGGCCTCGGTAATGGCGACATCGCCAAAACGCATAGCCATACGCGTGGCCATGATGGAGTTGCAGCCGTGGGCGATATTGGCGAAGGGACCGCCGTGGACAAACGCGGGCGTACCCTCGAGCGTCTGCACCAGATTGGGCTTGAGCGCATCCTTGAGCAGTGCGGCCATAGCTCCCTGGGCCTTAAGGTCGCGTGCGCGGACGGGCTCGCCGGCATAGCTGTAGCCGACAACGATCTCGCCCAAGCGCTCCTTAAGATCGTTGATGCTCGTGGACAGGCACAGGATCGCCATGACCTCGGAGGCAACGGTGATATCGAAGCCGTCCTCGCGCGGCACGCCCTGGGCCTTGCCGCCAATACCGTCGATAACATGGCGCAGCTGACGGTCGTTCATGTCGACGACGCGCTTCCAGGTGATGCGCTTAACGTCGATGCCGAGCTGGTTGCCCTGCTGAATATGGTTGTCGAGCATGGCTGCCAGCAGATTGTTGGCGGCACCAATGGCATGGAAGTCGCCGGTAAAGTGCAGGTTGATGTCCTCCATGGGGATGACCTGAGCCCAGCCGCCGCCAGCGGCACCGCCCTTGACGCCAAAGACGGGGCCGAGCGAAGGCTCACGCAGGGCCACAGCGCTCTTGACGCCGCGACGGCGCAGGCCATCGGCCAGACCGATGGTCGTGGTGGTCTTACCCTCGCCCGCAGGCGTGGGGTTGATGGCGGTCACGAGGACGAGCTTGGCCTGGTGATCAGTTGGCTCATTGAGCAGAGAGTAGTCGACCTTAGCCTTGTCGAAGCCGTACGGAATCAGGTGCTTTACGTCGACGCCGGCGTTCTTAGCCACCTCGGTAATGGGCAGCGGCGTGACGGAACGTGCGATTTCGATGTCAGTAGGCATGGACGGTCCTTTCGTTACCGGATGAGAAAAAGACCAATTCAGCATAGCACGGGCGCGCAATAGTAAAGCACCCGCAACCGACAAACGGCGATATGTTTATCCAATGCTCAGCGATAGCCTACAAATGCGCTAAAACAAGCCCATTCCTACAGGGTTGGCTCAATACCCAAATGCTCGAATGTGCGCAGGGTTGCCTGGCGACCCTGCGGTGTACGAATCATCAAGCCGCACTGCAGCAGATAAGGCTCATAGACATCCTCGAGCGTCCCCGGGTCCTCGCCCACCGCGCTGGCAAGCGTCGTCAGGCCCACGGCACGGCCGGAGAACGTCTTGGCGAGTGTCTCCAAAATGCGAATATCCATCCAGTCCAGACCAAGCTCATCGATCTCAAAGAACTCGAGCGCCTGACGGCAGATATCGAGCTCGATGGGGCCGTTGCCGCGCACCTGCGCGTAGTCGCGCACGCGCTTGAGAAGACGGTTGGCAAGACGCGGCGTACCACGCGAACGCGAGCCGATCTCGAGTGCGCTGGGATGGTCGATCGTCACACCCAGAATGGTCGCCGAGCGTGTCACGATCTGAGCGAGCTCCTCGACCGTGTAGTAATCCAGGCGATATGAAATGCCAAAGCGGTCGCGCAATGGGCCGGTCAACATGCCCGAGCGAGTCGTTGCCGCCACCAGCGTGAACTTGGGGATATCCAGGCGAATCGAGCGCGCAGCCGGACCCTTGCCGATCACGATATCGAGCGCAAAGTCCTCCATCGCGGGATACAGAACTTCCTCGACCGAACGGTTGAGGCGGTGGATCTCGTCGATAAACAGCACGTCACCCGGTTGCAGGTTAGTCAGAATGGCCGCCAGGTCGCCGGTGCGCGCGATGGCCGGACCGCTCGTCGTCTTAATCTGAGCGCCCAGCTCGTTGGCGATAACCGTAGCCAGCGTGGTCTTACCCAGACCCGGAGGGCCCGAGAAGATCACGTGGTCGAGCGTCTCGCCACGGCTCTGCGCGGCCTCGATCAGCACGCGAAGGCTCTGTTTGATGTGCTCCTGACCGCAGTAGTCGTCCAGGCGCTGGGGGCGCAGGGTACGGTCGACATCGAGGTCCTCGGGCGTCAGCTCCGAGCCCACCATGCGCTCACCGTGCGCCATGGATGCCGCCGGCGAGCTGCCGGGCGTCGCCCACAGGTCCTGAGAGTCATCGGCTTCCCACATCACGCATCCATTCCAAGTCGCTTAAGCGCCGCGCCGAGCAGATCCTCGACACGCATATTCTGCCCATCATACCCGCTCAGGGCAACATCGGTCTCCTGCGGGCTAAAGCCCATGGAGAGGAGCGCCGCACGGGCGTCATCGATCGCCGAGGGGGCGGCAGCGGGCACGGGCATCGCAACCTGTCCGGGAATCACGTCGACCGGTACAAAGCCCTTGTCCTTGGCAAAGGTGCTCTTGAGCTCCAGGATCAGACGCAGCGCAGTCTTTTTGCCCACACCGGGAACCTTGGCCATGCCCTTGTCATCCTCGGCCATTACCAGGGAATACAGCTGACCCACGGTATAGGTGGAGAGCACGGCAAGCGCCAGGCGCGGACCGACACCCGAGACAGACACGAGCCGGTCAAACATCGTGCGCTCGTCCTTGGAGGCAAAGCCAAAGAGCGTCATGGCGTCCTCGCGCACCTGCATACGGGTATAGAGGCGCACCTCGCCGCCGGGCGTAGGCAGCGTGGCGGCAGTGCTGCCCGAAATACCGAGCTCAAAGCCTACGCCCGATACATCGACAACGGCCGAGCTCATCGTGGCCTCGACAAGCGTTCCATGGAGCTGGGAAATCATCAGTATCCGGTTCCTCTCTGTTGATAGAACTCGCCGCCGGTAAGCGCCCGGGTGCGGCTGAGGTTAACGTGGCAGATGGCGCAGGCCAGAGCATCGGCGGCATGGTCGGGATGCGGGTCGTGATCGAGCTGCGTGAGCGTACGCACCATGTAGGCGACCTGCCGTTTGTCCGCGGCGCCGGTGCCCACAACCGCCTGCTTAATCTGCATAGGCGTGTACTCGCCAATCTCGAGCGCGCATTCCGAAAGCGCCACGAGTGCAGCACCGCGGGCATGCGCCGTAGGGATGGCCGAACGAACGTTGGCGCCAAAGTAAATGCTCTCGATAGCAGCGGTATCGGGTCGATAACGCTCCACGACGCCCTTGAGGTCGCGGGCGATATGCGACAGGCGCACCGCGAGCGGGCTGCCCGCGCTGGTCTCGATACAACCGTAGGCGCGACAGCGAACCTCGCCGCGCCGCTCCTCGATAATCCCCCAACCCGTATGGGCCAAACCGGGGTCGATACCCAAAATGACCAAGCCAACCTCCCCTCGCCACAAGCACGGTGCAAGACAAGGCCCCACGCGCTATTCACGAACGTCTGTTCTAGAATAACACAACAGCGACCGTATCTAACAAGCAAGGTTGAACCATAGGTTGAGCATAAGTCAGCGAGCGAGTCCCTGCCGTGGCAAGGTGTCGCGAAAGAGGAGCGCCGCGTACTTCTGTACGCAAGCGACGGTTTGAGCGGCAGATTGCCCGACAGGGGCTCGCGCAGCGTCGACTCGTCACGCGGTTTGGCAAAACCGCGTGACCTTGGCCCCACCCCCAGTTTAGTTCTGCGAGAAGAATGGGAACTGTCGGGGATCAACCGGCGGATGCGGCATCGGCGTGCCCTGGGGCCCACCCTGCGGTCCGCCCTGGCCGCCCATCATCTTTTCGATGGCGTCCTGGACCTCGCCCTCAAACTTTTTCATGCCCTCGTGCAGGCGGCGCTGGCCGTCCTCGGAGCGCAGTTCCTCCATCTGCTCGGGTGAAATACCCAACAGGTCACCCAGTATGCCCATCATCTCGCCACGCATGCGCTCGCTTGTATCCTCGTCGGCAAAGCGGCGCACCTCGGCGCGTGCCAGCGCATCGACCGTCATGCGTTCCTTGCCGCTCAGTCCCAGGTCGGACCACGCGAGCATATACGGCCAGGCACGCTCGGCAAACGAACGGGCCGAGACGATCGGCGCCGTCGGCAGCTGGCGGCGAGCCGCCTCTCCCTGGCGCACGAGCATCAGCAGCAGCGAGCAAGCCTCGGACTTGCCGGTGGCCATCGGAATGTCGTCGAAGGGACGATTGCGGTCGACGTGCGCCTCGAGCGCGCCATCAACCTCGCCCGGCTCAAGCCCGCCGAGCAGCTGCGCCGCGCGGTCGAGCATGTCGACCGGACCGTTAAGCGTCGAGAGCGCTTGCGCCAGCACGCGCTCCATGCAATCCTCCACCGCATTGAGCGTCACGAGCTCCTGCGGCACCACGGCAGACGTGCGGTTGCGTACGCGCGCCACAAACTCGAGCGTCGACAGATATACGTCGCCAAAGGGCGCATAATCGCCCTGGTAGCCACCGCAAAGCGCGGGCGCCGCCAGCGCGTACTCAGTTTTGGACAGCGGGCTCAACGCCATCGCACCCAGCTCGAGCGCCGTATCCTCCAGCATAAGGCCCAGCGTGCGCGAGCGCAGGCGCTCGGCGTCGCCCGCCGACACATCGCGGTCGAGTACGCGCGCCGCATCCGGCGCATCGCGCTCAACCGTGCGAATATGCAGGCGTTCGGCAATGGCGCGAACGGCGGCGCAGCGGGCGGCCTCGGCCTCTTCCTGTGCCGGCGTAAAGATGCGGTTGCGGTCCAACACCAGGCCGATCACGTTGCGCGAGCCCAATGCATCGACAGCCAGCGCCGCAAGCAGAGACGACGGCAGATCGCCCTCGAGCGCCACCACGGCACGCGACGTACCATGGGCACGGGCGTTATCGCGCACAGCGAGCACCAGCGCCTGCCACAACCATTCCTCGGAGCGAAACTCGGGCAGCTCGTGGTCTTCCAAGGCATCGAGCATCACACCGCGCTGGATCTCCTGAACCAGTAGGCTCTCCTCAAAACACGGCGCCTGGGCCACCACGCGGCCGCAGTCGTCGAGCACAAACGAGCCGCCGGTATACACCGACTCGTCGTACGCACCGACCGGCGCCATGCAGGCAAACCACACGCTGCGCTTAGATGCGATCTTGCGGTAGGCTCCGCTGCGAACGGCGGCAATGGCGGCCGTCTCGCGGTCGGTCATATCAAACGCGTTGAACTGGAAATAGGCGATGAGGTCGACGCCGGTCGGCAGCATCTCGAGCTCGCGGTCCAAGTCGAAGATCACGGCGATGCGCACGCCGTCCACGTCGAAGACCGGCGGCGCCCAACGGGCATCGCCGTTCCCACCGCGCTGCAGGGCAATACTTGCGCGCGCGGGCACCACGCGACCGTCTTTGAGCATCATATAGTCAAGCAGGGGCTGGCCCTCAAACGAAACCGCAGAGGGCACGATGCAGATCATGTCGAGCTCTTGGATACGCTCGGCGACGCCGGTCAGACCCGTCAGCACGTCGTGCTCAAAGTCGGCAGCGCCCACCAGGCCGCCGGGCAGGGCTCCCATAAAGAGCGGAGCCGGCACGCACAGCACGCGCGCACCGCGCTCGTGGGCCAGGCGCGCCTGGTCCTCGATGCGACCGCAGATACCCTCAATATCACCCAGGCGCATATCGATCTGTGCAAGTGCGAGCTTCATGGCTCAGCCCTTTCCGTCGTAAACCATCGTTGTCGTAGTAAAAGCGCCGGCCGCATGATGCAGTCGGCGCTCGCATGTGCATATGCTAGCTATGATACCCCGAGCGGGGGCGCGCTCCTAGAACGTCGCGGACCACAGCCCATGCAGGTTGCAATAGGCATAGACGGTACCGGTCTTGGAGCCGCCGGCAAAAAACGTCGCGGGCTTCATGCCGGGCTCAAGGTAATGGACCTCCAGACGGCCCTCGGCCTCAAGGGCAATCCACTCGATGTAGTGCTCGGGCACCATAGGATGCTCGACCGAGCCCACGCGCGCACGGATCACGTGACCGTCGCGCTCGCTCTCGACGACGGGCACGTGCTTCTCGTGCGCCGCGTCCTCGGTGTTCGCGGTCAGTTCTGTGCAGCCGGCAGGGGTTGCAACGTCGTTGCCAAGGGCGGCAATGAGCTTGCCGTCGGGGTCCTTAAAGAATTTCGCCATGATGTTCTCCTTTGCTGATGTGCCGATGTTCTCGATTCTTCTTATGCCCAAAGGCAAGCGAACCATCCACGGCATCGCAAATGAACACATAACGAGCGAGGCTAGCATCCGTCGCCGCCCAGCAGCGCCAGAACATCCTCGCGCGTGAACAGTGCCGAGGAGATGCCGTCGCCGCCGAGCACGCTGTTGACCAGGTCGCGCTTGGACTCCTGCATCTGCATGATGCGCTCCTCGATCGTGTCCTTGGCGATGAGCTTGTACACGGTCACCGTGTGCTGCTGGCCAATACGATGCGCACGGTCGGTCGCCTGGTCCTGTGCGGCCACGTTCCACCACGGGTCGTAGTGAATGACCACGTCGGCCGCCGTCAGGTTTAGGCCCACGCCACCCGCCTTGAGCGAAATCAAAAAGACCGGAACCTCGCCCGCTTGGAACTGCGCGACCATCTTGGCGCGGCTCTCCTTGGACGAAGCGCCCGTGAGCTTAAGGAAGGCGATGTCCTCCTTGGCCAGGCGCTTGCCGATGATATCGAGCATGCCCGTAAACTGGCTGAACAACAGGATGCGATGCCCGCCGTCGAGTGCGCCGTGCACGAGCTCCATGCACGTATCGAGCTTGGCGCTCCCCGCCTTGTAATCCTCGTAGTGTAGACGCGGGTCGCAGCAGATCTGGCGCAGCTTGGTAAGCTCGGCGAGCACCTTGAGCTTGTCTTTCTTAAACTCGAATGCCTCGCGATGCTGCACCTGCTGGGCGATGCGGTCCTGGTTGGCCAGGTAGAGCTTGCGCTGCTCGCCGGTAAGCTGCGCCATGACGGTGTCCTCGATTTTCTCGGGCAGGTCGGCCACCACGTCTTCCTTAACACGGCGCAGCACAAACGGCGACACGAGCGCCTGCAGGCGAGCGGCGCTATCGCCCTCGGCATGCTCGACAGGGCTCTCAAAGCGCTTGGCAAACGACTCGCGCGTCCCCAAAAGGCCCGGCATCAAAAAGTCGAAAATGCTCCAGAGCTCGAACAGGCGGTTTTCGATGGGCGTGCCCGTCAGGGCAAAGCGCACGCCGGCCGGCAAGCGCTTGGCGGCGCGCGCCACCTGCGTGAGCGGGTTTTTAATGTACTGGGCCTCGTCGAGCACGACGCGGGCAAAGTCCTGCTCGGCATACTCGTCGATATCGCGGCGCATGAGGTCATACGACGTCACGACCACGTTATGCTCAGCCACGCCGGCAATCTGCACGCGGCGCTGCGCCTTGGCACCCACGATAGCGCACACGTCGAGCGAAGGCGCAAAGCGCTCCAGCTCGGCAGTCCAGTTATACACGAGCGACGCAGGGCACACCACGAGCGTGGGCTTGGCGTCCCCCGCCTCCACGCGCGCCAGGATATGCGCGATCATCTGCAGCGTTTTGCCCAGGCCCATATCGTCGGCCAAGATGCCGCCGAGGCCCAGGTGCTCGAGCGAGCCGAGCCACTGGTAGCCGTCAACCTGATAGCCACGTAGCGTGGCCTTGAGCGAGGCGGGTACCGTAAAGTCCATCTTGCCGAGCGTATCCAAGCGCTCGACGGTGCGACGGAATGCAGCGTCGCGATCGGCTTCGAGCGCGGGCGTGCGCGCAAGCATGCTGTCGACGAACAGGGTACTCGACGCGGGAAGCGACACGCCGTCGAGCAGATCGACGGCATCGACGCCCAGGTCCTCGGCAAGGCCAAACGCGGCGCGGGCACCCTCGTCCAGGCGTACGATGTCGCCGGACGTCAGACGCGCAAACGTCTGGTGGCGCTTGTACGAGTCCAGATAGATGGCAAGATCTGCCGCCGAAAGACCGCTCGCGCCCAGTTCGACATCGAGCAGGTTGCTCTTGACGGTCGCGCGCACCGAAAGCTTGGGCGCAGGGCGCACCGAGATCTGGCGCAGGCGGTCGCTGAGCATGACCTCGCCCAGCTCGGACAGGGCAGACAGGCCCTCGGTCAGCAAGTGGAACAGGCTCTCGTCGTCGCGTTCCTCAAACGCCAGGCCGCCCTCGTAAAAGTCGAAATACAGGGCCGCCGTGTCCATAACGCGAAACTCTGCCACCTCGTCGCGCGGCGGCACGCCCGGGCGCCGCTCTTCGAAGGGGCTGCCCGGAGCGCCCAGGCTAAAGAGATCTGTCGACCAGTCGCCGTAGGTAACCGTAATTTTGCAGGTCACGAGCCCATCGTCGACGCCAATCGCCATAGCAAAGCTCGGCTCGGGCGCCACGGTATCGAGCGCAGCGGGCGCGGTAAGGTCGGTGTAGTCGCGCAAAATGGGCAGCGCCATACGGCAGAACTCCCCCACCTGGTCGGCGGCGATATGGACCGGCGTGCGACAGGGCAGCAAGCGCGATAGGAACGGCGCCGCATGCTGGGCAAACGCCACATCGGTGCGGCGCGCACGGCGGGTGTCGACCAGATAGGCAACGTCGCCCGAAGCAAAGCAGTATGTATCGGCGGGCAGGCGCAGGTCATAGCTACCACCAGCCGCCGGCGCGATTTTGGCGGCAAGCAGCGGTGGGCGCTTAGCGGATGCCTCGTCCTCCCCTTGCGGAGACAGCTCAACCGCCACGTCGTAGGCGCGATGCGTCGTCATCCCCCGCGACCAGGCGGGCTCAAAGGAGATGGTCTGGCCGCGCAGCAGGTCCAGCACATATACGATGCTATGCTCGGGCAGCGGCAACTGACGCTCGGCAACAAAACCGCTGCGGGCAAAGTCGTACGACGCCGAACGCGAGCTTGTGATGTCATCGAGATAGGCAACTGTCGTCGCAACAAGGTTGAGCAGCTTTGCCGATGTTTCGTCAAAGGCCTCAGGTGAATGGACAAACGTGAGCTTCTTGCCATAGGAGAACGTGCCGCCGCGCACGTAGGCATCGGCCATGCCGTCGATGTCCTTGACCACGTAGGACACCGATCCACAGCGAATGCGGAACTCGAGCGCCCAGCTAAAGCGGTCAGCGAACAGCGGATTGTAGTACGGCACCAACGAGGGCTCCAACGCCGCTTTGGGGGCGTCGGGATCAACGGCACCGGCAAGCTTGCGGCGCATGCTCGCCAGCTCATCCATGCGCGCGTCCGAAAGATCGGAAAGCGCCGCCACAAGGCTCGGGCTCGTGGGGACGGGCGCCGGGAAGGGAAAGTTGGGGTTGACGGCCGGCGCGGCGGACGCGGCGCGCGCGGGCTGTTTCGGCTGCGCCGTAAACGTGCGAACCGGCGTGCGCAAACCTTCGACGGGCTCGGCGCCGCTGGCATCCAAATACGCCAGCGCCGTGGCAATAGCGTGCTTACACATACCGGGATAGCGGTATGCGGCGGGGCAGTCGCAGTCGTAGTCGATAACCTCGTGCTCGTCCATATCGAGCGCCACGTGCGTCTTGTACAGGTCGCCGCGCGAGCCGCGCACCGAGCCCTCGACCGTCACGTTTTTGGAGAAGCGCGAGCCGCTGTCCTCGATCGACAGCACGGCGCCGTTGAGCATGAGCGAACGCCCCTTCATAAAGGTGCCGCTCAACGCCGCCTCTTTGCGAAGCGCCTGCACAAACGTCCCCTGCGCCATCACTTCCTCCAATCTCACCCGGGGTAGCTTAGATCACCGTCACGCGGCCCTGGTTACCCACAATGGCCTTGGCCTCGGCCAGCAGCGGAATCGAACGCGCGTTGACCTTGGCAGGTACCTCGGCACGCAGCACGCGCCCGTCCACCTGCTCGATAAAGATCTCCACGCGGTCGCCGCCCGGGTTAGCGGTGAGCACCGTGGCCAGGCGCGCCATATTGCCCTGGCTAAAGCGGCTGTTGGGCACCATGACCTCAAACACCTTGGGCTTGTTGTTCTCCTCGTTGAGCTCGAGCGGCACGATCTCCTGCGCGATGATCTGGTCGCCGCGGTCCGAGCGCTCGAGCTTGCCCTTAATGCGCACAAAGGCATCGGACAGCTGCGCGCCGGTCTCGGGATCGACCTCGCCGTACAGGTACCCCTCGGCCTCCTTGTAGGTCTTGGGGAACACGACGACGGTGGCCTCGCCTTCCATGTCCTCGAGCTGCACGATGCCCATGGGGTCACCGTTTTTGGTCACGCGCTTGGACACGCTCGAGACCATGCCGGCCCACCACAGCGCCTTGCCCTCGGGAATTTCCTGGTTGATGGTGCCGCCCGTAGGATTCTGAACTTCGTAGCCGGTGTCGATCTGCGAGAACGAGAAGTCACGCGCCTTGGCTAGTGCATACTCAAACGGGCGCAGCGGGTGGTCCGAGACATAGATGCCCAGAACCTCCTTCTCCTGACTCAACTTAAGGTGGCGGTCCCATTCCTGGCCATCCGGATCGGGCACGCTCACCTCAAAGCCCGAGCCCTCAACGTCGCCAAACATATCGAAGAACGACGTCTGGCCGCTCGCGCGATCCTTCTGGCGCTTTACCGCGGCATCGATGATGTTCTCGGGGTTGTTCTTGTCCACAAAGTGCATCATCTGGCGACGCGGATACCCCGTGGAGTCGAAGGCGCCTGCCTTGATGAGCGATTCGATCACGCGGCGGTTGGCCTGGCTCGAGTCCACGCGCTCGACAAAATCGTGCAGCGTCTTAAACGGACCGCCCGCCTCGCGCTCGGCGATAATCGCCTGCGCCACGCCGGTGCCCACGCCGCGGATGCCGGCCAGACCAAAGCGCACGCCCTCCTTGGTAGCCGTGAACTCGGTACCGGACTCATTGACATCTGGCGAAAGCACGGGGATGCCGTCGTGACGGCACGCCGAGACGTAATGAACGATCTTGTCGGTCTTGCCCGTGTAGGACGTCAGAACGGCCGCCATGTACTCGTGCGGATAGTGCGCCTTGAGCCACGCCGTCTGCATAACCAGGATGGCGTAGCCGGCGGAGTGCGACTTGTTAAAGGCGTAAGATGCGAACTCGAGAACATCGTCCCAAATCTTCTGGGCGACCTCGCGCGTGTAGTTGTTCTTGATAGCGCCGTTCATCCAGTGGTCGTAGGTGGTCTCGTCCGAGCCATCCTCCCAGTGCAGCACCGTCGACGTGAGCAGCTTGATCTTTTTCTTAGCCACAGGTTTACGGATACGCGAGTCCGATTCGCCCTTGGAGAAGCCGCACATCTCGACGGAGATGAGCATAACCTGCTCCTGGTAGACCATGGTGCCGTAGGTTTCGCCCAGGATGTCGTCCAGGCGGTCGTCGTAGGAAACCGCCGGTTCCTTGCCGTTCATACGGTTGATGTAGGACGAGACCATGCCGGCGCCCAGCGGGCCCGGGCGGTACAGAGCGATCAATGCCACGACGTGCTTGTACTCGGTGGGCTTCATGTTCTTGATCGTGGCCGTCATGCCGGCGGACTCGACCTGAAAGACGCCGGCGGTGTGGCCGGAACCCATGAGCTTAAAGATCTCGGGGTCGTCAAAGGGAATCTCTTCCTCTTTGATGTCGATGCCGAAGTTCTTTTTGATGTTTGCCTTTGC
This sequence comes from uncultured Collinsella sp., assembly GCA_900542945.1. Lineage (GTDB taxonomy): Bacteria > Actinomycetota > Coriobacteriia > Coriobacteriales > Coriobacteriaceae > Collinsella. The sequence continues at coordinate 50,696 of UQPI01000005.1, forward strand.
CTTGGAGATAACAGTCAGCGTGCGCAGGCCCAAGAAGTCCATCTTGAGCAGGCCCATGTCGGCAACGGTATGGCCCTCGTACTGGGTAATCTCGACGCCGCCCTTGGTGTCGAGCTTGGTGGGCACGTGCTCGTTGACGGGGTCACGGCAGATCAGAACGGCACACGCGTGCACGCCCTCGCCACGGGTGAGGCCCTCAATCGAAAGCGCCGTGTCGATGATGCGGCGGGCGTCGTCGTCCTTTTTATAGGCCTCGGCAAAATCGGGGTTAAACAGATCCTCTTTGCCGGGTTGTTTGTCGAGCACCTGCTTGAGCTTGACCTTGGGGTCACTCGAGACCATCTTGGACAGACGCTGGCCCATGTAGACCGGGTAGTCCAGGACGCGCGCGGCGTCGTTGATGGCCTGCTTGGCCTTGATGGTCGAGTAGGTGATGACGTGCGTGACCTTCTCGGGGCCGTAGAGCTGGCGAACGTGCTCCACGACCTCGAGGCGCCGCTCATCGTCGAAGTCCATATCGATATCGGGCATCTCGGTACGCTGCGGGGACAGGAACCTCTCGAACATCAGACCGTTCTCGAGCGGGTCGAACGCGGTGATGTTCATGGCGTAGGCGACGATAGCGCCGGCGGCAGAACCACGGCCGGGGCCGACGCCGATGCCGTTGTCCTTGGCCCATTGCACGTACTCGGCAACGATCAAGAAGTAGGCGGCGAAGCCCTTGTCGCAGATGACCTTGTATTCGTACTCAAAGCGCTCTTTGATGTTGACGCCGCCGATCTCGCGCGTGGCCCAGTCGTCACCGTAGTGCTGGCGCAGGCCCTTCTCGCACTCGCGGCGGAACTGGCTCTCGTGCGTCTCGCCGGGATCGAGCAGCGGGAAGCGCGGCAGGATGATGGAGTCCCAGTCCAGCTCAACGTAGCACTTGTCGGCAATCTCGAGCGTGTTGTCGCAGGCCTCGGGGCAATACGGGAACATCGCCCGCATCTCCTCCTCGGTCTTCATATAAAACTCCGAGCCAGTCATGCGCATGCGGTTGGGGTCGTCGACCTTGGCGTTCATGCCAATGCACATGATGACGTCCTGCACGGGAGCGTCCTCGCGGCGCAGGTAGTGGAAGTCGTTGGTGGCGATGACCTTGACGCCTACCTGCTTGGCGATGTCGATGAGCGTGCGGTCCATCTGCTCATCGGTCAGGCCGTTGTCGGTGGTGATGCCGTGTTCCTGGATCTCGATATAAAAGTCGCCAGGTTCGAAGGTATCACGGAAGGTCTCGGCCCACTTGATGGCGCCCTCCATGTCACCGCGGTCGATGTATTTGGGAATGATGCCCGCGATGCAGGCGCTGGTGCAGATCATGCCCTTGGCGTGGCGGCGCAGGTTGTCGAGCGTCACGCGGGGCTTGTAGTAAAAGCCCTGCACGGCTGCCTCGGAGACCGTCTGCATCAGGTTGACGTAGCCCTCCTGGTCCTTGGCCAGAAGGATCATGTGGTAGAGCTCGGGCTTATGGTCGCGAGCAAGGGTCTCGTCCGGCGTAAAGTAGACCTCGCAGCCAAAGATGGGCTTGATGACCAGAGGCGGCTTGAGCTCGTCGATGTTGCCCTTCTCGTCCCACATGGCCATGTCCTTCACATACTGGGCATGCTCGCGCGGGTTTGCCTCGGGATCGGGCTCCACCAGCTCGTCACGGCGGTCCTTTTCCAAGAAGGCCTTGTCGTGGCTCCAAGTTTTATACTCGGGCGTATGGTGGTTAACGGCGTCACAGGCCAGCGCTAGGTCGGGCACGCCATACATATAGCCGTGGTCGGTAATGGCCACGGCGGGCATGCCAAGCTCAACGGCACGGTTGACCATATCCTGGATACGGGTTGCGCCGTCGAGCATGGAGAAAACGGTGTGGTTGTGCAGATGGACGAATGCCATGTGATGAGCTCCGATGCGGGTTCGTGTTCTGACTGAACGATTTTACCCCACGGCGCGGACAGCACCCGAACCTAGCCAAACCAACACGGCTCCTCTTGCAGTTGCGATGAAATGCGGACTGTTAGGCAGCTTTTTTGGCCAAAACAGTCCGTATTCCACCGCAAGTTATCTGAGGGCTAGAGATTGTAGGTGACTACTTGAGGTTCGGCGGGTTCGACGAAGATGGTTGGATCCGGCTGCTCCACGCGGACGAACTTGACGGTCACGGCCTCAAAGCCCGCCTTGTGCAACACATCGGCGTAGACGCGCGCCTGCAGGGCGTGCTTCTCCTGCAGCTGTTCCGGCGTCTCGTCCGGTGTGCCGCCCGTCTTGTAGTCGATGACCAGCGCGCGTGACGAATCCGCCGGGTTCGTCGCCAGTGCATCAATGGCGCCCTCGGCATAGGCACCGTAGCGGGCGATGTCCTCGTCCTCGCAGCCCAGCGAGAAGAACGGCACCTCGGCACGGATGCACGGCCAGGCAAGCAGCTCGGCACGGACCGCCGACTTGAGCCAGCGGTCCAGGGCAACGTCGAAGCGCTCGCGCTGCTCCGGCGTCAGGTGCCACAGGCGCGTCAGCGCATCGGCACGCTCAGCGGGCAGCGCATCGGCACCCACCTCGATCAGCCACTGGCAGGCGGCATGGAACGCCGAGCCCAGCGCCATGGGGTTGCCGGCGGGCTCGACAGCAGCCACGTCCGCATCGGCCATCTCCGAGCCATCCGACTCTGCATCATCGCCTGCCTCGTCCATGGGAACACGAGTCTCGGCGGCACGGTCTTCCGTCTCGGCATGCAGCGCAGCGGCAATTGACGAGTAGCTGTACGAATCGCGCGCCGGATACGGGCAGGTGCCCATGCGCACGCCCACCGCCTGGGGATACACGAGCTCAAACGCATCGGGCTCGGGGTCGGCAGGACCGGGCACAGTTGAGTGCGCAGCATTATCGGCGGCATCGGCATCGCCGCGGACAAGCCTGCCCTCGGCATCCAGAGAAGCATTGGCCTCAAACGACTGCTCGCCAAAAGCAAAGTCAGCCAGCGAGATGAGCTCGTAGTCGCCCGGCTGGGAGTTGTCGAACACCAAACGGTCGGCATCGAGCTGCGGCATGTCCAGGCCGTCCGTCGGCAGAATACGACGCAGCACGTCGTAGGTCAGATCGGTCTCGACGTCGAAGGTCGGCGCCGTCACCTTGCCACGGCTCACGCCGGCATCCATCGCCAGAATGACCAGCTCGCGCGCACGCGTCATGGCAACATAGAGCAAGCGGGCCCGCTCCTCGAGCGAAAGCTGCAGGTCGTCGTCGCGCAGGCGGGCAAATGCCTCGGCGGGAGAGCCCGTCGCACAGACGTCCTCCATGAGCTCTGGCGGCAGCCACAACGACGTGCCCTTGCCCTTAAACGCATGCTCAAACTGCTTTTTGACGTCGTCGCCCTTCACAAAGGTTCCGTCGGCGAGCTTAACGCCGTCGAAGCGTGCCGGCAGCGCCACGATCTGCGCTCCGCCCTCGACGCGACCCATCTGTGCCGCACCCGAGGACTTACGAACGCCAAAACACTCGGCAACCGCTACGACCGGATACTCCAGACCCTTGGACGCATGCACCGTCATGATGCGTACCGCGCCGTCGCCCTCCTCGTTGAGCGCGCCCGGGGCCTCCTTGCCCGCCAAGAAGCGGTCGAAGGCGAGCGCAATGGAGCGCGGCGAGTTGCCGAGCTCGGCCTCTGCCTCGGCCACGGCGTCGAGCGCCTTGAGCACGTTGGCGGCAATGGCCTTGCCCTCGGGACCACGCTGTGCCAGACGCACAAACCAGCCGGAGGCGTTGACCACGTCGCGCGCGATGGCGGCGAACGAATCGCGGCCCACGCGACGGAGCGCATACCGCAGCACCTCGCGGGCGCGCGTCACGAGCGGCAAGTCTTGCAAACCCGGCACATCGGAATCGCTCATGATGCCCACGTCGATGTTGCGGCGCGAGGTTTCCCCCGTCTGGTCGTCCAGCTTGGTCGCCAGCGCCAGGAACTCCTGAGCGCCGAGCGCAAACATCGGCGAGGCCAGCAGCGGCATAAGACCCTGCGCCGTATCGGCCGGGTTAGCAAGCGCGCACACCAGGGCACGCACCGTTTGGACCTCGGCAGCCTGGGCAAAGACCGAGCCGCCCGCGATGACGCAGTCGAGCCCCTGGTCGCGAAACGCCTGTGCGTAAACATCGGCATTGGTCATGCGGCCCAGCAGCAGCACCATGCCGCCCTGGGGCTGACCGGCATCGGCAAGCGCGCGGAACCGCTCCGCGATCGCGCGGGCCTTGGCCTGTGTGCGCTCCTGCGTACTGCCGCCGGCAACAAAGAGCGCCTGGCGACGCGAGGCGTCTGCCACCAGCGTGTCCTTGCGGCCGTCACTCGCCTCAAGGTCCAAAAAGCCCTGCATCAGGCCGCCGTCATCGCCGTCGAAGACGCGTGCCACGTAGCGCAGCACCTCGTCGTGGCTGCGGAAGTTGCGCACGAGCTTGACGAGCTCGCCGGCGGGGACATCCAGCGTGTCGACCGTCTCGGACGCCGCCGTCGAGCCCACCTTGCGCTCTTGGCGACGGAACACCTCGACCTCGGCGCCGCGGAAACGATAAATCGACTGCTGCGCATCGCCCACGGTACACAGCGCACGCTCACCCGCGCCGGTCAGGTAACGGATCAGGTCAACCTGCATCTGGTCGGTATCCTGGAACTCATCGATCATGACCATCTTAAAGCGGCCCTCATAGGCTGCTCGAATAGCCGGGTAGTCGCGCAGCGCCTCGTACGCCATACGCAGTAGGTCGTTGTTATCGAGCGCGGACTGGCCGGCCTTCAGTGCGCGATACTCAGCCTCCACGGAACGGGCCAGGCCCACCAGCGCATCGAGCGCGGGGGCACCGCAGGCCAGCACGATATTGATAAACGCATCGGCAGCCTCGGCCTTGAGTAGCTCCACCTGCTCCTTAGAAAACGCCTTGCTCGCCCGAGGCATGCTGCACGACATCATGAGTCGCGCCGCATCCTCCATGGTTTTGCCACTCGCCTCAAACGCGTCGATGGCGTCGAGTGCCACCTGTGCCTTTTCGGTCGCGGCCTTGCTCGCACCCAACGCCGCGCGATAGGCGTCGGCAAGCGCCGAGGTGTCAGCCTGGCCGCGCGCCACGCACACATCGTCCATGCCGCCCGGCAGCTGGCTCGAGAGCTCCAGCAGGTCGCGCACCAGACCCTTGATGGTCGTGCCGGCACCAAAGGGACCGCCCTCGCCCGCCATGGGATACCAGGCGTAGAGGGCCTTGAGCGATGCCGCGAGCTCGGGGGCGGCATCGGGCGCCGTCGCGCGGGCCAGCACATGCTCAACAGCCTGGTCCATAAGCTCGTCGGTATCGGTGAGCACCGTGAACTCGGGATCGATACCCAGCTCCAACGCGTGTGCGCGCAGGATACGCGAGCACATGCCGTGAATGGTCGAAATCCACGCATCGTCGACGGTCAGGGCCTCCTCGTCCATACCCTCGTCGATGAGCGCGCGGCGCACGCGGTCACGGATCTCGGCCGCGGCATCTTTGGTAAAGGTAATGGCGAGCACCTGGTCCAGATGCTCAACGAACGGACCAGATTCGGGCGAGAGCGCGTAGACGATGCGACGCGTGAGGGTAAAGGTCTTGCCCGAACCGGCGCCCGCCGAGACAAACAGCGGACGGTCGAGCGTTTTGACGATCTGCAGCTGTTGCGGCATCAAAGTCGAAAGATCCATGGCCTACACGTCCCTCCTTTCAAACGTTCCTTCGTGGTTATACGAGCAGCGCGCATGCGCGGCCTGAGCCGACGTCGGGTCGACGGCGGCAACGTTGCCTGCCTCGAGCTCGCGCAGGCGCTCGGCGATGCCGGCCTCCACACAATCGAGCAGGGCGTCGAAGTCCATGCTGCCACCCTCGCCGGGGAAACCTTTCTTAAGGCCCGGGATGCGACCGTCGCCGCGCTCTTCCTCGAGCAGCTCGGCGCTCGCGGCACCGCGCAGCGCCGGTTTGCCGCCCTTGGTCGAAAAGTAGAGCGCCGCGCGGGTGTCCAAATCCAGCGCCCGGCGCATGGCCTGGGCGTAGATGAGCGTTTGGGTATGTGGCGGCAACCAGCGCGGATCGTCAATGGGCGCCGCGCCCGATTCCTCGTCGCGCACCGTAGGGTCGGCGAGCTTAAACTCCTCAACGCCCGTGCGATGCTTGTAGTCGATTACCACGGCGCGATTCTCGGCATCCACATCCACGCGGTCGATGCGCCCGCCGAGCGGCCAGCCGGCATACTCGACCTGGAGCTCGTTGAACGCAAACTCCAGGTAGCGCGGCGCGAAGGGCGCGAGCGCCTCGGACTCGTAGGCAAGAACGCCCTCCAGCTGCGGCAAAATCTCGGCCACCTGGCGCTCCTCCACCGGGGAGAGCGGCACGAGCGGGCCCTCGGTACCGCGCTTGCCCGCATGCTCGGCCAAGGTCTCGTCAAAGACCTCGCGCAGTAGCTCCTGAGCACGTGGCAGGTTCTCGGGCGTCACGCGCTCCATGCCCTCCTGGGGCAGACGGGCGTGCAGGTGCTCCAGCACGTCGTGGACAAAGTTGCCCTTCTCCATATTGCCAAAGCCGGCGTCGATAGACTGGGGCTTCACGCGATACGACACGAACCAGCACAGCGGACACGTCGAGTACGCCTCAATCTGCGAGGCGGACGTCAGACGCGGTACCAGAGGTGCATCCTTGCCCTCGCCATCGCGACGGCGCAGGACCAGATATGGAACGGCCTCGGCACTCAGATGCTGAGGGGCTTCACAGGCCACACGCTCGCGCTTGAGACCTTCGCCTGCCGCGGGATCAAAGTCGGCGATGATATCGCCCTCACCCACGCACTTCGTCTTGTCGGCACCAGCGGCCTTAGCGTCGTCAGCGGCCTCGGCGTGCGCTCGCAGCTCGGTCCACACGGCAGCCGGATAGCACTCGCGCGCCTGGCGATCGTGCGTCACGCGGGCGAGCGCAACCGGGCCGCGTGACGCCTGCATCGCGTGGCCAAAACGCACGCGCAGCAAGGCCGCGGGCTCAAGCGTCACACCGCTGCGATCTAACTCTGCCGTCAGCGTGGCCAGCGGCCCCTCCTCGTGCGAAAGCGGATAGCTGTCCAGATCGACATCGGCAAACAGCACGGCATCGTAGCTGCCGGGGCGCAAAGCCGCCGCATCGGCAAGCGAAGCAAAACGAACCTGAGCACGTGGCGCACGGTCAACCTCGTAGGTCTCGTAATCGTAAGCGGTACTGCGCTTGTCCACCTTGGTTCGAACGCCATCGAGCGCGGGCACGGTCGCGGCCTGCGACACGTCGAGCGCACGGGCGCCATTCATAAGGATGTCGATGACGTGGCGCAGCAGGGCCACCTCCGCCTGGCGACGGGCCTGACCGTCGAGACCGCCAAGTGCGCGATCGGGCAGTGCCTCGGCAACGGCAAGCATGGCCTTGAGCGCCGTCACGGGTTTGTCGCGCCACAGCGCCTGAAACACGTCCGAGATCACGCACGGCACGTTCTTAAACCAGTTCTCGTCGCTCGCCGCTTTACGCGCGCCCCTCACCTGGCCCTGCACGCTCTGCAGCAGGCTCTTGACGCCCGCAGTGGTCTTGCTGCGCGACAGTCGCATATTCTTGTCGAACGTGCGCGCGCTGGCGGCGTCGGCACCCGAAAGCGGGCTGTAAATCCAGTCGGTAAGCTCCGGAGCGGGCCACCACTCAGTCTTAGAAGCTGCCCCTTCGTCGGCGGCCTTCATACGCTCGATCAGGTTGGCGAGCGCCGTGAACTGCCTGCCCGCAATGGATTGGGAAAACGCCGTGAACTCGGCCGTCTCGGCAGCAACGTGGCGCGCCGCCAAACGAGCGGCAAGCTCGCCGAACAGCTGGGGTGCCCGGGCAGAAACAACGAGCACGCGTACGGGGTCGGCGGGTGTTGCAGCAACTTTATCGTCCTTGGACTCCTTGTGCGCTTTCACCAACTTATCGATGACGTCCGCATAAGCATGGGCACGGGCATGGGGGCCGGCGACCTCAATAAAGGCAGGCTGAGCAGCGGACTTGGAGGCAGTCTGGGGCGCGGCGGCGCCCTCCCCCAGCGGCGCGATCTCAAACAGCACACCGCGGACATCAAATGCCGCGGCAAGCTCCTCGCGCATCGCCGCTTGCTCGCGGGCAAGCAGCACGACAACCTCTCCCCCGTTGTTTGCCACGGCGGACAGCAGCTCGAGCAGGCTATACGTAAATGACGCGACGCCGCGCACGCAAACGGCGCGGGCGCACCCCGGCAGGTTGTCGGCCAAAGCGCCGGCCATAATGTCAGCCGCCTCGCAGGGCTCGACCATATCTCGACGGTCCAAACCGCGCGCATAGGCGCACAAAAGTTCAAACACGCGAGCCTCGGCGTCGCTTTTGGGCTTGGGCTTGCAAACGTTGTCGCAGCAACGCTCGGTGCCTGTCCCTGCCACACCCGGCAGCACATCGCGAGCCATACGCGCGAGCATACGCACCGTGCCCTGGCTGCGCGAAAGCGGCTGCAGGTCGGCGTCGTCGAGGCGCGCTACCATGTCCGAAAACAGCATCTGGCGCTGCAGGTTGTCGACGAAACCGCGCCCGTCGCCCAAAAGCTCCCAAAGCGAGCGAAGCCACGATGTAGGCGTCTTGTAGTCAATACCCAGCGAAACGCCGGCTTCCGCCGCATCATGACGGCACAGGTCGAGCTCGGCAAACGTTGGCGCCAGCAGCACGGCACGCCCGTGGCGGGCAATAAGGTCGGCAAGCAGCGCCGCCTCGGCATCGCTCAAATCCGCGCCGGCGTTGGTGGTATAGATTCGAACAGGCATGGTCCTCCACTCAAACCGTTCGCAATATTCAATGCTTCCATCCTACCCGCCCGCACGGACAGATTTGCCCCACGCCAACAGATTTGACCCCTTGGAGACAGAGGAAAATGGATCACCGAGGAGGTCAGTCTAACCCAGTGATCCGTTTTCCTCCGTCCCCAAAGGATCAAAAAACCGCCCCCGAAGGGACGGTTCTGCGCAATTCGTTTGTTGCCGCTGGCCTACTCGCCATCCTCCAGCTTGATGAGGATCTTGCGGTAGCCGCCGTACTCGCCGTTGAGTGCCTTGGACACGCGGCTCACCGTAGTGGACGAAGCGCCGGTGCGGGCCTGAACCTCAACATAAGGCTCGCCCTCATCCAGATAACGCGCAACCTGCAGACGTTGCGAAAGATCGCAGATCTCGCGCGGCGTGCAGATATCGGTCAAAAACGCCTGGATATCCTTCTCGTCATCCAAAAGACTAAATGCGTGGACCAGCTGCTTGACATCAGGCTTGTCAAACATGTTCTCGATATTCATCGATCACCGCCAAACCCGCCATAAGGCATCGAAGTTGATACTGACATCGGGCATCGTTCGCCCGTTCTATGCAATAGGGCACCGCCTGTGGCTTTTGCCCGTAGCAGTGTAGCACACCACCAAACTAAAGCGACAAGACTCTCTGCCAGCGGCGCGTTTTTCAGGACGAACGCCGTTTTGAAACCGAATGCGCACGTAAGCTCCACGAATATCTGAGACAATGGGCAGCCGAACAAGGCGGCACACCCGAGCGGCCGTCCAAGCCGCCGCAGCAAACCGCTTCACGCGACACCGACGCACCCTGCGCAAGAAAGGATTCACACCATGCGCTTTATGCTTAACTGGCTCTTTACCTCGATCGCCATCGCGATTGCCACGTTCCTCGTCCCCGGCATCCAGCCCTTCGGTTTTGCCGAGGCCTGGGTCTGTTTCGCCTTCGTGGGACTGTTCCTGAACATCGTCGATTCGCTCGTCAAGCCGTTTCTGACGGTTATCTCGCTGCCGCTCACGATCATTACGCTGGGTATTTTTCAGCTCGTAGTCAACAGCTTTATGCTCGAGCTGGCCAGCTATCTGTCGGTCAATCTGCTGGGCGCGGGTATCTCCATCGCCAGCTTTGGATCGGCCTTTATGGGCAGCATCCTGGTGTCCATCATGCGCAGCATCCTCGACAGCATCGCCGAGGGCTAAAACGGCCATTCCGGCCGCGCCCGTCTCAACAGCCCAAAACGAAGGCCGCCCATCACAAAAATGGGCGGCCTTCTTATTTGCCAAGTCTCAAAGGGCGAGAGAATCTGCCATTTCCACCCCGTCCCCAAATGGCAGCTGTGGGTTAGATGACGTAATCGTAGCCTTCGTTGGGAGCGACAAGTTGATCGAGCGTCACACCGTTGAGGTAGTCGTTAATGAGCTTGTCCAGGTTCTTCCATACGTCGAGCGTGGGGCACTCATCCGAACGCGAACAGCCCTTGCAGTCGCCGTCCAGACATGCGACCGGCGCCAGACTGCCCTCGGTCAGGCGCAAGATCTCGCCCACCGTGTACTGCTCGGGCGGGCGCGTGAGCACATAGCCGCCGCCCTTGCCGCGCATGCCCGAGAGCATGTTGGCGCGGACGAGCGTAGCCAAAATGTTCTCCAAATATTTCTCCGAAATCCCCTGACGCGCGGCGATCTCTTTGAGGGGAATGCGGCCTGCCGCCTGGTGCTCGGCCAGGTCGACCATAACGCGCAGGGCATATCTGCCCTTAGTGGAAACCAACATATATAGTGCTACCTTTCGGTCTTTTAATTCGTAGAAATTCTAGCCGAAATATTGATTTTGAAAATACCTATTCCCGTCAAGCTGGTTAATCAACTTGCAATAAACTCCTATTTCCTATTGCATTACTAGGCTTTACTGTCTACTATGCTTGCCAATAGCAAAACGAACAACCTATAAGGTATATGGGTTTAGCTGTTACACACACCGTAAAACCACACGGTATCCAGTCATTTGAACACTTTGGAGGTTCACCATGAGCAATGTTTACACGTCCATCGATCAGCTTATCGGTCACACCCCGCTTCTGGAGCTCACTCACTTTGAGGCCGATGAGGACCTCAAGGCCCGCGTGCTCGTCAAGCTGGAATACTTCAACCCCGCCGGCTCCGTCAAAGACCGCGTCGCCAAGAACATGATCGACGAGGCCGAGAAGGCCGGCAAGCTCGTGCGCGGCGGCGACTACACCATCATCGAGCCCACGAGCGGCAATACCGGCGTCGGCATCGCCTCGGTGGCGGCGGCTCGTGGCTACAAGGTGATCATCACCATGCCCGAGACTATGTCCGTCGAGCGCCGCAAGCTTATGCAGGCATACGGCGCACAGCTCGTGCTCACCGACGGCTCCAAGGGCATGAAGGGCGCCATCGCCAAGGCCGAGGAGCTGCAGAAGGAGACGCCCAACAGCATTATCGCCGGCCAGTTCGTGAACCCCGCCAACCCCGCCATCCACAAGGCCACGACCGGCCCCGAGATCTGGGACGACACCGACGGCGAGGTCGACATCTTCGTCGCCGGCGTTGGCACCGGCGGCACCGTGACCGGTGTGGGCGAGTTCCTCAAGGAACAGAACCCCGAGATTCAGGTTGTCGCCGTTGAGCCTGCCACTTCCCCGGTGCTCTCCAAGGGCCAGGCCGGCCCGCACAAGATCCAGGGCATCGGCGCCGGCTTTGTGCCCGACGTCCTCGACACCCAGGTCTACGACGAGATCATCCCCGTCGAGAACGAGGACGCCTTTGCCACCGGCCGCGCTGTGGGCCACAAGGAGGGCGTGCTCGTGGGCATTTCGTCCGGCGCCGCCGTGTGGGCCGCACTGCAGCTGGCCAAGCGCCCCGAGAACGAGGGCAAGACCATCGTGGCCCTGCTCGCCGATACCGGTGAGCGCTACCTGTCCACGGCGCTCTTCCAGGACTAAGGTCTGTCGCCCATAGGTTGAGCCCAGGGCGAACCGGTCTCCCCTCTCCCGGCAGTCTGAGCCCATCCCATCAGGGCGTCCCACGAGTCGTCCGAACTTGCTACAATGTCTGCGGCGCGGAACCAGCCTCCCGCGCCGCTTTTCTTTTTTGGCCACATGCCACCAAGGAGAACCTCCCCATGCACAACAAGCGCGTGCTCGTCGCCATGAGCGGCGGCGTCGATTCCAGCGTGACCGCGTACCTGCTCAAAAGCCAGGGCTACGAATGCGTCGGTGCCACCATGCGCCTCACCTGTCCCGCGCCCGATCCCGTCACGGGCATGAGTAAGGTCGACCGCGACATCGCTGATGCAAAGGCCGTCGCCGAGCGCCTGGGGATACCCCACCATGTGCTCGACCTGCAGCAGACCTTCGACCGCAACGTTATCGAGCGCTTCGTGACTGCCTATCAGGAGGGACTGACGCCCAACCCGTGTATCATCTGCAACCGCCATATTAAGTTTGGCGCGCTGCTCGATGCGGCACTCGATATGGGCTGCGACTACATCGCCACAGGTCACTACGCCAAAACGAGCCAGGCGTCCGACGGCACCTGGCAGCTGAACCGCGGCGAAGATCCCAAAAAGGACCAAAGCTACTTTTTGTATTCGCTCACGCAGGAGCGCCTGGCACGCACGATCTTTCCGCTGGCTGGGCTGGACAAAGCGCGCGACGTGCGCCGCATTGCCGCCGAGCAGGGCTTCATCAACGCCCAGAAAGCCGAGAGCGAGGATATCTGCTTTATCGCGAACGGCGACTACGCGGGCTATATCGAACGCCGCTGCGGACATGCCGCCGAGCCGGGCGACATTGTGTGGCGCGACGGCAGCGTGGTCGGACGTCATAACGGCGCGCTGCGCTACACCATCGGCCAGCGCAAGGGCTTGGGCGTCGCGATGGCGCATCCCGTGTACGTAACGGGCGTCGATGCCGCCAGCAACACCGTACATCTGGGCGAAGCGGAAGATCTGACCGCCGCAGCGCTCACGGCCAACGACTGGATCTGGAGCGCCCCTGCCGACCGCATGGAGGCCGAGCTCGATGCCGGCGGCATTCGCGTGGGCGCCAAGTACCGCTACCGTCAAAAGGACCAGGCAGCGACCCTTACGCGCGGCGAAGACGGGCAAATGTTGCTGACCTTTGACGAGCCGCAGCGCGCCATCGCCCCCGGCCAGGCAGTCGTTATCTATCGCGGCGACGTCGTCTTGGGCGGCGGCACCGTGACCGGCGCGCTTAATTAGCCGCTGATTTATCGCTGTACGTGTCGAAGTACCTCAACAGCGGCACCAACCTCGATTACGCGACGCTCGAGGCCGCGGCAAATGGCCTCGAGTCGACCCTCCGCCGTCGCCCATTCGCTCTGCGAAAGAATCTCGATTGCCTCATCAACAAATCCGTTGAGCCGCGATGAATCGAACCAATCGAGCGAGTCCGCAAGCGCCAGCTGGACGGAAGGGTCGGGCCCAAACGGCTTAGCGGAAAACCCAAACTCCCCAGCTACGAGCGCAGCGGTTGGCACGTTATACCACAGGCAGTTGCCGCTATCGAACAGCGGAGCAGGCCTTACCTCCAGGGTATCGACGTTGCGGACGATGCCGAAGTTTCGCCAATGGCGATCACTGTTGGCCAAAAGGGCATCGCAGACAATCATCTGCGACATGGACCTTCTCACAACGGCCTCATCGGCTCCATGCTTGCCGAGGTAGCAACAGTATCGATCGTATGTCGAGTTTCCCCGCTGGCTACCAAGTGCGCCCTTAACGTAAACAGCCGGAACGTATTCCTCGCGGCCGTCAAGAAAGTCGTCGCACAGACACACAGGGCCATCGAACATCCGCTCAACCGTATAAGGAACAAACTCGCCCTCCGACAGCAAACGACGATGTAGAGCCGTTGCAACCGCCTCGTTAAAGGGACGCTGATCGTCCATCCCGCACCCTTTAGCCAAGACGCGAATGCCGTTTCGGATCATCCACGATTTAGGAAGCTCGCCCTCGGATGTGTTGTCGGGATTTTTAAGACCGATGCCCTCCAGCCAACCCGAACGCCCCTCGGGCACCGATCGCTCAAATTCGTTCTCAAAGTAATTGATGTTTTGCCATTTGAGTTCGGCGCAATCGACCGGCCGCAGCCAATAACAATCCGAAAGCGAGAGGCCCAGGCACTGAACCGGTATCTCAACGCCGCTGACAATCCCCAGCTCGCGGTAGCGCGAGATAAGCCCGGGGCGAACATCGGGCACCAACCGATGCCCCCACCACGCGTTGAGCTCCCGCTTATTCACCGTTGAAGAAGAGCTCGAGCATGTGCCAAACGGCATTCGTTGCGTATCGAGGACCTTGGCGATTTCGAAGGGAAACTCGCGCGTCGGATCAAAAGAGACATGCGCGACCTCATGGTCGGCCGACATCAGCGTAAACTTGCGTCCCACATCGGCTGCAGGACGGCGCCCTCGTTTGCGGACCTTTTGATAGGCGCTCGCAGAATTGTACTCGATCATCTTCCGGCCGCCCACAATATCGCACACAAGTGTCCCCGATGCGGCAAGTTGCGATATGCGGGCTTTCGTAACGCCCAACAGGCGGGCGGCATCACCCATAGACAAGTACTCAGACGTATCCATACACCGCATCACCTCGTTAAGTAATTTACACGTTTAGTTAATAGATTACAGACATCATAATACTAAACGACCAAAAGCGAAAAAAGGCCCGAGAAATCGGGCCTTAGCGATTGGTCGGCCAAGTCGCAAGCTGCTCCCCTAGCGCTGAACGTAGGCGCGAACCAGTTCAAAGGTGTTGCGCACGCCGTCGATGTGGCTGCGCTCGTAGTTGTGGCTCGCGTACACGCCGGGGCCGATCAGACCATGGCGAATGTCGTAGCCGGCCGAGAGCGTGGCCTCGACGTCCGAGCCGTAATGCGGGTACACGTCGATGGCGTAATCGAGCTCCAGTTCGCGCGCGATGTTGGACAGCGTGGTTACCAGGTCGTAGTTGTACGGACCGCCCGAATCCTTGGCGCAAATCGACACCATGCGCTCGGTGCAGCCCAGGTCGTCGCCCACGCAGCCCATGTCAACGCTGATCATCTCGCGCGTGTCGGCCGGCACAAAGGCACCACCGTGGCCGACCTCCTCGTACACGGTAAAGAGCAGCGACACCTTGCGCGAGAGCGTCACCTCGCCAGCGGCGACGGCACGCGCCAAGCCCAGCAAAATGGAGGCCGACAGTTTGTCATCCAAGAAGCGGCTCTTGATGTAGCCGCTCTCCGTCACCGTGGTGCGCGGATCCATAGCGATGATATCGCCAGTCTGAATACCCAGCTCGAGCACATCGTCCTTGCTGTCAACGTTCTCGTCGAGCAGGATCTCCATGTTCTTCTCGATGGTCTTGACCGGCTCATCGGCCACGTGCGCCGACGGCTCGGTGTTGAGGACCACACCCGTGTAGACATTGCCGTCGCGCGTATAAACGGTGCAGTTCTCGCCATCGGCCGTAGACCACTGATGCCCACCGAGGGTCGTGGGGCGCAGGCGACCATTGTCCTTAATGGAGCGCACCATGGCGCCCAGGGTATCGACATGGCTCGCCAACACGAGCGGCTCACCCTCGCCGCCAAGCTCAACAAGCACATTGCCCTTATTAGAACGCTCGGGCCCAAACCCCATATCGCGCAACGTTTCCATCAGATAATCGGTAGCCGCACGAGTAAACCCCGTAGGCGAAGCAATCGAGGTAAGCGCCTTCAACTGGTCAGTAATATAGGAGAGCGTAGAATCCATCTTGGACACCAAAGTCACCCTTTCATATCGAATTAAACCCACAGCAACAATACCACCACGCACAATTATTTACCTAGCGAGACAACCCATCGAGCTTCCCAGAGCAGCGCCCGCCACGATAACGAGCAGGGGCCCGCCGAAGCATGTTAGGCA
>UQPI01000006.1 GCA_900542945.1 uncultured Collinsella sp.
GGGCAGCGGGTCTTTGGAAGGGCGGTTAACGTACTAGGAAATTATTCCTCGTCGTTGTCCTTGGCCTCTTCGGCGTCGTCGGTGTCTACGAGCTGGTTGAGTAGCTCGTCGAGGGAAGCCATGTCCTCGTTGATGGCACCGTTGGCGGGAGCCTTCTTGTCGTCGATCGGGGCGCCCAGGAGCTCCTCGTCGGCGTCGGCGTGATGCGTCGGAGCAGCGGAGGTGCCCAGCAGGATGTCGTCCGGACCGTCGGGGCTAAAGACCATCTGCAGCAGCTGCGAGAGGTCTTCCTCGTCGGCAACGTCGTCGTTGTTCTCGAGGATGTAGAGCAGGTCGTGGGCCTCCAGGCCGTCACGGAGCTCCTCGATCGCCTTGGCACCGATGCCATCGATGCGCAGCAGATCCTCCTCGGACTTGCCGACCAGGTCGCCGACCGTCTCGATGCCGACCTCGCTGAACTTGTTGGTCCAGCGCTGCGACACGCCCAGGTCGTCGAACAGGTACAGGCGAGCCTTCTCGGCGGAGATGGTGTGGCCGTTGCGGGTGAACGAACCGTCAGCACCGCCGAACTCGTCGTAGCCGGCCCAGTCGAGCTGCTGCGGGAGCTGCTCGTCCAGGTCCTTGAGCTCAACCGGAGCCCACTCGGGCAGCGACTTGGCGTTGGGCGAAGCCGGGCCATCGATGTCCACGTAGCCGTCGGCCGTGCGATACGTCAGCTTGGCATTGGCGTAGGGCTTGAGGCCGGTACCAGCCGGGATCTTCTTACCGACGATGACGTTGGACTTAAGGTCGAGCAGGTGGTCGACCTTGCCCTCGATGGCAGCCTCGGTAAGGACGCCGGCGGTGCGGATGAACGAAGCACTCGACAGCCAGGAGTCGATGTTGGACGCGACCTTGAGCGTACCCAGGATGACGGGCTCGGCCACGGGAGCCTGACCGCCCAGACGGGCAACGCGCTCGACCTCGTCGGCGAACTCGTAGCGGTCGACGTACTGACCAAGCAGGTACTTGGAGTCGCCGGGGTTGGTGATCTGAACGCGACGCAGCATCTGACGTGCGAGCACCTCGATGTGCTTGTCGTTCAGGTCGACGCCCTGGCTGGTGTAGACGTCCTTGACGCTCTCGACGAAGGTGTGCATCGTCGACTCGATGTCGGTCAGCTTGCGCAGGTTGCGGAAGTTGACGAAGCCCTTGGTGATCTGGTCGCCGGCGCGAACCTCGCAGCCATCCTCGATCTCGGGCATAAAGCGCACCGATGCGGGGACGCGGCGCTCGTCGAGGACACGGGTGTGATCCTCGGAGTCGGTGAGCGTCAGCACGTACTCGGACTTCTCGGGCTCAATCGAGAGGTGACCGGAGTACGGAGCCAGCTCGGCCTCGCGACCCAGAATCTTCTCGTTGACGTTGCCGACGATATCGAACATACGGCTGACCGTAGGCAGACCCTGCGTAATATCGTCGACGCCAGCGACGCCGCCGGAGTGAATGGTACGCATCGTAAGCTGCGTACCGGGCTCGCCGATGGACTGGGCGGCAATAATGCCGACCGCGGTACCGATGGCGACCGGACGACGGGTGGAAAGATCCCAGCCGTAGCACTTCTGGCACACGCCGTACTTGGAGCGGCAGGTGAGCAGCGCGCGGAGCTTGACCTTCTTGAGGCCGGCATCAACCATCTTCTGGATGTCGGCGACCTTCTCGATGTAGCCGTCCTGCTCAAAGAGCACGGTGCCATCGGGGGCCACGACGTCCTCAATGAAGCAACGGCCGACAAGGTCGGTGTTGAGGTCGGTGGTGCCGGGGATGATGAGGTTGTAGGTGACGCCCTCGTGCGTACCGCAGTCCTCCTCGCGGACGATGACGTCCTGGGCCACGTCGACCAGACGACGGGTCAGGTAACCAGAGTCCGAGGTGTGGGATGCGGTATCGACCAGGCCCTTACGGGCGCCGTAGGTCGAAATGAAGTACTCGAGCGGCAGCAGGCCCTCGCGGAAGTTCGCCTTAATGGGAAGGTCGATCGTCTCGCCGGACATGTCTGCCATCAGGCCACGCATGCCGCCGAGCTGACGCAGCTGGGTCTTAGAACCACGGGCGCCGGAGTCGGCCATCATGTACAGCGGGTTCTCCTCGTCGAACATGTCGAGCATGAGCGCTGCAACCTTATCGGTACAAGCGGTCCACTCGTTAACGACTTCGATGTGGCGCTCCGTCTCGTTGATGAAGCCCTCCTCGAAGTACTCGTTGATCTGGTCGACGTTGGCCTGGGCGCGGTCGAGCAGCTCCTGCTTCTCGGCAGGGATGAGAGCGTCCCACACCGAGATGGTGAGGCCGGCGCGGGTAGCGTAGTGGAAACCGGAGTACTTGATGGCGTCGAGGATCGGGCCGACCTTGGCCTCGGGGTAACGATCGCAGCAGTCCGCAACCAGCTTGGCCACATCGCCCTTGACCATCTTGTAGTTCATGAACTCGTAGTCTTCGGGCAGGCACTGGCGGTTGAAGATGATGCGGCCGATAGAGGTCTCGAAGCGCGCGGTCTTGTTGCCGGTGACGTCGTAGTCGACAAACTCGTTCTTGCCGTTCTTGACGCGGAAGATACGGGTGCCGTCCTCGTTGATGACATTGGCGTTCTCGGCGGACACGCGGACCTGAATCTTGGCCTGCATGTCGACCTCGGAGCGGCAGTCATAGGCGTGCAGCGCGTCGTCGAAGCTCGAGAACACGTGGTTCTCGCCCGGCAGACCGTCGCGGACCTGGGTCAGGTAGTACACACCGATGATCATGTCCTGCGAGGGGATGTTGACCGGCTTGCCGGATGCCGGCGAGCGCAGGTTGTTCGCAGAGAGCATGAGCACGCGAGCCTCGGCCTGAGCCTGGCTGGACAGCGGCACGTGGACAGACATCTGGTCGCCGTCGAAGTCGGCGTTGAAGGGCGAGCAGACCAGCGGGTGCAGGTGGATAGCCTTGCCCTCGACCAGCACCGGCTCAAAGGCCTGGATGGACAGACGGTGCAGGGTCGGTGCGCGGTTGAGCAGCACGACGCGGCCGTCGATGACCTCTTCGAGGATGTCCCACACAAAGGTGGCACCGCGGTCGATAGCGCGCTTGGCGCCCTTGATGTTCTCGACCTTGCCAAGCTCGACCAGGCGCTTCATGACGAAGGGCTTGAAGAGCTCCAGCGCCATGGTCTTGGGCAGACCGCACTGGTGCAGCAGCAGCTTGGGGTCGGTAACGATAACCGAACGGCCGGAGTAGTCGACACGCTTACCCAGCAGGTTCTGACGGAAACGACCCTGCTTGCCCTTGAGGGCCTCGGCGAGCGACTTGAGCGGGCGACCGCCACGGCCAGAGACCGGGCGACCACGACGGCCGTTGTCGAACAGGGCGTCCACGGACTCCTGGAGCATGCGCTTCTCGTTGTTCACGATGATCGCAGGGGCGTCCAGGTCGAGCAGGCGCTTGAGTCGGTTGTTACGGTTGATCACGCGACGATACAGGTCGTTGAGGTCAGACGCGGCGAAGCGGCCGCCGTCGAGCTGGACCATCGGGCGCAGATCGGGCGGAATGACCGGGATGACGTCCAGGATCATGTTCGCGGGGCTGTTGCCACCCTTCAGGAAGGCGTCAACGACCTCGAGGCGCTTGACGGCCTTCTCGCGCTTCTGCTTCTGGGAGTCCTCGTCGGCGATGATGGCCTTGAGCTTCTCGGCCTCGGAGGGGAGGTCGATGGCAGCGAGCAGGTCGCGGACGGCCTCGGCACCCATACCACCCTTGAAGTACATGGAGTAGTAGCGGGTCATCTCGCGGAACAGCGGCTCATCGGAGATGAGGTCGCGCTCGGTGAGCTTCATGAAGGCGTTGAAGGCGTCCGTGCGGAGCTGCTTCTCGTCCTTGCACTCTTCCTCGATGTCGACGATGCCAGAGGCGATCTCCTCGGAGGTCAGCGGCTCCTCGTCGGAGAACTCGTCAAAGTTCTCGGGGTCGCCCTGCTCCTTGAGGGACTCGATCTGGCGGGCGCACTCGGCATCGATCTCTTCCAGATCGGCGGCGAGCTCCTCGCGCAGGTCGTCAGCGTCGGCCTCGCGGGCCTCATAGTCGACCTCGGTGATGATGTAGCTGGCAAAGTACAGAACCTTCTCGAGGTCCTTGGACTTGATGTCGAGCATACGGCTCATCGGGAAGCTCGTGGGGCTCTTAAAGTACCAGATGTGGGACACGGGAGCGGCGAGCTCGATGTGACCCATGCGGTCGCGACGCACCTTGGCCGAGGTGACCTCGACGCCGCAGCGCTCGCAGACGATGCCCTTAAAGCGGATGCCCTTGTACTTGCCGCAGGAGCACTCCCAGTCCTTGGCGGGACCGAAGATCTTCTCGCAGAACAGGCCGTCCTTCTCGGGCTTGAGGGTACGGTAATTGATGGTCTCCGGCTTCTTGACCTCACCGTGCGACCAGGAACGGATCTGGTCGGCGGAGGCAAGGGAGATCTTTACCGAGTCAAAATCAGTAGCTTCGAAATCTGCCACAGTCAACTACTCCTTATCAGTGGTCGTGGCGGCGACAGCCTCGGGTGCCTCGGCGGTCTCGGCATCCTGGGCCTCGACGTCGGCGTCAACGCCGGCGAGCGCAGCCAGGTCATCGAGGGCAGAGGTCTCCTCGGCGGTCACAGGGGCGGAGGCGTCCTCGTCGGCATCGTGCATGGGCTCGATGTCCAGCGCGAGCGAACGGATCTCCTTGACGAGAACCTTGAAGGACTCGGGGATACCCGGAACCGGGACGTTCTCGCCCTTGACGATGGACTCGTAGGTCTTGACGCGGCCCACGGTATCGTCGGACTTGACGGTCAGGATCTCCTGCAGGACGTTGGAAGCACCGTATGCGTACAGTGCCCAAACTTCCATCTCGCCGAAGCGCTGGCCGCCGAACTGAGCCTTGCCGCCCAGCGGCTGCTGGGTAACCAGGCTGTAAGGGCCAGTCGAACGGGCGTGGATCTTGTCGTCGACCATGTGGCCGAGCTTGAGGATGTAGGACGTACCCACGGTAATGGGCTCGCGGAACTCCTCGCCGGTGCGGCCGTCGAACAGGCGGGTCTTGCCGCGCTCGTCAAGCTGGGTGACAAACTCGGGGCGCATGTGATCGCCAAAGGCAGCGGTGGCCTTGTTGAGCATGTTCTTGTTGGCGCGACGGATGACCTCGGCGATCTCGTCCTCCTTGGCGCCGTCGAAGACGGGCGTCGCGGTGAAGAACGGACCGGGGACGTACTTGTCGGAGTCGGCATTCTCGGTATCCCAACCGCAGGCAGCAGCCCAGCCAAGGTGGCACTCGAGCAGCTGGCCGACGTTCATACGCGAAGGAACGCCCAGCGGGTTGAGGATAACGTCGATCGGGGTACCGTCAGCCATGTAGGGCATGTCCTCGACCGGCAGAACGTTACAGATAACACCCTTGTTGCCGTGGCGGCCGGCGATCTTATCGCCCTGCTGGATCTTACGACGCTGGGCGACGTAGACGCGCACCTGCTCGTTGACGCCGGGGGCCAGATCGTCGCCGTTCTCGCGGCTAAAGCGGACGACGTCGATAACGCGGCCGTAAGCGCCGTGAGGCATCTTAAGGGAGGTGTCGCGGACGTCGTGGGCCTTGGCACCGAAGATGGCGCGCAGCAGGCGCTCCTCGGCGGTCAGAGCGCTCTCGCCCTTGGGGGTAACCTTGCCGACCAGGATGTCGCCAGGGCCGACCTCAGCGCCGATGCGGATGATGCCGTCCTCGTCGAGGTTGGCAAGCATGTCCTCGGAGAGGTTCGGGATCTCGCGGGTGATCTCCTCGGGGCCGAGCTTGGTGTCGCGGGCGTCGATCTCGTGACGGGTGATATTGATGGTCGTCAGCAAGTCCTCGGCCACCAGGCGCTCGGACACGACGATACCGTCCTCGTAGTTGAAGCCTTCCCACGGCATGTATGCCACGGTGAGGTTCTGGCCCAGTGCGAGCTCGCCGTGATCGGTCGAAGGACCGTCGGCCAGAGGCTCGCCCTGCTCAACGGTGTCACCGACGCGCACGAGCGGACGGTGGTTGATGCAGGTGGACTGGTTGGAGCGCTGGTACTTGGCCAGGTGATACTCGTCCATGCCGCCGGCATGCTTGACGATGATCTTGGCGGCGTCGGCAAAGATGACCTCGCCGGCGTTCTTGGCCAGGGTGACCTCGCCGGAGTCCAGGGCGGCGCGGCGCTCCATGCCAGTACCGACATAGGGAGCGGCGGGGTGAACCAGCGGCACGGCCTGACGCTGCATGTTGGCGCCCATGAGCGTACGCTTGGCGTCGTCGTGCTCAAGGAACGGGATCAGCGTGGCCGCAACGGAGAGCATCTGACGCGGCGAGACGTCCATGTAGTCGACGTCCTCGACAGGCACATCGGCGGGAGCGCCGAAGGAGCCGTCGAAGTCGCGGGTACGGGCGATCACGGTGTGCGGACGGACGATCTTGCCCTCGGCATCGGTCGTGATGAACTCGTTGGTCTTGGGATCGAGCGGCGTGTTGGCCGGCGCGATGACGTGCTTCTCTTCCTCGTCAGCGGTCATCCAGTCGATCTGGTCGGTGGCAACGCCGTTCTCGACGCGACGGAACGGGGCCTCGATGAAGCCATACTCGTTGACGCGGGCGTAGAGGGCGAGCGAGCCGATCAGGCCGATGTTGGGGCCTTCGGGGGTCTCGATCGGGCACATGCGGCTGTAGTGCGAGTTGTGAACGTCGCGGACGGCCGTCGGCACGTTGGTGCGGCGGCTGGAGCCGGACTTGTGGCCGGCAAGACCACCAGGGCCGAGTGCGGACAGACGGCGCTTGTGGGTCAGACCGGTCAGGGGGTTCGCCTGGTCCATGAACTGCGAGAGCTGCGAGGAACCGAAGAACTCCTTGATGGAGGCCACGATCGGGCGGATGTTGATGAGCGACTGCGGGGTGATCTCGTCGATGTCCTGGGAGCTCATGCGCTCACGGACGACGCGCTCCATACGGCTCATGCCGATACGGAACTGGTTGGCGACGAGCTCGCCGACGGTGCGGATGCGGCGGTTGCCGAAGTGGTCGATGTCGTCGACCTTGAAGCCCTGCTCGCCGGCAGCGAGGGACAGGAGGTAGCGCAGCGTCGCGACGATATCCTCGTCGGTGAGCACCGTGACCTCTTCTTCGGTGGTGAGGTTGAGTTTCTTGTTGACCTTGTAACGACCGACGCGGGCCAGATCGTAGCGCTGCGGGTTAAAGAGCAGGCCCTCGAGCAGGCTGCGGGAAGCGTCCACGGTGGGAGGCTCGCCCGGGCGCAGGCGACGGTAGATCTCGATGAGGGCGTCCTCGCGAGTGAGAGCGGTGTCGCGCTCCAGGGTGCGCTTGATCACATCGGAGTTGCCGAGCAGCTCGATGATGTCGTCGTTGGTGACGGCGATGCCAAGGGCGCGCAGGAACATCGTGGCGCTCTGCTTGCGCTTACGGTCGATGGAGACCATGAGCTGGTCGCGCTTGTCGACCTCAAACTCAAGCCAGGCACCGCGGGACGGGATAATCTGGGCCTTGTAGATCTGCTTGCCCGAATCCATCTCGGAGCTGTAGTACACGCCCGGGGAGCGGACGAGCTGCGAGACGACGATACGCTCGGTACCGTTGATGATGAAGGTGCCCTGATCGGTCATCATGGGGAAGTCGCCCATGAAGACGAGCTGCTCCTTGATCTCGCCGGTCTCCTTGTTGGTGAGACGAACGTCGGTCAGAAGCGGCGCCTGATACGTCATGTCCTTCTCGCGGCACTCCTCGACGGTGTGCGCGGGGTCGCCAAACTGATGCTCGCCGAAGGTAACCTCGAGAACATGGTTCTGGCTCTGGATGGGGCTGGATTCCTTGAACGCCTCACGAAGGCCCTCGTCCTTAAAACGCTCAAAGGATTCCCTTTGAACAGAGATAAGGTTGGGGAGCTCCATGGCCTCCGGGATTTTCCCGAAGCTGACGCGCTTGCGCTCAGTGGCAGTGTATGCGTAGGTCACCAGGTTTTTCCTCCTTCACGGAAATGCTCGGTGGGTTGGCGAGGCATAGCTTCGCCAGTTATCGCAACCTAATAGTTTATCAGGTACCGACCGTTGGGCAAGAAAAGCCTTGACGCGATTGAGTTTTTGGAGTAGCAAAGTTTTTCGACAGAAAAGGTGCAGGTAGATACGTATATATCGAACACCTGTTCATATATTTTCTGTGAACGAGACCGCTGGTGCGGGCCTCTGAACGGCAGAATGGCGGCGAGGGTTGGCCGGACGGAAATTACATCCCGTTTTGAGGCCTCAAACTGGGTCGCAGTTTCCGGTTGAGCCTGTTTGGGAAAGCATATCCCGTTCTGAGCCGAAATTCCGGGCCGCAGTTTCCGCTAGGGGCTCCAACCGGAAAGCGCGTCCCAGAATTCGACCAAATTGTGGGTCGCACTTTCCGGAGCCAAGCTGTAGCTCGAATAAAAAAACGGGTGCAGACCGAAGTCCGCACCCGTAAATGTCGATGCCCGAAGGCTTACTTGCGCATCAATCCGCCGCGCTCGTCGATGGCGTCCCAGAAGGCATCGGCAAAGCGGGGGTCGTTTGCAGCCATGAGGGCGTTAGTGGCCATCCAACCAGAGGGAGTGCCAGTGTCGTAGCCCGACAGCGGGTCGATGACGACGGCGTACATGGCCTCGCGGTCGAGCGAACGGGCCATGGCGTCGGTGAGCTGGATCTCGCCGCCCTTGCCGGCCTGCTGATCTGCCAGCAAGTCCATGACCAGCGGGCTCAGCAGGTAGCGACCGACGATGTACAGGTTGGACGGAGCAGCCTCGGGAGCGGGCTTCTCAACCAGACCGCCGATACGCCAGACAGCGCCCGGCTCGGCATCGGCAACGTCCTCGGCGCCCTCGAGCGAACCGACGCGCTCGCCGGCGATAACACCGTAGCGGCTGACTTCCTCGGGCGAGCAAGCAGCGACGGCGATAACCGAAGCGCCACCGTGCTCCTTGGAAACGGCGAGCATCTTGTCGCAGATGTCGCGGTTAGGCACAACGTAGTCGCCCAGAAGAACCAGGAAGTTCTCCCCTGCCACGGCGTCGGCAGCAGAGCGAATGGCATGGCCGAGGCCCTTGGGCTCGTACTGATAACGGAAGTCGACCGGCATACCGCCAGCGTGGGCGACGGCATCGGCATAGGCGTTCTTGCCGCGCTCGCGCAGCAGGTTCTCGAGCGAACGGTCGGGCTGGAAGTAGTTCAGCAGCTCGGGCTTGCCGGGCGAGGTAACGATGATGGCGTCGTCGACCTCCTCGGGGTCGAGTGCCTCCTCGACGACATACTGGATGACCGGCTTGTCGAGCACCGGCAGCATCTCTTTGGGCGTGCACTTGGTGCCAGGCAGAAAACGCGTGCCAAGACCGGCGGCGGGGATGATTGCCTTCATGTTATTCAAAGATCCTTTCGCAGGCGCAAAAGCGCCCCGTGCGTGCGGCGCACAGCCGCAGACCAAATTGCGATACCCAAGCATCTTACCGCTGGAACTATATGTCGCTACAAGGCAGAGACAATTCTTCAGCAGGTCAACGCAAATTATTGCTCGAATGGTGCAATTTTATTGCCCAACGGCAGGGCACCCGATGCGACGCAAATCACAGAACATGGCAGTTTGAGCAACCGATGTCGGGGAACCGAAAAACAAAAAAGACGGGGCTCGCAATGCGAACCCCGTCTGCAAAGGAATCTGGCGAGAAAGCCTGATTACTTGAGGGTGACAGCAGCGCCAGCAGCCTCGAGCTTCTCCTTGGCAGCCTCGGCGTCCTCCTTCTTGGCACCCTCGAGAACAGCCTTGGGAGCGCCCTCGACGACCTCCTTGGCCTCCTTCAGGCCAAGGTTGGTGAGCTCACGGACGGCCTTGATGACCTGGATCTTGTTGTCGCCGAAGCCCTCGAGCACGACGTCAAACTCGGTCTTCTCCTCGGCCTCAGCAGCGCCAGCAGCGGGAGCGGCGACAACAGCGGCAGGAGCAGCGGCGGAAACGCCGAAGGTGTCCTCGATAGCCTTAACGAGCTCGGAAGCCTCGAGAAGGGTCATTTCCTTAAGAGCATCGATGATCTCATCGGTGGTAAGCTTAGCCATTTCTAAGTCCTTTCGGTTTCCGTGCGGATGCACGGAGATCAGTTAAAACACGGCGCGAATGCGCCAGGGGTGCGGCGTTGCCGCCGCGGGTGAAAACAGCAACTAGGCTGCCTTCTGCTCGGAGACCTGCTGGATCGAACGAGCGAGACCAGAGAAAACGCCGTTGACGCAGACAGCGATGTCGCGAGCGAAACCGGAGATGAGACCGGCGATCTGGCCGAGAAGCTGATCCTTGGTGGGCAGCTCGGCGATAGCCTTAACATCATCGGCGGAAACGGCCTTGCCGTCGGAGATACCGCCCTTGATCTCAAGGACGCCCTTGGACTTAGCGGAGAAGTCCTTAAGGGCCTTAGCGGCCTCGACCGGCTCGGTCTCGTAGAACACATAAGCGACGGGGCCGGCGAGGATATCGTCGATCTCGGGCTGCTCCTGGTTCTTGAGAGCGATCTTGACCAGGTTGTTCTTGTAGACCTTCATCTCGGCGCCGCACTCGCGAAGCTGATGACGCAGCTCCTGAGCCTGCTTAACCGTCAGACCGTTGTAGTTGACGACGAACAGACCGGCGTTCTCGGCGATACGGGACTCGATCTCTGCAACCTTGTCGATTTTGTACTGCTGGGGCATGAATTACACCTCCTCGAATTCTTTCCGGGCACGGTCCGCCACAAGGACGTGACGGGGGCATGTCCAAAAAGAAAGCCCCCGCGCTGCATGAGCGACGGGGGCGAGAAGACATATCTACTCGACCACCTCGGCTGGCGGGATATCCCATTAAGCTCGCGGGCGATGCCCGTTTGCACCGGCTGTCTCTGGCAGCGGATTCGTGCGTGAACCGAAAGTATTATGGCGGGGACCCCGGCGTCGGTCAACGGGCACGAGGATTCGTACACAAACCCTGCATACGCTCCGGCCTGAGGGGACGGGTCGAGATTTTCGCTCGGTCAAGTCCTGGGCTCGCTCGAAGAGCACATTTAGTGCTCTTCGGCTCGTGCGGAATCTACGAAAATCTCGACCCGTCCCCTCAGGCCGGAGCTGCGGTAACTGTGCGGCGAATCCTCGTGTCCGTTGAACGGCGCGCCCCACTCACAATCCTTAAGTCGGTGGGCTGATGGGTTGCGTCCCTGATGGCTACAGGGTTGAAATGAAGGTGGACAGGCGATGGAGGCCTTCGTCCAGATCTTTGTCGGAGACGCAGTAGCTTAGGCGGATGTGGCCTTCGGTGCCGAAACAGTCGCCCGGGACTAGGGCTACGTTTGCCTCTTTGATGGCTTTGATGCAGAAATCTTCGCTTGTTAGGCCGAATTGTTTGATGCTGGGGAAGGCGTAGAAGGCTCCTGCGGGCTCTACCACGTCGAGGCCCATGGCGTCTAGGGCTGCGAGCACGCGTTTGCGGCGGGCTCGGTAGACTTCGAGCATGGGGGTGGGGTCGACGGTGAGAGCTCGAGCTGCGGCGTCCATTTCGAAGGAGACGGCGCTCGATACTAAGTATTGGTGAGCCTTGGCAATCTCGGCGGTAACAGGGGCTGCGGCTGCGAGCCAACCCAAGCGCCAGCCGGTCATGGCCCAGGGTTTGGAGAAGCTCTCGATGACTACCGTCTGCTCGCGTAGCTCCGGGTGGCGCTGGGCAAATCGTTCGTAGCCGTCCACATAGACCAGGCGGTTATATACGTCGTCGCAGACTACGTAGATGCCCGCCTGCTCTGCCACGCGCGCCACGGCGTCGAGCGACGCCGTGTTGAGGATGCAGCCCGTAGGATTGTTGGGCGAGCAGATAACGATGGCCTTGGTCGCCGGGGTCACACAGGCGCGAAGCGCATCCTCGTCAATCTGAAATTGCGCAGGCTCCGTATCCAAAAAGACCGCTTTGGCGTGATTGGCTACGACGATGCTCTCGTACAGGCCAAAGGCCGGCGTGGGAATAATGACCTCGTCGCCGGGGTTGAGCATAGCCATGAATGTTGCCGACAGGGCCTCGGTCGCGCCGTCGGTCAGGATGACCTCGTCGGCCGAAAACATAAGGCCCGCGTCCCCCATGTAGGCAGATAACGCCTCGCGCAGGGCGGGGCGACCGTTATTGGGCGGATAGTGCGTGTCACCGCGGTCCAGTGCGGCGGTCACCTCGGCACTAATCACATCGGGCGTGGGAAAATCGGGCTCGCCAAGCGCAAGCGCGATGCATCCCGGGTGCTGAGCGGCGAGTGCGTTAATCCGACGGATGCCGGAGGGCTTGAGCGTGGCAAGCGAGGTATTCATGGGCAGACGCATGGCGTTCCTTTCGTAAGGGTTGCACTAGGATAGCGCGCCCAGCGCCACCAGACGGTGTAACCTAAACGGAAACGAGCCGGAAAGGAGATGGCATGGAGACGACCGCGCGCGGCGATGTACCAAAAACACTGCACACCATTGCGTATATCAGTATTCCCAAGAGCGCCGATCTTGATTTTTTGCTCTGGGACCTGCAGGATGCCATCGCCGCCTATGCTCAACTTTCCGGCACCGCACTCCCCCGCCCGGTCGACTTGAAGGCAAATGACGCCGGCAGCGTTGCCGATGGCATCGTGCTGGCCATTGAAGATGTGGCTGACGATGAGACGTTGACAGCTATCGAGCAGACGCTTGAGCGCTTTGGCGGTACGGGAACGCGCGTCTATGCCGCGATTCGAGCCGCACAAGAGGGCACTGAGCAGGCGCGTGGGGCCGCCGTTCGCCTGCACAAGGCATGTGAGCGCCATGACCAATTGTGGTGTGGCGGCGTTGCCATCTGCGCCGGCAGCGGCATTGCGGCGCTTCGTCGCTCCCCGCGCATGGGACTCTTGCGGCGACCGTTTTCGGAAGCGATGGATAAGCTTGTGGGTGCCGTGCGCATGGGCTGCTCAGTTGAGCACGCCCAGCTGCTCGGCGGCGGCGATGCCGGTAGCGTCAACGCCGACGGCATGGTGCGTGTCGAGCCCGCGCTGCCCGCGCCGATCTGGCACGCCATCATCAAACGCCTCGGCGCCCATGCTCAATCAAATATCTAAATTAGAGAGCAGCCCAGTCAACTGCCTCGCGCCAGCGCTCGACAAGGCGCTCAAGACGCCAAGCCGCATTGGCAGGACTTGTCGAGGGCAGGACGATGGCGGGCAGCCCGGTGCGTTCTTGTAGATAGCGCTTGTAGAGCCGGCCAGCCGTACCACCGTTGCATATCACCTGCTCAATGGGAGCTGCATCGGTAATGCGCTCGATATGTGCCGGCACAACGTTGCGAATGCTCGCGTCGCTCGAGCCCTTAATGTCGCAGCCCTCGATTGCATCCCACAGGGCCACGCCGCCGTTCAGCAGCATGGCCCGCTTGGCGGCAATGGAGGCATCGAGCGTCGCGGGCTCACCGCTTGCCAAAGGATCACCCTCGTTGGGCGGCACAGGCACACCGAGACACGCCGCCGTGACCCGCCAAAAGCGGTTCTGCGGATTGCCATAGTAGAAGGCATTGGCACGCGAGAGCACCGAGGGAAACGACCCCAGCATCAAAACGCGCGAGCGCTCGTCAAACACGGGTTCAAACCCATGCTCAATATGTTGATAGCCCTCGTCGGACGCAGCCATGGCCTAGGCCCTCAACAGATAGCGCACCTCGTAGGGCGCAAGCTCAAGGGAGCCAGCCAGCTCGACCGTGGGCACGCCATCGGCAAGCAGGTCGACAAAGGACCCGTTGAGCTCGCCGGCGCCAAAGGTGTAAGGCTCGCCCACGGCGTTCACCGCCACGAGCACCGTCGCGCCGTCACAGGCGCGCTCGAACAGCAGCTGCTTGTTCTGGATCACCACGTTGCGATAGGCACCGTAGTTGAGAGCACGGGCCGCCGCGTCGTCGGCCGAGCGAAGGTGCGCAAGCTGCGTGATGAACGCCGTCAGCTCGTTGGGCGCAGGCTCATCGAGCGCAGGTCGCAGCGCCCAGTCGCCATCGGGGCCGCCCTTTTCGCCGGCAATTCCCCACTCGCTGCCATAGTAGACACACGGAATGCCCGGCATGCCAAAGAGCATGCCATAGGCGGGACGCAGGCACGACTTGTCGGTGAGGATGCTCGCCAGGCGCGGCACGTCGTGGTTGTCGACAAACGACAGCAGGTGTTTGCCGCGGTAGATGCACCACGGATCGCCGCCAAACTGGCGATGCAGCGAATGGGCAATCTCGAACATGTTGACCGAGTTAAAGCTGGAGTACAGGCCCTTGTAGCACTCGTAGTTGGTGCAGGAGTCAAGCATCTCGTCGTTGACGATCTGGTTGTAGTCGCCGTGGAGCGTCTCGCCGATCAGCACAAAATCGGGCTTGAGCTCGCGGGTAAAGGTATGCAGACGACGCATGAAGTCGCGGTCGAGCATATAGGCAACGTCCAGGCGCAGGCCGTCGACGCCAAACACGTCAGCCCAACGGCGCACGGACTCGAGTAGGTAATCGACCACAGCGGGATTTTGCAGGTTGAGCTTCACAAGTTCAAAATGGCCTTCCCAACCCTCGTACCAAAAGCCGTCGCCATAGCAGGAGTCGCCGTCAAAGCTAATGTGGAACCAGTCCTTGTACGGCGAGTCCCACTTACGCTCCTGCACATCACGGAAGGCCCAGAAGCCGCGGCCGACGTGGTTGAAGACCGCATCGAGCACCACACGGATGCCATGGGCGTGCAGCGTCTCGCATACGGCGGCAAAATCGGCATCCCCGCCCAGGCGGCGGTCGACATGGCGCAGGCTGCGCGTATCATAGCCGTGGCTGTCGGATTCGAGCGGCGGGTTGATGAGCACAGCGCCAACGCCGAGTTCTTGCAGGTAGTCAGCCCATTGGGCGATCTTCATGATGGGTGCATCGGGGTCGGGCGCAGCGTTGGCAGCCTGGGCGAGTTCATCCTCGGCAACGGGAGCGGCGTTTTCGCGCGGAGCTCCGCAAAAGCCCAGCGGATAGATCTGATAGAACGTCGTCTCGTATGCCCACATAGCAACCTCCCGGTAAGCTCAACACAACGATATCCATTGTATGCCCGGCTTGTATCCTCTCCCCCAAAATAAGTTGCGGTGAAATAATTCCTGCTTGGGCCTTCAGAGGCCTTAAACAGGAGCTATTCCACCGCAGCTGATGAGGGGACGTGATTAGGCGACGGGCTTTGCGCGGCGTATGGCTGGGAACAGTACGGTGATGGCAAGGATGACGCCCACGACGGTAATCGCCCCGCCCGCAAAGCCAATCCAAGCGATACCGGGACCCGAAACCACGGCGCCGCCGATTGCGGTGCCCGTGCCGATACCGAGGTTAAACAGGCCCGAGAAGATCGACATGGCGACGGCCGACGAATCCGCCGGCGTGTACTTGATGAGCTCGGCCTGGAACGCAACGTTAAAGGCCGTGGAGCAGCAGCCCCATAGCGCGCAGACGGCAAGCACTGCTACGAGCGACGATGCGACCGGACCCACGAGCAGCAGAGCCACCGGCACGCCGGAGAGCGTGATAGCCAAGAACGGGAAGCGATGCCCATCGAACAGGCGGCCAAACAGCCAGCTTCCGAGCAGACCAGAGCAGCCAAACGCCGTCAGCGTCATGGTAATAGCGCTTGCGTCGACGTGCGCGACCTGCGCCAGGAACGGCTCGATATAGCTGTAACCCGCATAATAGCCGGTCGCCATAAAGACCGTGACCGCGTAGAGCGCAATCAGGAACGGGTTCTTGAGCAGCTCGGGCAGCTGTTTGACGGTAAAGCGCTCGCCCGCCGGCATGGCCGGGAACACCGCGGCCTGGTAGACAACCGCGACAGCCGAGAGGGCCCCGACCACGGCGAATGTCATGCGCCAGCCCACGGCCAGTCCGATGGCGCGGCCGATCGGCAGGCCAAAGATCTGCGCGATGGACGAGCCCGTGGCGATCATGCTAATGGCGAGCGCCCCGTGACGGGTGTCGACCAGGCGCGAGGCCATAATCGAAGCGACTGACCAGAACACGGCGTGCGCGCAGGCGACCACCAGGCGCGCGCAGACCAAAATGGGATAGGTGGGCGCCACGGCGGACAGGAACTGCCCGAGCGAGAACACGGCAAGCACGCCGAGCAGCATACGCTTGAACTCAAAGCGCGAGGCGAACACCATAAGCGGCAACGACAGTAGCATGACGCCCCAGGCGTAGACCGAGATCATGATGCCGGCCTGGGCCTCGGTGAGCGAAAACGACGCGGCAATATCAGTCAGAAGGCCAATGGGCATGAACTCCGACGTGTTGAACACGAACGCGCAACAGGCGAGCCCGATAAGCGGGAGCCACTGCTTGAGTGAGATGCCATCTTGTCTTGCCTGAGCCATATAGGAAAACCTCTCCGATTGTCTTGAGCGGTGGGCGATTATATAGCAACGGTCCCGCATCCGTCAGTACAGATGCGGGACCGCAATCAACTCAATACACAGGGGTTGCGCCGTCAATAAATAGCTAAGCCAACCCTAGCAATATACCCGCCGAATGCACGACAAACGCCACGATCCAGGCGACCGTCACTTGAAACGCGAACACGGCAACGGCATAGCGCGCGCCCAGCTCACTCTTGACGGCGCCGATGGCTGCCACACAGGGCGGGTACAGCAGCGTAAAGACCAGGAACACGTAAGCGGTAAACGGCGAAAACATGGCTGACAGTGCCGCGGGAGAGGTTGCGCCCAAAAGCACCGTGAGCGTCGAGATGACGCTCTCCTTGGCAATGAGTCCCGTGACGAGTGCCGTCGAGGCGCGCCAGTCGCCAAAACCGAGCGGGGCCAACACCGGCGCGATGATGCTGCCGAGGCCCGCAAGCAGGCTTTGCGACTGGTCGGCGACCACGTTAAAGCGGATATCGAACGTCTGCAGGAACCAGATGACCACCGTAGCGGCAAAGATAATGGTAAAGGCCTTGGTGATGAAGTCCTTGGCCTTATCCCATGCCAGCATCACCGTCGTCTTGACGCTCGGCAGGCGGTAATTGGGAAGCTCCATGATAAACGGAACCGGGTCGCCCTTAAATGCCGTGCGGTTGAGCACCAAAGCCGCGATGCAGCCGACCACGATACCGATCAGATAGAGCGAGACCATGGCGGGGACCGTCGCCTGCGGGAAAAATGCTCCGCACAGCAAGCCGTAAACCGGCAGCTTGGCCGAGCAACTCATAAACGGCGTGAGCATGACCGTCATCTTGCGGTCGTGCTCGGACGGCAGCGTGCGCGTCGACATGATAGCCGGCACGGTGCAGCCAAAACCGACGAGCATGGGCACGAAGCTGCGGCCCGACAGGCCAAAGCGACGCAGCACCTTATCCATGACAAAGGCCACGCGCGCCATGTAGCCCGAGTCTTCCAGAATGGAGAGGAACAAGAAGAGCACGACGATAATCGGCAGGAAGGTCAGTACGCTGCCCACGCCCGCAAGCACGCCGTCGACAGCCAGCGAGCGCACCACGTCGTTGGTTCCGAACGCCTTGAGGCCCGCATCGGCCGAGGCGATGATGGCAGCGATGCCGTCCTCCATGAGTCCCTGCAACGCCGCGCCGATCACGCCAAACGTCAGCCAAAAGACGAGGCCCATGATCACCAGAAACGCCGGAATGGCCGTGTAGCGACCCGTCAGGATGCGGTCGATCTTAACGGAGCGCACGTGCTCGCGGCTCTCGTGCGGCTTGACGACGCAACGCCCACACACGTCGCCGATAAAGCTAAAGCGCATATCGGCCAGCGCGGACAGGCGGTCGGTGCCGGCCTCGCCCTCCATCTGGGTAATGATGTGCTCGATGGCGTCAAGCTCGTTGCGATCCAGGTGAAGCGCCTCGGTCACCAGCTCGTCGCCCTCAACCAGCTTGGTCGCCGCAAAACGCACCGGGATATGCGCCGTCGCGGCGTGGTCCTCGATAAGGCTAGCAATGCCGTGGATGCAGCGATGCAGCGCGCCGCCGTCTGGACCATCGGGCGCGCAAAAGTCCAGGCGGCCGGGACGCTCGCGGAACCGCGCCACGTGCAGAGCGTGCTCCACCAGCTCGCCGATACCCTCGTTGCGGGCAGCGCTAATGGGGACAACAGGCACGCCCAACAGGCTCTCGAGCAGGTTGACGTCCACGGCGCCGCCGTTGGCCGTCACCTCGTCCATCATGTTGAGCGCAATGACCATGGGACGGTCGAGCTCCATGAGTTGCAGCGTCAAATACAGGTTGCGCTCGATGTTGGTGGCGTCGATGATGTCGATGATGGCATCGGGATGCTCGTCGAGGATGAATTGGCGGCTGACGATCTCCTCGCCTGTGTACGGCGACAGCGAATAGATGCCGGGCAGATCGGTGACGCTCGCCTCGGGGTGATTACGGATGGTTCCGTCTTTGCGGTCGACCGTCACGCCGGGAAAGTTACCGACGTGTTGGTTGGAGCCCGTCAGCTGGTTGAACAGCGTGGTCTTACCGCAGTTTTGGTTGCCGGCGAGGGCAAAATGCAGCGGCGAGCCCTCGGGCACGGCCGTCTTTGCCGCGCGGGGCGAATACGTTCCCTCGCCGAGCGCCGGGTGCTCCGTCGTGCCGATTGCGGCGTTAGTGCGCGGACCCGTGTCTGTGTCGTGAACACCCACGAGCTCGATGCGAGCAGCATCGTCCTTGCGCAGCGTCAACTCGTAGCCACGCAGGCGAATCTCGAGCGGGTCGCCCATGGGGGCGTACTTCATCATGGTGACTTCGGTGCCCGGTGTGAGTCCCATGTCCAAAATATGCTGTCGGAGCGCCTGATCGTCGGATGTCACCGATGCGACAACGGCGTCCTTTCCAATCTCGAGTGTATCGAGCTTCACGCGCTCATCCTTTCGTTAGACGCGGTTAACCGTTTACCGGGGCTAACCAACTCGTAACGACAAATGATAGCGCTCTGAACTATTTTATAAAGTCAAATACCGATGTTTACCTGCGCAAACTTTATGCGGTGCGCCCCGAAAGCTCTTTGCGCATACCGCTCAGCGAGATCGAAATGGAACCCGACCGCGCGGTAGCAGTGAGTCGATCACCCTCAACCGACCCCGTGCATGTAAAGGGCGCCTTGCCCATCAAGACGTGGGAGATAGTACCCGAGAGCTCAAAGAAATCGCCCTCGGCGCGGGCACTCGAGAGAGCGATATTGAGACCCCTGACGTTTAGTACTGCCCTGAGCGCGCCGTTCACCCCATGTGAAAACGTCACCTCGCCGCGTTTACTCCCCACCGGCGTCTGGGCCGAAACCACATACGTACCCTCAAGCATGGCTCCTCCTCTAAGCAGACTTTTTGAAACGGGTAAGTAGTCTACTTTTACATATGGCGCTCCAGGAAGCGGAAGGCTAGGCGGATCCAGGGACGGACCGCCACCTGCTTGTCCTCGTTGTCGACCGCGGTGTTGGCGTTGCCGAGCGAAAGGCCGTGACCGCCCTGGTCAAAGACGTGCATCTCGCATGCAACACCCTCCTCGGCCATGCGCTGCGCAAACGGGTAGACCTGCGCGACCGGCGCCGTCTTGTCGTCCGAAACGCCCCACACAAAGGTCGGGGGCATCTGGCGCGAAACGTGCGTGGTAGGGCAAATGTCGGTCAAGTGCTCATCGGTCGCCTCGCCGCCCGTCACCATCGACAGATAGTCGTTAAGCAAATCGCGCCCCGTCTTGCCACCCGTCTTGGGCACGCGCAGGTCGATGCGCGGGTCGCGCGTCTGCATATCGCGCACATAGGCAAGGTCGAGCAACGGATAGCCCAGCACCACGGCGTCGGGACGAATATCCTCCGGACGAGCCCCTGCCAGGCCCGCGAAGGGACCAGTTTTCCACTGCGTTGCCAGCGAAGCGCAAATCATGCCGCCCGCCGAGAAGCCCACGATGCACACGCGCTTGGGATCGACATGCCACTCGTCGGCGTTGGCGCGCACGGTAGCGACCATCTTGGCAAGGTCTGCCTGCGGGTGCGGAAAACTCACGTCACCCGTGCCACTCGTCACATAGTTGAGCACAAAGGCCTGGTAGCCGCGGTCCAAAAACGCAAACGCCACCGGGTCCTGCTCGTGCGGAGCGATATGCGTAAACCCGCCTCCGCCGCAGATGATCACCGCGGGGCGGCGGCCATTGGGCTTGTCGGGCAGCGGCTCGGCACCCAGATACGTAAACGTCGCCGGATAATCCTCGGTCGGCTCCTCGCCCCACAGCGCATGGTTCTCAATAATCATAGGTGCTCCCTCCGCGCGATTCGTGCGCACTCGTTTTTCGCACCTTAGCGTACCCCACTTGAGCCCGCGGCGCAGAAACACCCCCGCAATAAGTTGGCCTTCAACTGATATATCACAAAATCGCTGTTCAGAGGTATCGTTGGACAGCGTAAAATAGGAGCGCTGACCGTGCTGGGAAACACGTACGAAACGTTTCCGGCAAACCACACGCGTGCAACATGCGCGCCTGATACGTTGGAGGCATCTATGGGTCTGCTCGATTCGCTCAAGTCCACGTTCACTTCGTCGGGCGAGGCGTCCGTTCCGCCCGCAGCAAGCTTCGCCACCCGCGAAGGCGTCATCTACGCTCCTGTCAACGGCGTGCTCGTCAATCTGGGTGAGGTTCCCGACGAGACCATCGCCTCGGGCATGCTCGGCCAGGGCTACGGCATCGAGCCCATTACCGGCACCATTTACGCCCCCGCTAACGGCCGTATCGGCGCCACCACCGTCACCAACCACTCCATCGGCATGATCACCGAGGACGGTCTTCGCGTGTTCATCCATGTTGGCCTGGGCACCGTGGAAATGAACGGCAAGGGTTTTGCCCGCTTTGTCGAGATGGGTGACACGGTCAAGGCCGGCCAGCCGCTCATCAGCTTCGATCGCGAGGCCATCAAGGCCGCCGGCCACGAGGACATCGTGACCGTCATCATCTCCGAGCTCGATCGTCTTAAGAGCATCGACCATGTCGGCGAGTCCGGAACGCTTATCGGCGGCAACCCGCTCGTCAAGCTGGGCGACCCGCTGCTGGTAGCCAAGACCAAGTAGCCAGGCCCCGCGCCACACAGCCAAAAGGCAACACGAAAAGCGCCCACGAGCATTTGCCGTGGGCGCTTTTCGTTTGAAAAACCATCCCGCCAATGCCTTATCTGTATAGCCCAAATGAGCCGAGCTGCTAGAATATCGAACTGTATGGATAACTATCATTCAACCGTTATGGGAGGATACGTGAACCGCACCAAAATCGCGCAGCTTTACGCCGATGCCGAGTCGCTTGGCGGCCAGACCGTCACCGTCGCCGGCTGGGTCAAGTCCATCCGCGACATGAAGAACTTTGGCTTTGTTACGCTCAACGACGGCAGCTGCTTCCGCGACCTGCAGGTCGTCATGAACCGCGAGGCACTCGACAACTACGACGAGATCGCCCATCAAAACGTCTCGGCCGCACTCATTTGCACCGGCACCGTCAAGCTGACCCCCGATGCGCCCCAGCCCTTCGAGCTTTCTGCCACCTCCATCGAGGTCGAGGGCGTCAGCGCCCCGGATTACCCGCTGCAGAAGAAGCGCGCAACCGTCGAGTTCCTGCGCACCCAGCAGCACCTGCGCCCGCGCACCAACCTGTTCCGCGCCGTGTTCCGCATCCGTTCTGTCGCGGCTGCCGCCATCCACCGCTTCTTCCAGGAGCAGGGCTTTGTCTACGTCAACACCCCCATCATCACCACGAGTGACTGCGAGGGCGCCGGCGAGATGTTCCGCGTGACCACGCTCGACCCCAAAAATCCGCCCCTCACCGAGTCCGGCGAGGTCGACTGGAGCCAGGACTTCTTTGGCAAGCACGCGAGCCTTACCGTGTCCGGCCAGCTCAATGCCGAGAACTTTGCCATGGCCTTTGGCGACGTGTACACCTTTGGCCCCACCTTCCGCGCCGAAAACTCCAACACCACGCGCCACGCCGCCGAGTTTTGGATGATCGAGCCCGAGATGGCCTTTGCCGACCTGAACGACTACATGGATAACGCCGAGGCCATGCTCAAGTACGTCCTTAAGGACGTTATGGCCACCTGCCCCGACGAGCTCAATATGCTCAACAAGTTTGTGGACAAGGGCCTGATCGAGCGCCTGGACCATGTGGCAAACTCCGACTTTGCCCGCGTTACCTACACCGAGGCTGTCGAAATCCTGGAGCAGGCAGTCGCTGCTGGCCACCAGTTTGATTACCCCGTCAGCTGGGGCATCGACCTGCAGACCGAGCACGAGCGTTTCCTGACCGAGGAGCACTTTAAGCGACCGACCTTCGTAACCGACTACCCGGCCGAGATCAAGGCGTTCTACATGCGCATGAACGAGGACGGCAAGACCGTCGCCGCCGCCGACTGCCTGGTTCCCGGTATCGGCGAGATTATCGGCGGCTCCCAGCGCGAGGAGCGCCTGGATCTGCTCGAGGCCCGCATCAAGGACCTGGGCATGAATCCCGAGCAGTACAAGTACTACCTTGACCTGCGCCGCTACGGTTCCTGCAAGCACGCCGGCTACGGCTTGGGCTTCGAGCGCCTGGTCATGTATCTGACCGGCGTGGGCAACATCCGCGACGTCCTGCCGCACCCGCGCACCGTGGGCAACGCCGACTTCTAATCGCCACAGCGCCACCAAACGCGTTCCAGCGCATCACGCCAGCGCCTCTCGGCAAGCCGAGGGGCGCTTTTTTCAACAGTATCCGTCAAGCTTTTGGCAAGATTTTGGTCAGTTGAGCAGGGCTGTTGAAAACTCGACCCGCCGCTTGCCGACGACTACCGACCGCCCGGAGCGTCCTGCACCCCTGGGAAAGCCCCGCGCCCTAGGCTCCATACCGTCGCCACCCAAAACGGAAAGGACGTGGACGCCATGACCGAAACCGCTGTTGAAACTTACGAGACCACGACGAGGGGCGCCGCCTCGATGGCAGCCTATCGCGCCGTTCGCATCCTGCAACTATTAAGCGAAAACACCGGCGAGGACAAGGCCATGCTTTCCGATGAGTTGATCCGGCGTCTCGCCCATCCCGACGACCCCGCCCGCATGCCCATCTCGGCGGCGCGGCGCAGCATCTACACCGCCATCTCCGCACTTCGCCATGCAGGATACGAAATTGAGTACAAGCGCGGCGTTGGCTATCGACTCTTGACCCGTCCGCTCACCGACGAAGAGATCATCCGGCTCCACGGCATGGTCATGCGCAACCGCTCCACGCCCATCGCCATTCGAAAGAGCATAGCGCAGCACCTGGTCGCCATGGCGAGTGCCGACGTTCGCGGCTACCTCGATGCACCCGAGCCTGCTCCAAGCGCAGGCGACAAATCCACCAAGGCCACACGCACGCCCGTCAAGCGCATCGATGCCTGCGAGCTCATCGAGCAGGCCATCGACCACGGAACCACGGTGAGTTTTGATATTTCGAGTGTCACGGCACGCGGAGAGGTCGAAGTGGCGCGGATGACACTCCGGCCCTTTGCCATCAAGCAACGAGACGGCATCTCGTATTTGCTGGGAACGGTCTATGACGCGCGAGGCGCCGACGACACGCTGCGTACCGTTGAGATCGGCCGCATGAGAAACGTCACCACACGTCTCCTTGACGGCAAGAAGCTCTTCGCCGTCCTGGACGAGAACGATGCCTCCTCCGCCGCATAAGACCCTCCGCCGCCCATTCGACTACCCGTACCGCCCATCCGATTCTGTATTAAAAAACCCGCCAGGCTGTTGTAAAAATGGACATCAGCGCTACTATAGTTCCACTTGCACTTTGTCCCAGTGCAGTGTTTCCAGCCATTTTTATACTGGGGGTAATGATATGAAGGACATCACCATCAGCCGCAGGAGCCTTCTGGTCTCCGCCGGTCTGCTCGCGCTCGCCCCGCTCGCCGGATGCGGCGGCAACTCTGGTTCCGGTTCTGCTGCCGCCGGTTCCGACTACACCATCGGCGTTCTGCAACTCACCGAGCACTCCGCACTCGATGCCGCCAACGACGGCTTTGTCAAGGCCATCAAGGAGAGCGGCCTTAAGGTCAAGATCGACCAGAAGAACGCCCAGAACGATCAGTCCACGTGTAAGTCCATTGCCGACAAGTTTGTGGGCGACAACGTCAACCTGATTTATGCCATCGCCACGCCCGCCGCGCAGGCTGCCGCCGGTGCCACGGCCGATATCCCCATCGTGGGCTGCGCCATCACCGACTACGCCGCCTCCGGCCTGGTCCAGGACAACGACAAGCCCGGCACCAACGTCACGGGCGCCTCCGACCTCACCCCGGTCGCCGAGCAGCTCGAGATGATGCAGAAGGTCCTGCCCGACGTTAAGAAGGTCGGCTTGCTCTACTGCACCGCTGAGTCCAACTCCGACGTCCAGATCAAGGCCGCCAAGAAGGAACTCGACAAGCTGGGCCTCGAGTACACCGATTTCACCGTCTCGAGCTCCAACGAGATTCAGTCCGTCGTCGAGTCCGCCGTGGGCAAGGTCGACGCGCTGTACTCCCCCACCGACAACACGATTGCCGCGGGTGCCTCGCAGGTGGGCCAGATCTGCAAAGAGAATAAGCTCCCCTTCGTGACCGGCGAGGAGGGTATGTGCATGGCCGGCGGCCTGTTCACCCTCTCCATCAACTATAAGGACCTGGGCTACGCCGCGGGCGAGATGGCCGTTAAGATCCTGAAGGGCGAGGCCAAGCCCGAGGATATGCCGATCAAGCACCTCTCGAGCAAGGACCTGGTCGTCGTCAAGAACGACGAGACGGCCGAGGCCCTGGGCATCGACCTTTCCGCTCTGGACGAGTAGCGCCATGCGCGGTAACGCGTCTAGGGCCCGCACGCGCGCCACAGCCGCGTTATTCAATATCTGAGTCCTTGGGGCGAACGCTAAAGACCGGCGTTCGCCCTGCTTGTTTCGGATGAGACAAAACATCCGTCCGCAGCTCTTTTATGCATTGGTACCGCTATTATGGAAAATCACGTGTCCACCCTATCCTAGGAGGTATGAAGCATGCTCATTGCATTGCAGGGCGCCGTTTCGCAGGGCGTCCTCTGGGGCATTATGGTGCTTGGCGTGTTTATCACGTTCCGCCTGCTCGACATCCCCGATATGACCTGCGACGGCAGCTTTGCCCTCGGCGGCTGTGTCTGCGCCGTACTCATCGTCAACAATAACGTCGACCCCTTGCTCGCCGTGCTGGCCGGCATGTGCGCCGGCGCCATCGCGGGCGCCGTCACGGGCATCTTGACCACCGT
This sequence comes from uncultured Collinsella sp., assembly GCA_900542945.1. Taxonomy (GTDB): domain Bacteria; phylum Actinomycetota; class Coriobacteriia; order Coriobacteriales; family Coriobacteriaceae; genus Collinsella. The sequence continues at coordinate 25,336 of UQPI01000006.1, forward strand.
TTTTGAGATTCCTGCAATCCTCGCCGGAATCCTTACGCAGATCAGTCTGTGGTCCATCAACCTGCGCATCATGGGCAAATCCAACACGCCCATCCTTGCCAAGGGCACCATCTTCTCATCCGTCAGCCACATGACGGGCCTGCCGCAGTCCACCGTTGCCATCATCCTGGGCATTGTGCTGGCCGTGGCCATCGTCGCCATCCTGTACTGGTTCTTTGGCACCGAGATCGGCTCGGCGCTGCGTGCCACCGGCAACAACGAGTACATGATCCGCGCCCTGGGCGTCAACACCAACTCCACCAAGATGATTGCCCTCGTGCTCTCCAACGCCCTTATCGGCCTTTCGGGTGCGCTCATCTGCCAGAGCCAGAAGTACGCTGACATTGGCATGGGCACCGGCGCCATCGTTATCGGTCTTGCCGCCATTGTTATCGGCGAGGTGCTCGGCCGCCTGCTGCCCGGCGGTCTGACGCAGTTTAGCGTCCGCCTGGCCTCCGCCGTCTTTGGCTCTGTGGTGTACTTCCTCATTCGCGCCATCGTGTTGCAGCTGGGCATGGACGCCAACGACATGAAGCTGCTCTCCGCCGTAATCGTTGCCGTGGCCCTGTGCGTGCCCGTGGTTTGGGAGCGTTATAAGCTCCGCATCTCCTACACGAGGGGAGATGAGGCAGATGCTTAAGCTCTCGCACGTCAAAAAGACCTTTAACAAAGGCACCGTCACCGAGAAGTGCGCACTCACCGGCGTCGACCTTACCCTGAATGATGGCGACTTTGTAACCGTGATTGGCGGCAACGGCGCTGGCAAGTCCACGCTGCTCAACATGATCGCCGGCGTATATCCGCTCGATTCGGGCGTTATCGAGCTCGACAGCACCGACATCTCGCGTCTGAGTGAGTCGCAGCGCGCCAAGTACCTGGGCCGTGTGTTCCAGGACCCCATGCGCGGCACCGCAGCCGACATGCAAATTGCCGAGAACCTGGCCCTCGCCAAGCGCCGCGGCCAGCGCCGCGGTCTTTCGTGGGGCGTCACCAAGGCCGAGAAGGACGAGTACGTTAAGCTGCTCAAGCGCTTGGACCTCGGCCTGGACACGCGCCTCAACGCCAAGGTCGGCCTGCTCTCGGGCGGTCAGCGCCAAGCACTCACCCTGCTGATGGCCACGCTCACCAAGCCGCGCCTGCTGCTGCTCGACGAGCACACGGCGGCCCTCGACCCCAAGACGGCATCGAAGGTGCTCAACCTGACCGAGGAGATCGTCGACGAGAACCACCTGACCACGCTCATGGTCACGCATAACATGAACGACGCCATCCGTCTGGGTAACCGTCTGATCATGATGCACGAGGGCCATGTGATTTACGATGTGGTCGGCGACGAGAAAAAGTCGCTCACCGTCGCCGACCTGCTCCAAAAGTTCGAGGAGGTCTCGGGCGGCGAGCTCGCCAACGACCGCATGCTGCTGAGCTAACGACCTAGAAAACCACCACAAAGGGGACAGGCACCTTTGTGGTGGTTTTCGTTAACCCTTATATCGAGCGCAGAAGCCCGTCCAATGTGATCGGACGGGCTTTTTGGTGGGTATCATGGTTGGACGATCATTAGGAGGTTTCCCTACATGGAATTGTTTGAGCCGATTCTTCATTTCTTTGCACAACGATGGGTCCACAACATCATCTGGGCAGGTATCTTGGCCATCGGCACCGCCGTTGCCGCCAAGGTCGCGTCCAAGACCCTGCGCCACCTGCTTAACCGCGACGATAACCCACTCCCTTCATCCAGCATCTTCATCAACATCGCGCGCGCCGTCATATGGACGATCGGCGGCAGCTTTATCCTCGACAACTGCTTTGGCATTAACGCAAACGCCCTCGTCGCCGCTCTTGGCGTCGGCGGCATCGCCATCTCGCTCGGCTTTCAGGACACGCTGTCAAACCTCATCGGCGGCATGCAGGTGACGTTTATGGGCATTATCAAACCCGGCGACAATATCGAGGTCGGCGGCGTGTCGGGCGTGGTCCAAGATATCACCTGGCGCCATACGACCATCGAGGACGCCTGCGGGCAGACCATCATCGTCCCCAATTCAAACATCTCCAAGAACACGCTCGTGCACTTGATGCCCTTTGGGCGCGTTACCGTGCCCGTTGCCGTAAAGGACACGTCCAAGTGGGCCTCGCTGGATGCGCTGGCAGATGAGCTTACCGACGCCACCAAGGCCGCGGTGCTTCCCATCTCTGGCTTTGACAAGGAGCCGTACGTGCTCTTTAGTGAGATCGGCGACTTTGGCGTCAAGGGCAAAATCATCTTTATCGTCAGCGACGATAGCACCACCTTCACGGCAGCCGACGCCTGCATCCGCGCCATCGCCCCCATCATCGCCTAAAACCATCACAAAGGGGACAGGCACCTTTGTGGTGGTTTCGCATCGTGGTACCATGGTTCATATCGTTGTTTAAACGACTAAGGGAGTAGACACCATGGAAGAGGTCTATCGTCAAGCACGCAAGCGCGGCGAGCAGGGACGCCGTCACGCCATCAGCCAAAGCGAGCACCCGTACCTTACGGACCTCGATAGCCTCGTTGCCCAGCTCCCCTTAGGTCAGCGAGAGAGCGTCGGCCTAAGGGACATTCCGCTCGAAATGGTCGTCGGCACGGTTACCAAGGGTCGTCAGTCTGCCTTTTCGTGCAACTTTATGCCCCTGTTGCCATTTAACACCGAGTTCGCCCGCAAGTGGTCCAACCTCTACGACATCCAGGTGACCGAGGGCTATCGCGACCCCATCATCGTCACCGAGTTCATGCATCGGTTTTACGTCCAGGAGGGCAACAAGCGCGTCAGCGTCCTCAAATTCCTGGACGCCCCGACGGTTTCGGCCAAGGTCACCCGTCTCTACCCCAGCAAATGGGATTCCGTCGAAAGTCGCCTGTACGGCGAGTTCTGCGCGTTTTGGCGCGTCTGCCCCCTATACGAGATCGAGTTCTCGCGCGAGGGAAGCTACGAGACGCTCGCCAAGATGCTCGGCCAGGACCTTGTCGAAAAGTGGCCACAGAAAAAGGTCGACTACCTGCGCCACACCTTCCTACTCTTTAAACGCGCCTACCTGCGCGCCGGCGGCGACCATCTGGACATTACGCCCGCCGACGCCATGCTCGTCTACCTCAACGTGTACAACCAGGACCGCCTGCTGGATACGCCGACGGACATCGTCGTAAACCGCCTGTGCAAGATTTGGCGCGAGCTGATCATTGCCGGCAAAAATGACGAGGACAAGGTCGATCTTGTCGAGGCACCGAGCGTCGATGAGGAAGAGACACCCGCCAAGTCCACCTCCGGCGTGCTCAACTTCTTTATGGGCAAGACCGTCTACTCGGCTGCCAACCCCCTGCGCATCGCCTTTATCCATGAATTCCCCTGCGTTACGTCGAGCTGGGACGGCCTGCACGACCAGGGGCGCCAGTATCTCGACGAGCACTTTGGCGGCATCGTGCGCACCGAGGCATTCGAGGACTGCCACGATCCGGACGTGTTCTACGCCGCCGTGGAAACGGCTGTCAAACATGGAGACAACGTCATCTTCTCGACCTCGCACCGCCTGATGGAATACACGCTCAGGGCAGCCGTTGAGTATCCCCAGGTTCGGTTCCTTAACTGTTCTATCGGCCTTCCCCACCAAAGCGTCCGTTCGTACTTTGGCAAGATGTACGAGGCCAAGTTCCTCCTGGGCGCCCTTGCGGCTAGCATGGCGGACAACCATCGCATTGGCTACCACGCGTCAGTCTTCGCCTCGGGCGCACTCAGCGAGATCAACGCCTTTGCGATTGGCGCCTCGCTGCTCGACCCCCGTGCGCAAATTATCCTGACCTGGGGCGATGTGCCCGCCGGAGGCCTTGCCGAGGCCATGTGCCGCGAAGGCGTGAGCGTCATGACCGGCGCCGATATGTCCAAGTCTCTCGAGGACCCCACCGCCTACGGGCTTCACCGTCTGGTAAACGGCAAGGAAGTTACCGGTATTGCTATGCCGGTATGGAACTGGGGCCGTTACTACGAACTCATCGTACGCAGCCTACTGCACGGCACATGGGACGAGACCGCCGATGACCAGCAGGTGCGCGCCGTCAATTACTGGTACGGTATGAGCTCCGGCGTCATCGATATTCGCTACGCTCCGGGCCTACCCTATCAGACGCGTAAACTTGTGCAGCTGCTTCGCAACGGCATTGTCGAGGGCTCCATCAACCCATTTGGCGGCGAGCTCCACAGCCAGGACGGCGTGGTTCAGATTGAGGGCTTCCCTCCCCTGCCGAGTACGCAGATTGTCGAGATGAACTGGCTGGCTGACAACGTTATAGGCTCGATTCCGCAGCTCGATAACGAGCCGGAGGTCCGTGCCCTATGAATATCCTAGCCATTGCCGATGTAGAGGAGCGCTGCCTGTGGGAATGTTTTCGCAAGGAGCGCTTTGAGGACGTTGACCTGATTCTATCCGCAGGCGACCTGGATCCGGACTATCTTGAGTTTTTGGTCACTGTCATCAACAAACCGCTTGTGTACGTTCGTGGCAACCACGACGACCGCTACGCGCGCCATGCACCGGGCGGGTGCATTTGTGTTGAGGACAGCGTATATGTGTACCGAGGTATTCGCATTGCGGGTCTGGGCGGTTCCATGCGCTACCGCGACGGCGCGAACATGTATACCGAGCGCGAGATGGCAAAACGCATGCGCAAGCTATCGCGAAAAATCGCACTGGTAGACGGATGCGATATTCTACTTACCCATGCACCCGTCGCAGGCATGGGCGACCTGGACGACCTGCCGCATCGAGGATTCGAGTGCTTTAATGCGGCTCTTGAGTCTTGGGGTCCCGACTATATGATTCACGGGCATGTGCACCAAAGCTACGGCCCCAACTTTCAACGCGAGCGCCAACACCCATGCGGAACGAAGATTGTCAACGCCTGCGGCTATACCAAGATCGAAATTGACGAGGCGCGCTACCCCACGCGCGGTTGGAAGGCCGCTTGGCTCAACTCGCAAACCATGCGCCGCGAGCTCAAACGCCACGAAGCAATCGAGTCTTCAACCGCCAGAACCCCCTGGTAACTGCCAACAACCACCACGAAGGGGATAGGCACCTTTATGGTGGTTTTGCTGACTCGTCCGACCTGTCCATCACGGTGCTTGTGTAATTAACGAGAACACTCATTGTTTTGTAAGGACGGCGCTCACGTGCCGTCTTTTTTTGTCAACTTATGCAGTCTCGACCGTGTTGTATGTAGTGGGACCTCGCGAGACGCCTTCCCTATATCCACCACGACCAATTGGAGGTGACACTATGCCTGCACGCCGTAACCGCAATAGCACGCTCCGATGCGATGCCGATCAGATCGAGCGGGAAGCAAAGCGCTTGGTCGACACGTATTCCGACCTCATCCTTCGATTGTGCTATTCGGCCCTTGGATCCGCTGACGACGCTCAAGACATCTGCCAGGACACGCTGATCAAGATTCTCCAACGCACTCAACCGTTCGACTCGCTCGAACACGAACGTGCTTGGGTGATCCGAGTCGCACTGAACGCATGTCGCGATATCGGCCGTACGCACGCGAATCACCCGGTTGTCGACCTCGATTCGCTCCCCGATTTCTGCGCACCCGTAACACATACCGAGCAAGAATTCGCGCAACGCGACTGCGCCATTCTTTCCGCTGTCACGGCCCTGCCTCAAGCACAGCGCATCGCCATCTTTTTGCACTACTACGCAGGCATGAGCATCAGGGAAATCGCAGACGCCGTTCACGCGACGCCAGCTGCAACCGCCCAGCACCTTAGCCGCGGACGTGCGTCACTTCGGCTTTCCTTGAAAGGAGACCACAATGACTACGAATTCGAATGACTATCGCCACGCCCTGGAGCACATTTCGTTTACCGATAATGCGAAGCAGCACATGGCAAACTCGATTGCTCAGTCCGTCGCCTCGAGCGATGCAGCGACCGCTCAAAGCAACTTTAATGGCACGCGACGCAAGCCGCGCATCGCCCGCCATCCCGTAAGAACAGTCGCTCGCATTGCCGCTGTAACGGCAGTCCTCGCTATCGTCATTGGAGGCGCTGGCACGGCTATGGCAACAGGCGTCCTGCCGCTTCCTTCTGACATGCTTTCCGACATCTTTGACGGACCTGCTTCTCAAACCGAGATCATCGACCGTATTGGCCGGCCCGTCGGTGCTAGCTGCTCCAACAACGGAGTCACCGTGACCGCCGACGCCATCATGGGCGACAAGGATATGGTTACCATCGCCTATACGCTTACGTTCGACGATCCCGCTGCCCTGAAAAAGCTTTCCGAGCCGGGCGAGAACGGAACTATCGCCGGAAGTGTCGATGGAAACGTATACGTTGATGGCGAGCATGGCGGCCAAGGCCAATCATGGCTCATTGACAAGAACCCCAATGACTCCAGCATTCAATACTTTGCACAGTTCAGCGTTGAATCACCCGGCCTTATGGGCAGGACCGTCCGCACGCATATCAACTCTCTCGTTGTGCCACGTGCTGGCAAAGAGCTTCCCGAGTATAAGAAAATACTTACGGGCCCATGGGATCTTAAGTTCCAGCTGAATTACGAAGATACATCCGTTACGATTCCCGCGCCCAAATCGGTCAACTTTAACGGCACCAAGGCGACGATTCAAGAGGCCACCGTATCCTGCGTTGGCGTTTCAGTCCGCTACAACATAGATCGTTCCATCGAACACGACAACAACAGCGGCAAGATGTCTCAAAACATGGAGGAGTCTATGGATGCCGTTGGCAACATACCCCTCATCGTGACGTTCAAAGACGGTCATGTTGAGGACGCAACCAGCCACAGCGGCTATTTCGCAAATAAACTGGATAACGGCACCACTGATGTCCACAAGACCTGGCCGTTCTCGCAAGTTTGTGACACAGACAAGATTGCAAGCGTACAAATTGGCGATACGGTCATTCCCATGAATTCGTAACGCTACGCGGCTCGTATATGCACCCGGTTCCGCACTTCGCGTCTAAAGATGCGCTGTCATCGAGCAGCGTGAGCGCAAGGCCGCCCGTATGGTCGGCTGGGAACACCTCGTTGCGCTAAAAACCACCACGAAGGGGACCGGCACCTTTGTGGTGGTTTTGCTGACTCGTCCGACCTGTCCCAACGGTTTGTCTCAATCTGTAACAGGTAGGGCCCAAATAATCGGTTAGCTGTTACAGATCGAGACAGACCACGGATGCTCAGCCGAAAATCTCAATCTGTAACAGGTAGGAACGATTTTGCCCCTTAGATGTTACAGATTGAGATATTTGACAGCTTGAATCGGCATCGCCTACAGCGCGGCGACGACCTTGTCGCCCATCGTCGTGGTGCCGAGGATCTTATCTGCCGGGGTGTTGACATCGGCGATGTCACGGGTGCGCCAGCCCTCGTCGAGCACGCGCGCCACGGCGCTCTCGATCCACGCGGCTTGCTCGCCCATGTCGAGCGCGTAGGTCAGCAGCATCGCCACCGACAAGATTCGAGCCAGCGGATTGGCCACGCCGAGCCCCGCGATGTCAGGAGCGCTGCCAGCGCTCGGCCCAAACAGCGATACGCCATCATCCAGCGAGGCAGAGGCAAGCATACCGAGCGATCCGGTAATCTGAGCCGCCTCATCGGACAGGATGTCGCCGAACATGTTCTCCGTCACCACGACGTCAAAGTCTGCCGGTCGACTGATGAGCTGCATGGCGGCGTTGTCGACGAGCAGGTCCTCAAGCTCCACGTCGGAGTACTCCTCGTCTTGCACGCGATGCACGATCTCGCGCCACATGCGGCTCGTCTCCAGCACGTTGCGCTTATCAACGCTCGTCACCTTGCCGCGACGTTTGCGCGCCGCCTCAAATGCCTGGCGCGCAATGCGCTCAATCTCGTACTCGCGATACTCCATCACGTCGACCGCACGCTGACCGGCCGCACCCGCAGCGCCCGCGCAGGTCACGGATGCGGGCGCCAAAGTCCCACGGCATGTTGTAGCCCATCGTATCGGGGATGTTCACGACCGTGGCACCGGCCTTTACGGCCGCCTCGATAATGCGCACCAGAAACTCCTGATCGGAGCGGCCGGCATCCTCGGCATAAAACTCAACATCGTCAACGAACTTGCGAGCATGTTTGACGGCATGGATCGCTCACTCAATTGCCCTTTCCTCAGTCATATGGAGCTTGTCGCGCAGGTGACTGGTGCTCACACCCAGCCCTGTATGGATACGGGGCCTCTGGGCCGTTTTGAGCGCCTCTGCAGCCACTTCGATATCCCTGTCGACAGCGCGCGTCAGGCCGCATACCGTGCATCGGTCGCCCGCAATCTTGCCAATCTCCTGTACGGAGCGAAAGTCACCAGGACTCGAGATGGGAAAGCCCGCCTCGATAACGTCCACGTTCATGCGCACCAGCTGGCGGGCGATGAAGAGCTTTTCCTCGGTATTCATGCTGGCGCCCGGCGACTGCTCACCGTCGCACAGGGTGGCGTCAAAGATTGTGATTTTGCGGCTTATATGTTCCTCCTGATTGACCGTTTTATGACAGATGGCTTTCAGGAGAGAGAAGGCCTAGAGATAGAAAAATACCCGTGTCGCTCATCACGCCTGAAAGCGGCAGACGATAGCGCACCCGGGTACAACAAATCGTTATAGCGAGATTACAACCCTAGCGCGCTATCCAATCTAGTAGCGCTAGGCCTAGGAGCTGTTGCGTGTTCTTAAACATGTTGGGCTCCCTTCGGCCTCGGGTAGTACTACATCGCGCTAAAGTACAACACAAGTAAAACCACCACAAGGGTGCCTGTACCCTTCGTGGTGGTTTCGTTGACTCAAAAGCAAGAGACCCGGTCCTGCACGAGGCAGAACCGGGTCTCTTTAGCAATGCTTGCTTTGCTCAGGCAGTAACTGTTAGTTACTCAGCCAGGAAGTCGCGCTGGATAGCGGGATCGACCTTGACGCCAGGGCCCATGGTGGAAGACACGGAGATGGACTTGACGTACTTGCCCTTAGCAGAAGAGGGCTTGACGCGCAGGATCTCGGTGTACAGGGCAGCGTAGTTCTCGACGAGCTGCTGCTCGGTGAAGGACTTCTTGCCCAGGGGCACGTGGCAGATGCCGTAGCGGTCGGCGCGGTACTCAACGCGGCCAGCCTTGAGCTCGGAGACCATCTTGGCGACGTCCATGGTCACGGTGCCGAGCTTGGGGTTCGGCATGAGGCCACGGGGACCAAGGATCTTACCGATGCGGCCAACCTTGGCCATCATGTTAGGCGTAGCGATAGCGGCGTCGAAGTTGATCTCGCCCTTCTGAATCTGGGCGACAAGCTCGTCGGAACCGATGATGTCGGCGCCGGCAGCCTCGGCCTCGCGGGCCTTCTCGCCCTCGGCGAAGACGGCAACACGAACGGTCTTGCCGGTGCCGTGGGGCAGGGAGATGGAACCACGGATGTTCTGGTCAGCCTTACGAGTATCGATGCCCAGACGGAAGTGGGCCTCGACGGTCTCGTCGAACTTGGCGGTGTCGAGCTCCTTAATGAGCTTGGCAGCCTGAAGGGGGGTGTAGAGCGTGGCGCGATCGATCTTCTCGGCAGCGGCGTTATAGCTCTTACCATGCTTAGCCATGTGCATTACCTCCTGTGGTTAAACGGGCGTGAGCCCTCCCACATCGTATCGTGTGCCCTATTGCACACATTTAACGGGCGCCCAGGTCGGAGCACCCGTCGTTACCATAAGAAATCGCTACTCAGCGATGGTGACGCCCATGGAACGGGCGGTACCGGCGATGATCTTCTTGGCGGCGTCAATGTCGTTGGCATTGAGGTCCGGCATCTTGATCTCGGCGATCTTGGTGAGCTGCTCCTGGGAGAGCTGACCAACCTTGTCGGCCTGGGGCTTAGCGGAACCAGACTTGAGGTTCAGCTCCTTCTTGATGAGGTGAGCCGCCGGCGGGGTCTTGGTGATGAAAGAGAAGGACTTATCCTCGTAAACAGAAATCTCAACGGGGATGATGTCGCCCTTCTTGTCCTGCGTCTCGGCGTTAAAGGCCTGGCAGAACTGCATGATGTTCACGCCAGCAGCGCCCAGGGCGGGGCCGACGGGAGGAGCGGGGTTAGCTGCACCAGCAGGAATCTGGAGCTTAATGACGTTGGCAACCTTCTTCTCAGCCATGGTCATTCCTTTCGAATCACGAGTGTGAAGTACTTGCTATATCGTAAGCACGCACGTGTTAGAAGCACTCCTGAGATGAGCAGTCACAGAAGAAGCACGCTCGTGCGAACGGACGAAAACTTAAGCGATGACAGCGACCTGGTTAAAGTCGAGCTCAACCGGCGTCTCGCGGCCAAAAATCATCAGCGTGACCTTGAGCTTGCCAGCCTCGGTGTTAACCTCGGAGACCTTGCCATCAAAGTCGGTAAGCGGGCCATCGGTGACGCGGACGGACGTGCCGACCTGAATATCGACCGAGGTGCGCTTGGGCGAATCGCCCTTACCGGGACGACGAGTCATCTTGTTGTACTCGTCGCGGGAAAGCGGAGCGGGCTTGCCGTTGCCGCCAAGGAAACCGGTGACGCCAGGCGTGTTACGAACGCACGTCCAAGCATCGTCATCCATCTCCATGCGGACCAGGACATAACCCGGGAAGATCTTGGAATCCTTGGTCTCACGCTTGCCACCCTCTTTAATCTCGGTGACACGCTCCATAGGAATCTCGATATCAAAGATACGGTCTTGCATGCCCATAGTCTCGATGCGATGCTCGAGATCGGACTTAACGCGGTTCTCGTATCCAGAGTAAGTGTGAACGACGTACCAACGCTTAGACATGGTTTAGCCCCTCAATCCAGAGAACAGAGCAAGAGCCTCGCCAAAGCCAGCATCGAGCAGAGCGATGACGACGCCGACGACGATCAGAGAAGCGCAAACGACGACCGAGTAGTTCACGAGCTCCTTCTTATCGGGCCACGTGACACGCTTCATCTCGGACTTCACCGAAGCGAAATACTTCTTGGTGCGGGCAAAGAAACCAGGCTTCTCGTTCTTCTTGGACTTCGCAGCCTTCTCGTTCTTCTTGGCAACGGCCTTCTTGGCCTCAACCTTGGAGTTGGCGGCAGCGTTATTGGCAGGTGCCGGCTGCTGAGCCTTCTTCTTGTTCTTCTTGTTGGCCATTTGGGTTACCTCCGCGCAATGCGCTTATACATGAGTAAACCGTAAGCCCCCAATTGGGAGCTTACGGAATAATGACTGGCACGCCAGGAAGGACTCGAACCCTCAACACTCGGTTTTGGAGACCGATGCTCTACCAATTGAACTACTGGCGTATGTGACTAGAGACTAGCGAGTCTCTTTGTGCAGCGTGTGGTGACGGCACCAGGGGCAATACTTCTTGATCTCCATACGATCAGGCATGTTCGCCTTGTTCTTGGTGGTCGTATAGTTGCGGCGCTTGCACTCAGTGCACGCAAGAGTAACTAGAGTACGCATGTATCCTGAACCTTTCATATCCGCCCCGTACGGGCACGAGATGGTACTTTATCAGCTCTATGTAAGTGCTGTCAATGAAAACCTCGAATCAATTGGTTCTCGGTGGATCCATTCATATTTGGAACACATCAATGGGGCCAGCGAGATCTAATCGACGGTGTACCCAGAACCATTATCGATCCTCTCGACACCAGCAACGGCTCAATATCCATTGCAGAAAAGAACCCGGCACCCAAATAAGTGCCGGGTTCTCTAAGTCAGCTATATCAGAGAGCTAATTTACTCAATGATCGTGGAGACGATGCCCGAACCGACGGTGTGGCCACCCTCGCGGATAGCGAAGCGCAGGCCCTCCTCCATGGCGATCGGGTGGATGAGGTCGCCCTCGATGGTGATGTGGTCACCAGGCATAGCCATCTCGGTGCCCTCGGGGAGCTTGACCGTACCGGTAACGTCGGTGGTACGGAAGTAGAACTGAGGACGATAACCATCGAAGAACGGGGTGTGACGGCCGCCCTCCTCCTTGGTCAGAACGTAGATCTCGCCGGTGAACTTGGTGTGCGGAGTAACCGAACCGGGCTTGCAGAGAACCTGGCCGCGCTCGATGTCCTCGCGCTTGATGCCGCGGAGCAGCAGACCGACGTTGTCGCCAGCCTCGCAGAAGTCCATGGACTTACGGAACATCTCGATACCGGTAACGACGGTGTTCTGGGTATCCTTGATGCCGACGATCTCGACGGGCTCGTTGAGCTTGAGCTCACCGCGCTCGACACGGCCGGTAGCAACGGTAGCACGGCCGGAGATGGTCATAACATCCTCAACGGCCATCAGGAACGGGAGGTCGTTGTTACGAGCAGGCGTCGGGATGTACTCGTCGACGGCGTTCATGAGCTCGCGGATAGCGTCCATCCACTTGGCGTCGCCCTCGAGAGCGCCCAGAGCGGAACCACGGATGACGGGGATGTCGTCGCCGGGGAAATCGTACTCGGAGAGGAGCTCACGGGTCTCCATCTCGACGAGGTCGATGAGCTCGTCATCGTCGACCATGTCGCACTTGTTCAGGAAGACGACGATGTAGGGAACGCCGACCTGACGGGCGAGCAGGATGTGCTCGCGGGTCTGAGCCATGGGGCCGTCGGTAGCGGCGATGACCAGGATAGCGCCGTCCATCTGAGCAGCACCGGAGATCATGTTCTTGACGTAGTCAGCGTGGCCCGGGCAGTCAACGTGAGCGTAGTGACGGGCAGCAGTCTCGTACTCGACGTGGGAGACGGAGATCGTAATGCCGCGCTCGCGCTCCTCGGGAGCCTTGTCGATGTTCTCGAACGCAGTGAAGTCAGCCTTGCAGCCCTCGGTCTCGGAGAGAACCTTGGTGATGGCGGCGGTCAGCGTGGTCTTGCCGTGGTCGACGTGACCAATGGTGCCGATGTTAACATGCGGCTTAGTGCGCTCAAACTTCTCTTTGGCCATAAAGCCCTCCTCTTAACAGGTCGTCCCCGGACGGGACTTTGCCTTTATACCATAGTGGCCTCTCAACATATTATTGAGAAGCCACCGTGTTACCTATGGTAGCGGTGACTGGATTCGAACCAGTGACGCCACGGGTATGAACCGTGTGCTCTAACCAACTGAGCTACACCGCCGGATGGAGCCTGCAACCAGACTTGAACTGGTGACCTCTTCGTTACCAACGAAGTGCTCTACCGACTGAGCTATACAGGCACTTGACGGGTGGGAGCTATAGGATTCGAACCTATGTAGGCAGAGCCAACGGGTTTACAGCCCGTCCCCATTAACCACTCGGGCAAACTCCCAATCGTTCAAGTATCCGCAGGTCCTTTGGTCTTTTGGACCGCCGCCCCCGCGAACGAAAAAGATAATACGATGCAACCTTGGGGGCTGTCAACGAAAACCTCTAGATACACGGTTCCGGGCGTATCTATATAGCCGTGACCTGCGATTTTGTTGAGTTTGGATGTGAAGGACGGTGGTTTTGGATACAGAGGTGACGTTTCCCAAGCTAACACTTTGGTGTAGTGGAGTACACCTTCAGGATCGAACTTCGATAACAGCCTATTTGCACCTATATATAGGTCGAGATCGGGCTTCCGCGGCAGATTCGAGCGTGGATTTTCTTCCGTTTGAAATCGAGCGTGGATAATCTCCCACTTTGCCGTGCCATCGAATCCAAAGTGGCAGATTATCCACGCTCAGTCTCCAGGTGGGAGATTATCCACCCTCGTATGTCCGATAATCCACGCTCGATCAAGCAGACCAGGGGCTTCACCGTTTTCATCTCGATCTGTAACAGTAAGAGGGTTATTCCTCCCCTATCTGTTACAGATCGAGATACCACGCAGCGACCCCAGCTTACGTCTCATTCTGTAACAGCTTGAACGGTTTTCAGCCTCTTCGTGTTACAGATTGAGATATTACCCACCAACCCGTCTTAACATCTCAATCTGTAACAGCTTGAAGAGAAATACCGGTCTAGATGTTGCGGATCAAGATTGAATCGCTTGGGCTGAATGTCCCCAAGATATTGGCTGGCGGTCACTAGAACTCAATCTCGTCAAAGTCAAAAGCTTTCAAAGTGAGTCCAACGAGCTTGTCTGTGCGCTCCTGAATCTGCTCGCTCGTCCAGGTATCAGTGTTTACCAACTCGTTGTTCAGGTTCAACCCGTTGCGGTATCCGACATTCGCCCCGTTGACATCCTTGCGGTCTCGCTTGGTCACAAAGGGCATGTTGCTCAGCTTTGAGTTATACCCGGTGATGGTTAGATTACCAAGCGTGTGGACCTGTTTCTCCTGCACCTCAATCGCCTTAGACATGTCGCCGTCCGCAACCATCTTCACCCATTCATCTGGAATGTTCTTGCCCTGAGGGAAGATGTGCTCGATTGTCCAGACGTAGTTTCCGGAGGCGTATCGTTCCCAAAGTGGCTTCATCTCTTTCGTAACGCTCGGAGATGCGATAACAGTAAGGATGTAGCGCGTCATATCGGGATTGACGTCGTAAATCGGCCCCTCAAGACGTTCTTTGAAGAAAGCGTCGCTGGCAGACACATCGACGAGACGCTTCTTGATGTACTCCGCGGCTGCAATGCCCTTGAGCCCCTCGCTTTCGAGGCTCTCACAAATACTGATGAAGAGTCTCTCAAGATCACGTGTGGGAGGTGTATCGGTGAGGTTGCGCCGGACAAAGAAGCAGACGAGGAGCTTAACAAGAAGCGCGAGGGTTTCATCTTTTAGCTCCAATTGGCTCTGCTTCTTAAAGAGGAACAGCAGCAACAGGTAAGATGCGACGCCCTGCGCTCTCGAAAGCTCCAAAAGCTGATGCGAAAGCTCGGAATCCGGGCTCTCTTGATCGAGTCCAATGATCCTCGAATAGAGTGCGGAATTCTCGGTCAGCTCGTCCAACACCTTAAGGGCGCCGTCATCAGATTCCATCCGCTTCTCGTAGATTTTCAGAAGGTTGGACCGCGTGGCAACGGAACCGAGGGGGAGCTGGGAACCAGATTCGCCGATAAATGGCTTGTTCACCTCCCGGCGGAAGGCGTCGTAGTTCTGGCGGAAGAAGCGTTCCTGCGTCTTGTAGTCATCGCCGAGATTGTGGAGCACTTCCTGCCAGCGTTCAAAGTAATAGTTGAGCTGTCCGTCATCCACCCCGGCAACCTTGCCGAGAAGCATGTTCTTGATAAGGTCAACGGCGCTCAAGGGAACACCGCGGTTGTTCAGGGACGCGAACAAGGTGTAGGCGTCAGCATGACTATCGACGGTAATCTGGACCACGACCGCCGAACACACCAACCTGCAGATATCAAGGAGGCAGCGAACGCACTCGATTCCATCCCTGCCCTCAACGTCCTCACCCAGCCGATCGTAAAAATAGTTGAATGCCTTAGACATCTTTCTTAGACCAAGGAACTTCGGCTTTTGTATAACCGTATCTAAGCCGATATGTTCCTTCAAAATCCAGCGGTAATCCTCAAGGTTATGATTCTGAACCTGAGGAATAACGCGCGTGATTGACTTGTCAGATTTCAAGATCAGACGATTGCGCAAGGGTCGAATATCGTCCAACATCATGTCGTCATCGATAGAATCCTTATGCTCCATGATGCGAGTATAGAGGGCGGCAAGGAGAAGACTGAGCGTCGTCAGGCGTTGCTGGCCATCGATAACTTCATAGTGAATGGTATCCATCTTGGAATTCACGGTCCCGTTCACGACAATAAACGAGCCCAGGAAGTAACCGGCGTCGTTTTGGGTGATATCATCATAGAGATTCGCCCAGTCGCGCTGATTCCAAGTGTATTCGCGCTGGTAACGAGGAATGTCATAGATTTTTAGCATATCGGTCGACAGAATATTGGCAACCGTTGGGTCCTCTACGCTATTAATCATCATGGGTCCTTTCAATCGCCTTGCTCACAAACGACGGGAAATCCTTGTCGCTCTTGACTTCTCGCGCCGAATTAAATCTAGACTATAGTAATACCCATGGGCTACAGGAAAGAGAGCCGTGCACGGCGTGCGATCTTTCGAGAAGCGGCATCGGAGCTCTCAGCGCCTTGGTCACTTTCCACTCTATCCCAGTTGGAGACACAAAGCCCAAAACTCTAATGGAGACAGCAACTGTAAGCTTGGCTTTTCCCGCCTCATTGCACGCGTTTATTGACAATGAGCATCGGTTGCAAAGCACACAAGTGCACTTTCAGATTTAATTGTTGCATATTTGTTGCATGAGCTGTTGCATGAGAAGGCAGAATCAGAGGCTATATCGCCTCTGACCTGCGAAAACTCATGGAGCCAGTGACAGGAATCGAACCCGCAACCCACTGATTACAAATCAGTTGCGCTACCGTTGCGCCACACTGGCACACTTGGCGCTTTCGCGCGAAGCCAATTAAGAATAAAGGAATTGCGGACGAGGCGCAACAGGACGCACAGCGTTATACAAATATGCAAAATCCAGCAACAACACGTACCAGGCCCGTTCATTTCTGTCAGTTCGCCCTCAATCTTAAAACCCTTCGTCAAAACGAATAGTTTTAATTACAATGAAATAGATAAAACTATTCGTTCTGGCGAAGGGTTTCGCGATGTTAACTACCAAGGAAGCCGCCGAACTGCTCGACATCACTCCGCGCAGGGTGCAGGAGCTCATAAAAAACGGAGCACTTGAGGCCCGGAAGGCTTCTGGCGTGTGGCTTATCGACAAAGACAGCGTGGACACGCGACTCCGCTCCGCAACCAAAAGAGGGGGACGGCCTCGTCGTGGACACGGGAAAAGCGAGATCGCATTCACCCTCATGAATCGCACGCACGAGGTCGCCCAGCTGGTCTACAGCACATCGCGAAAAGACTTTACCCACATCGGTGCCGACATCGATTACGCCCACGCCCCTATTGGAGTATTTGGCCCTAATAGCCCCATATCGCTCGACTCCTTCCGCATCTGGTGGCGCGGCCGCGGTATCCCGCTCGCACGCATTGGGCTAGCCTCCCTGCTTGCAGAAGCCGCAGTCGATGTTCCCGATGAACTCGTACAGCGAAATCTTGGTCTCTCCTTATCCGACCAGTATTGGATTAGGCCCCAAGACTCCGGTCTCGCGTGGGAAGATATCAATTTCTTCAATAATGCTTTTGACGACGTCTCTCTCAGCATCGCGCCCTTCGCCCCAGAGGGCAAGGCGGCTGCCGCAAAGCCCGACAACACCTCGGACGGCAATCTTCAAAAGTACTGGACATGCGAGGGTGACCGTCGAATCCTCCACAAGGCAGGTGCGCATCTAAACCAGGAACCCTATAACGAGATGGTGGCGACTGCACTTCACCGTCGCATCCTAAACGCTTGCGATTATGTACCCTATTCGCTCGAAGGCGTGGGTACTTCTGCCCTGAGCATATGCGATGTCTTCTTAACTGATGAAGAAGAGTATGTCCCTGCGTTCTATGTAAACCAGCACGCAAACGCAGATGAACGGCTAACCGACTACGAGCGATATGTAGCAAACTGCGAAGAGCTCGGGGTGACAGGCGTCAAGGATGCCCTTGACCGCATGATTGTATGCGACGACATCATCGCCAACTATGACCGCCATTGGCGTAACTTTGGCCTTGTACGAAACGTCAACACGCTAACCTGCAGACCTGCCCCCATCTTCGATTCGGGCTCATCGCTCTGGTGCAACATTTCTCTTGAGGAGCTTCGGGCAGGAGAGCACAGTTTTACCAGCGCGCAGTTTCATTCAAGCCCCGCGAAACAAATGCTGCTTGTTGAGGATATGAGCTGGTTTAACGGCGACAAACTCGAAGGCTTCGTTGACGAGGCACTCGAGATTCTGTCCAGAAACGACGCGCTCACGGCAAGGCTGCCATATCTAAAAGAGGCACTTACATGGCGCCTCCGTAGAATGATCGACATCGCTGAATGGAGTTAGCGAGACAGCGTCGCACCGTCAGCTCCCCTACCTCCCGCGGAGGGCCTTGAGCTTGGCCAGGGCATCGGGGCTCAGGCGACTGCCCAGAGTCATCTTGATCTGCGGAGCTTCCTCTGCCTCGTGAACGTCGTTATCGATCTGTTTGATCTCGTCCACCAGCATGCGGCTCGAGATGCGCGTGACACCCTTGCCCATGACGACGGCTTGAATTGTGCCATCACTCGATACCACGGAGCATGCGCGGCCCTCCTCACGTGCCTCGATGCAGAGCTTCTGCACCACGGTGTCGGCAGAGACGCCCGTCGGCGAAAACTCGATGCGCACGCCGCGGGCCGGCAGGTTGGGACGCTCGCTGGAGATATTGCCCGCACCGTCAAACACGATTACGGCCTCGTAGCGGCCCTGGGCAAACGCGGCAACGTCGTTGATGAGCGCCGTGCGCGCCATATCGTGAACGTCGCTGGAATACGAATCGTCGGAATGGTCGTAGACGAGCTTTTCGTAGCGCGGCGTGCAGTGGATCACGTTGTAACCGTCGACCACCAGCAGCTCGGGCTTGTTGGAGTGCACCGTCGAGACCGGATCGGCGATAGCCTGTGCAAACGCATTGCCGCCCACGCCGTAGGTCGCGGCCGAGACAATCGGCTTGGCCGAGCCTTCGCCAAAGCGCTTGGCTTTGGACTTGGCACGGTTCTTTTTGGACATGCGCTACTCCTCCCCCATGAGCTCGCCGGCGTTGCGGCGCAGCCACTCAAAGCACAGCGCCGTGGTCGCCTGGGCAACATTGAGGCTCTCGGTCATGCCGCGCTGGGGAAGCTTGGTCAAAAAGTCGCATTTCTCGAGCACCAGGCGCGAGATGCCGTCGCCCTCGGAGCCCATGACGAGCGCCACGCGACCCTCGAAGGGGGCGTCCCAGCAACTGCCTTCGGCGTGCTCGGAGGCACCGCCCACCCAAAAGCCAGCGGCCTTGAGGTCATCGAGTGCACGGGCGATATTGGGAACCTGCGCGATAGGCAGATGCATGACGGCGCCGGCTGAGGTCTTGTAGCTGCCCACGGTCACGCCGGCGGCACGCTTGTTGGCGATGACGACGCCCGCGGCGCCCACGACCTCGGCGGAGCGCACGATGGCGCCAAAGTTACCGTCGTCAGTCACATGGTCGAGCACGATGACGAGCGCCGGACCGTCACCCGCGCGGTCGAGGATATCGGCGACATCGGCATAGGGGAAGTTTCCAACCTCGAGCGCAATGCCCTGGTGAGCGCCATGGCTCGACAGTGCGTCGAGCTGCGCGCGCGGCACATACTTAATGCGGACGCCCGCGGCGTTGAGGTCGTCGACCAGACGAGACAGGGCGGCATCGCGCTCCCCGCCCTCGGCGATGAGCGCGCACTTGACGGGAAAGCCGGTACGCAGCGCCTCGGCGGCGGCGCGGCGGCCTTCGATAAACTCGCCCTTGGGAGCCTGGACAGCGTCGCGATTGCGATCGCGCTGCGGACGTGCGGCCTGGGCGCGATCGCGCTGGCCCTTGGGAGCGGCAGCGCGATCATTGCGGCGAATCGGACGCGAGCCAGAAGCAGCCTGCTTGCCGCCACGAGACGCACGCTTGCGATTGTCGGCCATATAGCGACCTCCTTAAATAGATAACGAACAAGAATCGACCGTCCGAGCCACGGCACCTTGCCTTTCAATCGTCGGGCATGACCACCAGGTCTATGCCCTCCTCTTTCAAGGCAATCTGCCGCACCTCGAACGGTCGACAAATACTAGAGAGTCTTAATACGAGTGCCGGCGGCGGTATCCTCGATCGTGAGGCCCAGGTCCTTGAGCTGGTCGCGGATGGCATCTGCCAGATCCCAGTTCTTGGCGGCGCGGGCCTCGGCGCGGGCCTCGAGAATCTTGGCAGCGGCCTCGTCCACGTCGTCGCCCGTGTAGGCGACCAAGCCGGCGGCAACGCCTAGCAGACCCAGCGGCAACTCGACCTTGGGCTCGGGGAGCTCAACGCCAAATGTATCGAGCAGCTCGACCAGCGTATCGGCGGCGGCCAGGGCAGCGGTCTTGTCGGCAGCGTCGCCCGCCTGCTCCAGGTACTGGTTGCACTCGGTCACAAAGCCAAAGACGGCACCCATGGCGCCGGCGGTGTTAAAGTCGTCGTCCATGCACTCCTTAAAGGTGGCACGGGTCTCGGCGGCCTTGGCGGCAAACGCCTCGGATGCTGCCTCATCGGCATCGGCCGTCGCATGGTTCGCGGCCCAGCGCAGGTTCTCGACCGTACCGGCGATACGCGTGAGCGAGTTTTCAGCACCCTCCAGGCGCTCCCAAGAAAAGTCGAGCGGCGAGCGATAGCTCGTCTGCAGCATCAGCAAGCGCAGAGCCGCGGCAGAGTGCTGCTCGAGCACCTCGGCCAGCGTAAAGAAGTTGCCGAGCGACTTGGACATCTTCTCGCCGTCGACCAGCAACATGCCCGTGTGCATCCAGGTGTTGGAGAAGCCCTGGTGCCAGGCGCAGGTGGCCTGGGCGCACTCGTTTTCGTGATGCGGGAAGGCAAGGTCGGAGCCGCCGCCGTGGATGTCGATCGGAGTGCCCAGGTAGCGATGCACCATGGCGGCGCACTCGGTGTGCCAACCGGGACGGCCCTCGCCCCAGGGGCTCGGCCAGCTGGGCTCGCCGGGCTTGGCGGCCTTCCACAGGGCAAAGTCGAGCGGGTCGTTCTTGTCCTCGTTCTCCTCGATGCGCGCGCCCACCATAAGGTCGTCGATGTTGCGGCCCGAGACCTGACCATAGCTGGAATCACTGCGCACGGCAAAGTACACATCGCCGTTATCGGCAGCATAGGCATGGCCCTGCTCGATAAGCGTCTTGATCATGGCGATCATGGGGCCGATCTCCTTGGTTGCGCGGGGGCGCACATCGGGATCGAGCACGTTGGCGGCGCGCATGACGCCGATGAACTTGTCGGAGAACTCCGTCGCGACCTCGGCAGCCGTACGGCCTTGCTCGTTGGCGCGCTTGATGATCTTGTCATCGACATCGGTGAGGTTCTGGGCGAACGTGACCTCGTAGCCGCTCGCGATGAGCCAACGGCGGATCACATCAAAGCTGATGAACGTGCGGGCATTGCCGATGTGGATGTTGTCGTAGACCGTGGGGCCGCACACGTACATGCGGACCTTGCCGGACTCGATGGGCTGGAACTCTTCCTTTTTATGGGTAGCGCTGTTGTAGATACGCATTCGTTACTCCTTAACGGTTTTCTGTAGCAGGCAGACGGCCCAGGCGCCGATTCCCTCGCCTTGGCCTTCCCAGCCGAGCTTTTCGGTCGTAGTGGCGGCGACGCCCACGTTTTCGACGTCAACGCCCAGAGCATGGGCGAGGTTGGCGCGCATGGCATCGCGGTGCGGGGTGATCTTGGGCTGCTGGCAGGCAATGGTGCAGTCGGCATCGACAAACTCAAAGCCCAGCTCGCGCGCATAGTTCATTACGCGGGCAAGCAGTACCATCGAGTCGGCGCCCTCGTAGGCAGGGTCGGTATCGGGGAACAGCTTGCCGATGTCTCCCCCGCGGCAGGCGCCCAAAATGGCGTCGGCCAAGGCGTGCGCGAGCACATCGGCATCCGAGTGGCCCAGCAGGCCGCGCTCGTAGGGAATGTCAACCCCGCCGATGATACATCGACGCCCCTCCACCAGACGGTGAACGTCGTAGCCGTGTCCAATGCGCAGATTACTGAACATGGGGAAGGTCCTCTCCCTCGGCCATGCGACCGAGCAGAATCGCGGTTACGGGGCGCAGGTCCTCGGGTACCGTCACCTTAAGGTTGTCGCGCGGGCTCTGGACGCAGCGAACGCGTCCTCCCATGCGCTCGACCAGCGAAGAATCGTCGGTCCCGATAAAGCCCTCGGCGATAGCTGCGGTATGGGCGCGCTTCATGGCATCGACGCTAAAGATTTGCGGCGTCTGCGCGGCCCAGTACAGCTCGCGCGGCGGCGTCTCGACGATGTTGTCGCCGTCGACGATCTTGAGCGTGTCGATTGCGGGCTGACCGCACACGACACCGTCGAGGGCACGGTCGCTCACGAGCACGTCGACAGCGTGATCGATGGCCTCGGTGGTAATGAGCGGACGAGCGCCGTCGTGAATGGCGACATATTCGAAACCCGCCGGAACCGCATGCACGCCGGCACGGGTGGAATCCTGGCGGGTATCGCCGGCATCGGCAAAGCTGATGGGCGTGCCATAGTCAAACGGGTCGATGGCCAGGCGGCGCATCTCGGCACGGCGCTCGGCAGGGCAAACCACGACGATATGGCCGACCTTATTGCTACGGTCAAATGCGCGGATGGACCAGCTCATAAGCGGACGGCCCGCTACATTGACGAGCTGCTTACCACCGGGGTTACCAAAGCGCTGGCCGCTGCCACCGGCAACGACCACGGCGCATACGGGCGCCATTATGCGTTCCCCTGTTTGGTGCCCTTCATGCGGTACAGGGAGTCCGCAAGAATGGCAGGGTTGTTGACGCCAAAGTCGCCCAGGCGCTCCGGATCTTCGCTGATGTCGTCCATGAGCTCCTGCAGCGATCCATACTCGTCGACGATCTTCTCGGCCACGCCGTCGCGCACGACGGACACGCGCGAAAGCGTGCGCAGGCCCAGCGGTGTCATGACGGAGTCCTCGTCCAGGTCGTCGTAACCCAGAACCGCCGCCACATGCTGCGGGTCGGACAAGTCCTTGGGCGTCATACGGCTCAGGTTGGCGCGGATCTTTTCGGCATTGGCCTCGGAGGAATCGCTCGCATAGTCGCGAATCATCAGGTCGTACTCGGTATCCATGCTGGAGCCGGCGAGCTGCTCGAGCTGCATCTGCACGAGCTTGCCCTGGTTGCCCAGCTTGACAATGCAATCCTTAAGTTCGGTCTTAGCCTGCTGCATGATCTCGAAGCTCGAGAAAATCCCGGTAATGTCGGCGAGCGTAACGTAGTCGTCGAGCTCGAGGGCCGTCAGGCGCAGCAGGGAGCGGTCGAGCGACTGACGGGTAGTCTGGAGCGTGGCGACGAGCTGGTTGACCGAGCTCATGATGGTGGTGACGGGCTGGATCTCGTAGCTCTTGCCGTGAACGTACACGTTGACGACGGCACGACGGGCCGAGACCGAGATCACGATGGCATCCGTGAGCACCGACATGCGGGCGGCGGTGCGGTGACGCATGCCCGTCTCACTCGTGGCAAGCGAGGGATCGGGATTGAGGTGGAAGTTGGCGCGCAGGATCTGGGTGAGGTCGCCGTCGATGACGATGGCGCCGTCCATCTTGGAAAGCTCGAACAGGCGGTTCGAGGTAAACGAAATGTTGAGCGGGAAGCCGTCGTTACCAGCAGCGAGCACGTTTTCGGTGTCGCCGACGCAAATAAGAGCGCCCAGGTGACCAGCAATGATCATGTCGAGGGCGGTGCGGATCGGCTGGCCAGGTGCCGTCAGGCGGATGGCCTGTTCCATACGCTTTTGCAGCTCGTTTTTATCCAAGGCATCGCTCCCATCGTATACGCTCCATAAACGTCAATAAGTTTCTCACGGTTTGCCTCTGTGACGCCCGCAAAATCCGATGCTTACAGAATGAGCGAACACAGCTGAGAGCCCCAATCCAAATGAGCTGCTTATGTGGTAGCATCGGGATTCGCATAAATGAGGGAGTAGTCGCGTGATCGGGTTCGCCTCCGGTGGCGCGGCAAGTCAACACACTGGCCGATGCGGCCTGGCTTGCCTTAATGAACGAGACTCGTGGCTGTGCGCGCAACGCGTACGCCACGGGTCTTTTTTGTTACTCCCCCAAGAGGTACACGCGGGCCCGCCCGCAGAGAGGGAGCCAGACTATGGGACTCGCAGAGCTCGTGCTGCTCGCCGTTGGCCTTTCGATGGATGCCTTTGCCGTATCCATCTGCAAGGGCCTTGGCATGAAGAAGATCAACCTTAAAGTCGCCGTGGTGCTCGGCCTGTTCTTTGGCGGCTTTCAGGCCGGCATGCCCGTAATCGGATGGGCGCTTGGCAGTCAATTCATGGGCATCATCGGACCCATCGACCATTGGATTGCCTTTATCCTTTTGGCCTTTATCGGCGGCAAAATGCTGTGGGAAGCCTTTACCAAGGACGAGAATGCAGGCGACGGCAAGGATGCCGAAAAGATTGACCTGGGCGAGTACCTGATCCTCTCCATCGCCACCTCAATCGACGCCCTAGCCGTAGGCATCTCATTTGCGGCGCTCTCGGTTGACATCGTTCCCGCTGTATCGCTTATCGGCGTCACAACGTTTATCTTCTCCGTCGCCGGCGTAGCGATCGGCCACACCTTTGGCGCGCGCTACGAAAAACCTGCCACCATCGTGGGCGGCATCGTGCTCATCCTCATCGGACTTAAGATCTTGCTTGAGCATCTGGGGATTTTGGCGCTGTAACGCCAAACACAATCGCTCAAAACTCAACGCCAGTACAAGGCCTCATGCAAAGTTTTGCATGAGGCCTTTTCGTGCAGACTTTTGCATGTCATACTGATATGCAAAAGTCTGCATGTTGGAGATCGCCATGGATACCCTTCCCATCACCACACCACGCCAAGCTGGCATCTATGTGCGTCAGGCACGCGAGTCGCAGGAAATCACCCGTGCGGCCCTCGCTAAAAAAGCCGGCGTTTCGGAGCGCCTGCTCGCATCGCTCGAGCTAGGAGACGCCACGGGTATTCGGCTCGACAAGTTACTGACCGTCTTTAACGCACTCGACATAGGTCTCTTTGCGCAAAGCGATAACGACTCCACCGCATCGCCCTCCGAACATCCGACGACGATAGCGGACCTCCCTATCGCGAACTCGAATGCTCTGCCAAAGCCAAGCGTAGGCAGACGACCCGCCCGACAAGGAACGCCATCTTCCTATGGTGCCCTGCTGGCCCAAATCGCAGCCGAGCAAGGCCTTTCCGACACTTCAGACCTCTCCTTTGGCTGTAAGGTTGTGAAATAAATGGCAGAGATGGAGCTTGCAACCCTCATTTGTGGCGAAATCGCAGGCACTCTCCGGCAAGACGAGCATGGACTCTGCAGCTTTGTATACGCCCCAACCTATCGCGGAGCACCGCTATCGCTAACAATGCCGCTTTCCAATCGCACGTATGGCCATAACATCGTCCGCCCGTTCCTATTTGGCCTTTTGCCCGACAGTCAAGAGCAGCGTCGCGCTATTGCCGCCGAGTATGACGTTGCATCCAACAACCCCGTCGCCCTCTTGTGCCATATCGGTCTTGACTGCGCAGGGGCCGTTCAGTTTTGTCGAACCGATCAATTAGGCGCCGCCCGCGGCAGGGTCTCGGCATACCGCCCGCTTACCAATTCTCAAATCGCTCACAAGCTCAAAGCAATTCGCGATGACGAAAGAGAGACATGGATGGGCCCCAACGAAAGCTGGTCCCTGGGCGGCAACCAAGGCAAATTTGCACTAGCTTGGCATGATGGCCAATGGTGCGAATGTCTAGGGTCATCCCCCACTACCCATATCTTCAAAAATGGTGTCGTTGGGTTCAAACATCAGGCCTTAAACGAATTCGTCTGCATGAAAACGGCTCGGCGTGTTGGCATTCCAACTGCCAACGTCTCCTATTGCACATTTGAAGACGAAGCCGCGCTCGTCGTTGAACGGTACGACAGAATGGTCAATAGCAGCGGAAATATCGAAAGGCTGCATCAGGAGGACTTTTGCCAGGCGCTCGGTGTATTGCCAAGCCAGAAATACACCGCCGACGGAGGACCAACCACGCGAGACATCCAAGAACGACTGATTAACACAGTCCCCCACCACATGAATCTTGTGCTTTTTACCTATATGTTGTTCTATAACGCCATTATCGGAGCGCCTGACGCACACGCTAAAAACTACTCGCTCATCCTAGGCAAAGGCACAAACGCAGCGCTCGCACCCATGTACGATGTCGCATCGGGCTTGGCGTACGAGCGTATGCGCCGCCGGGCGCGCCTTGCCATGAGCGTTGGCGGCGAAAATCGAGTGGGGCGCATCGGTCCAGGCGCTATCCGCCGATACCACGGTATGGGCGACCCCGCGCTGGAGGCGGCGCTCACCGATGCCGGGCTATCCGAGAAGTTTTGCTTTGCGACCATGATGGACCTCGCCTACGAGGTGCCCATTTGCATGGAAGAGATCATGGACGAATACGCCGACCTGCCCGGCATGGCGGACCTGCGCGAGCACATGCTCGGCCCCGTCCGCGAAAACTGCCAGCGCACCCTCGACCTCATCAAGGCGGATATGGGCTAGGCGCCAATCAATCCACATTTCTTAAAAGAAGAGGGGGGGCACCCGTCGCAAAAGTTCGGATGCCCCCTCTCGTAATGTCATTTGCAATCCGCTAGCACGTGGCTCGAACTGCTGCTAGCGCGACCCTTACGCGGCAAGGCGCTTGAGGACGTCGATGAGCAGCTCGTAGAAGCGCTCGGCAGAAGCGAGCTCCATGCTCTCGTCCGGGGTGTGGACATCGGAGAGCGTCGGGCCCACGGCGATGGCGTCCAGGCTGTGCAGGGCCTCAGCAAACAGGCCGCACTCAAGGCCGGCGTGAATGGACTCGATGCGCAGCTCGGAGCCAAAGAGCTCGCGATAGCTCTCGACAAAAACGTCGCGGACCGGCGAATGCTCGGCATAGCTCCAGCCGGGATACTCGAACTCGAACTTGGCGTCGAAGCCCAAGACATCGGCCAGCGTCTGCAGGCGGTCCTTGAACTCGTTCTGCAGTGAGGTGATCGAGGAGCGCGGGGACAGCATGATCTTGACCTGGTCGTCGGAAGTGGCGACCACGCCGATGTTGGAGGAAACCTCGACGGAGCCGTCGGTGGCGACGTTGCGGCGAATCACGCCGTTAGGGGCAAGACGCAGGGCGCGGATGAGGGCAAGCGCGGACTTCTGATCCATGGCCTCGACCTCGGCGTCGTCGGCAATCTCGACGGTGCAGGTAAAGCCGGGGTCGAAGACCTCGAGCTCGGCAGTGACGTCGGCGATGATGTCCTTTGCGATCTGGGCCGCGGCCTCGGCGGCAGCGTGGTCGGCGTAAACCAGCTCGGCCTTGCACTCACGGTTGATGGCGTTGTCCTTAGTGCCGCCGTTAAAGCTAACGATGGCGGGCTCGCCGGCGACCATCAGGCGGTCGATGATGCGGGCCATGATGAGGTTGCCGTTGCCGCGCTCCAGGTTGATATCGTTGCCGGAATGACCACCCAGTAGGCCGGAGATGTCGAGCGTGAGGGTGCTGCCGGTCTTGTGCTCGCGCACGATGGGGCAGGTGTAGGTAACAACGACGCCGCCGGCGCAGCTGACGGTGGCAACGCCCTCTTCCTCGGAGTCAAGGTTAATCATGGTGCGGGCGCTAATCTGGGACTTGTCGAGCGTCTCGGCGCCGACCAGGCCAGTCTCCTCGTCGGTGGTGAATACGCACTCGAGGGCGGGATGAACGATCGAATCGTCGTTGAGCACAGTAAGCATCAGAGCGACAGCAATACCGTTGTCGGCGCCCAGGGTGGTGCCGTTAGCGGTGAGGACGCCGTCCTTGACGACCAGGTCGATACCGTCGGTCGTAAAGTCGTGCTCAACAGAGCCCAACTTGTCGCACACCATATCGATGTGGCCCTGCAGCATCACAGTCGGGGCATTCTCGGCGCCGGCAGAAGCGGGCTTGCGAATGATGACGTTGTAGACCTCGTCCTGGTACACATCGAGGCCGCGCTCCTTGGCAAACGCAACCAGGAAATCGCTGATGCCCTTCTCGTTGCCAGACCCACGGGGGATCGCGCTGACCTCCTCAAAGAAATGGAACAGCTGGGCGGGCTCGTAGCCGGTGATCTTGTAATCCATGGTGCCTCCTTGGCGCAACTGGTTAGACAGTAAGACATGCGACTTGTATATTCCCAGACTTTGCGTGCATAAACCAGTCGAAAACGCCGAGCGCCCTTGCATCATCGGCTAACGGCGGGGAAACGCCACTTTATTAAGATAAAGCAGGCTAGACGGGCCGTGCCGAAGGGGCGTTGGACCCTTCAACCAACCTCAACGCCTGTTGAACATTAATGCATACACCATTGGTATGTTTAATAAGATTCTTGTCCTCCGTCACAACGTAATCGGCATCAATGCGATTGGCGACGCCCAGCATCAGGTCGTCCTCAAAGTCATTGTGGTGGTACTTGAACACAAAGGAGTCGAAGACCTCGTCTGCACCGACCGGGGCGATGAGGGCTAGCTCGCGCATCTGTCGAACGCATGCCCAAGCCGTTTCGTCTGCCGCCGCAATGGCGTTATCGCTCAGTGAGCCAGTCTTTCTTCGGCACTCCTGCTTGATTGCCGCCGAGACAAGATATGAAACGTCTTTGACCGAAAGCGACGAGGCAAACAGGGCAATCCGCTCCGAGGCGTCGGCAATCTCGATCAGATGGACGACATTTGCCGTACGGTCGGACCTGCCAGAAAAATAATCCATCCATACGTTGGTATCGATTAACAGCTTGAGGACGCCTTCTGTGCTCATAGTTCCACCCATTCGGGATAGCGCTCCGCCATGGCCTCCTCATAGAGGTCGTCATAGTCTCCCGAGAACTCAGGGATGGGGATGCCGTATTTGAGGCACGAATCGCGAACGATATGGCTGCCTTGCGCGGCCCTTGACTCCATGCGCTGGGGCTCCACTCCGTCAGAAACCGGAGCCGCCGCGTCTCCCTTCGAGGGCATGCGTCCGTTAACGACCAGATACTCCCAAAGTGTCCGAACGGCTTGTGACGGCGTCATGCCAATATGAGTCAGGACGGCGTCTCCCGCCTCTTTGAGCTGGCGATCTATACGCACGTTCATCTGAACTGGCCGCGTGTCGAGTATTGACGTAGGCATATCAGCTCCTTTGCTATACTATATCTCGATTTTAGTATAGCACGGCAGATTGAAGCGCATTTCAATAGAAATGAGGGCGCTTCCTTATCGGAAACGCCCCCGTTATACAAGGTATGTTCAATCCCTACAGCGCACCAGAGCCGGCTTGCATCATGCCACCGGGGCCCGAGCTCACGCCACTGCTCACAGGCGCGGCGTTTCCGGTGTGCGGCGCCGCCGGAGCGGTATCGCCACCGAGCGTGCCCGCCGGACGCGGTGCCGGGATCTCGCCCGTGCCGTGGCTAAAGACAAACTTGCCATCGGCCACGTCGCACAGGACGGTATCGCCCTCGCCCCACTCGCCGGCCAGAAGCTCCTCGGACAGCGGGTCCTCGATGAGCTTTTGAATAGCACGACGCAGCGGACGTGCGCCATTGGTAAGATCGGTACCCTCGGCCACAATCTTGTCGTAGGCCGCATCGGTGAGCTTGATGTTCATGCCGTTTGCGATCAGGCGCTGGCGCAGATCGTCCACCAGCAGGTGCGCGATCTTGGTGAGATTCTCGCCCGTGAGCTTCTGGAACACCACAATGTCGTCGATACGGTTGAGCAGCTCGGGGCGGAACAGGCGCTTGAGCTCGCCCATCGCGCGGCCCTTGATTTCACTCGACGTGAGACCCTGCTCGCCGGTGGTGCCAAAGCCAACGCTCGCATCCTGTGCGATCTCGCGGGCGCCCACGTTGGACGTCATGATGATCACGGTGTTGCGGAAGTCGACCGTCTTGCCCTGGCTATCAGTCAGGCGGCCCTCCTCCAGCACCTGCAGCAGGATGTTGAAGATGTCGGGGTGCGCCTTCTCGATCTCGTCGAACAGCACGACCGAATACGGGTGACGACGAACGGCCTTGGTAAGCTGACCGCCCTCGTCGTGACCCACGTAACCCGGAGGGCTACCGATGAGCTTGGAGACCTCGAACTCGCTGCCGAACTCCGACATGTCGAAGCTGATGAGCGCGTCCTTGCTGCCAAAGAGGTACTCGGCGAGCGTCTTGGCGAGCTCGGTCTTGCCTGTGCCGGTGGGACCCAGGAAGATAAAGCTGCCGCCGGGGCGACGCGGGTCCTTGAGCGGCGAACGGCTGCGGCGCACGGCCTTGGCGACGGCCTCGACTGCCTCATCCTGACCGATGATGCGCGTCTTGAGCACGCTTTCGGTCTGCAGCAGGCGCCGGCTCTCGCTCTCGGTGAGCGAGGAAACCGGCACGCCAGAGGTCACGGACACGATGTCGGCGATCTGACTCACGTCGATGGTGAGCGGGCTGGCGTCGAGCTCGGCGGTCCAGGCGGCCTTGGCTTCGGCGAGTTCAATCTCGGCGGCCTTCTGCTGCTCGGTGATCTCGGCGGCCTTGTTCATGTCGTCGCTCTCGGTAGCCTCCTGTGCGGCAGCCTTGAGTTCCTCTATGCGATGCTCGGCCTCTCGCACCGGCTCGGGCGCACGATTCGCGGCGATGCGAGCGCGGGCACCGGCCTCGTCGATGAGGTCGATTGCCTTATCAGGCAGGAAGCGATCCTGGATGTAGCGGTTGGAAAGGTTCGCGGCGGCCTCGATAGCACCCTGCGTATAGCGCACATGGTGGTGCTCCTCGTAGCGCGGCTTGAGCGCGGTCAGGATCTTGACCGTGTCCTCGACGCTCGGCTCCTCGACATCGATGGTCTGGAAGCGACGCTCGAAGGCCGGGTCCTTGGTGAGGTACTTGCGGAATTCCTCGGCCGTGGTGGCGCCGATGATCTGGAAAGCACCGCGCGCGAGCACCGGCTTGAGCATGGAGCTCGCATCGATGGACCCCTCGGCAGAACCGGCACCGATGATGGTGTGCATCTCATCGATAAACAAGATGACGTCGTCGGCCTCGGTGGCCTCTTGGATCACGTTCTTGAGGCGCTCCTCAAACTCACCGCGATACTTGGCGCCCGCGACAAGACCCGGCAGGTCGAGCGTCCAGATATTCTGGTTCATGAGGTTCTCGGGCACGTTGCCAGCGGCGATCTGCTGGGCCAGACCCTCGACGATGGCCGTCTTGCCCACGCCGGGATCGCCCAGGATGAGCGGGTTGTTCTTGGTGCGACGCGAAAGAATTTCCATCATACGCTGGACTTCCTTTTCGCGGCCGATCACCGGATCGAGTTCGCCGTCGCGGGCCTTCTGCGTAAGGTTGGTCGCGAACTGCTTAAGCGTATCGGTACCACTCCCCTTTTGCTGAGAGGCATCCGAGCCGCTAAAGAACGGCAGGCCCGCACCGGGACGACCAGCACCGGCACCGGCGAGCGGACGCTTCTTGTCCTGGTCCTTGGCGGTGAGTTTCTCGATAGCCTTTTTGATGGAGGCGGACGACACGCCCAGGCGCATGAGGATGTCCATGGCCATGCCGTTGCCCTCTTCGACGATGCCGATCAGCAAGTGCTCGGTCGACACGTAGGTCTGGTTGTTCTCACGCGCCACGCGGAATGAACGCTCCATCACGCTAATGACGAGCGGCGTAAAGGCGAGCTTGGCCGCCTCGGTCTCCTCACTGGGCTCGGGAACCGTGGTCTGGACCTCTTTGAGAGTATCCATGATGTCATCGTAGGAGATGTCGAGCGAACGCAGCGCCTCGGCGGCAATGCCCTCGTCCTCCTTGGCGAGTGCGAGCAGCAGGTGCTCGGTACCCACCTTATTTGAGTGAAGATCGAGCGCTTCTTGCTTGGCCATGGACATGACCTTACGCGCGCGATCGGTAAAACGGTCTAACATGCTAGTTCCTCTTAGACGAGCTAGTTTTTTCAAACGCAAAGCGCCGCCCCGCGGCAGCGCTTTGGTCTCTTTACCCATATGGAGTATATGTTAACCGTTGGGACCTTTCCCGCCCGTAGCCGCGCGACAACGTCTACAAAAAAGGAATTGCTCGGGTCCGTTTGGCGGTTTGGTTTTGAACTGCTGTCTAGCAGGCGGGCTCGGCGTCCATGCTCTCGGCAACGTCATTGACGGCATCGGCAACGGGAGCGCCCGGCATGCGCACGAGCTCCATGTGCGGCTCGGCAAAGACCGTGCCCATGGGGAAGGCGCGGCGGAAGACAAAGCGAGCAACCGGACCGGCCACCAGCAGGTTCCAAGGTAGAGCCATGATAAAGTTGCGCGGAATGTTAACGAGCCACATCATCGGCAGCAGCTGCAGGTTGGCGAGCGGGCCGCCGGGCATGTGGAACAGGCCCTCGCACGCACCGTAGAGCGACATGATGATGACCATAGGAACGACCATGCAGGAGCTGACGGCGAGCGTCATGGCAAGCGGCGAACTCTTGCCCGGCGTGACCAGGAATTTAAAGGCGAAACCCTTGGCGAGCGGGCTGGCGACAAACCAGTCGCAGCACATGGCAAAAACGTAGGCAACGGGGAAGCCGAGCCACGCGGCGGCAACAACCTCGCCGTTGATGGCCCCATGCTGCAGGGCAACGTTGTAGATGCTCATCCAGAGCACCATGCAAAAGCACATGATAAAGGTGAACAGCAGGCTCTCTCGTTTGTTGATAGGCATAAAGGGCAAAATCCTTTCTGTGTTACGCCGCGGCACCACGCAACAAAAACGGGCGGGCGAGATGGAGCTGTTGGGACTTCATCTCGCCCGCCCGTGATACGTGCGTCTGCGACTACTTATGTGGTGGAACCAGCCTAGCACGAAAACCCCGCGCTTCGTAAGCGTTGAGTTTGTGAAGATGCGGGGCACCAATAATCCCCCGACCCCATAAGTTGCGGTGGAATACGGACTGTTTTGACCCTTTAAGCAGCAATTCAGTCCCTATTTCACCGCAACTCATTTGGTGCAAAGTAACCTGTCCCCCTTGCACCAATTAGCTGGTGTGGCGCCAGCGAGGGTCGGTGAGCGTACGCGCCACGCCCAGGCCAACGGGCAGAAACGCCACAATGAGCACTGCACGCACAAACCAGCCGAGCATATTGACCGTGTCGAAGGTGCACATGTAATACATCGAGCGATACAGATACAAGCCCGGCACCATAATGACAATCGATGGCACCGTGAGGGCGATACGTGGGTAGGTGAGTTTAATTTCGGCCAGGCTCGCGAGCAGCCCCGATACCAGCGCGCCGGTAAACGCAGCCGCCTCGGGAGGCATGCCTGCGCTCAGACCCAGGAAGGGAAGCAGCGTCGGCGCATCGACGAGCGTAAGGCGCAAGGTATTGGACACGGCGCCGATGAGCCCTGCCGCCGCGGCCATCTTTATCGGACTGTTGAACATAACCGAGAAGCCAAATACTCCGACAAAGCTCATCACCACACGCAAGAGTGTAAGAGCCAACGGTGAGAGCCCGAGCGGGGCAAAGTCGTCAGGCGCCAGGCCAACACACTCGGCAACCATCCAGCCCACGAGGGTCGCCATCACAATAATCGACACGGCATACGAAAGACGCTCAATGCCGCTTCGCATGTCGAGCTTAGCGATGTCGAGACCTGCCGTAATGAGAGGAAAGCCGGGGATCACAAAGAGCATGGCGCCGATATAGCCTTCTTGGTGCGACATTGCCCCCGGTATGACCTGTCCAAGACCGAGCAATGCCAGCAGATACGAGACGCAAGCGAGTGCAACGCCGATCGTCAGCGCGCCAAACTGGCCAAGGCCCTGCTTGAGAATATGGGAACGAGCAAAGTTGCCGACACCAGCGCCCACAAATGCACAAGCCATCTCGATAGGGCCGCCGCCGAGCAAAAAGACAAAGGCGCCACAAGCACAGGCCGCCGCAAGGCCCTGTTGCCAGGGAGTGTAATCGGGTTTTGAACTCTCAACGGTCTTGAGCATCTCGTGGTACTCATGCACGGTAAACCGGCGCCCGTAAACCTCGATTTCCTTTAAGAAGCTCTCCATCATCCAAATGCGATGAGTATTGACTCCCGTTGTGGGTAGGCTGACGACCTCGTTAAAGCAGTGGCCGCCTTCGATGCAGGTGCACTCAAACGACAGGAGACTCAGGTCGACGTGAATCGTGACGCCGAGTACGGCAGCAACACGATTCATGGTATCGCGCACGCGCCAGGCACCTGTTCCGCTTGCCAGCATAAGCATGCCGGTGCGGCAGATGATGGATGATTTATCGGTGAGCGGCGCATCGACGGCAAGCTCATCGCCTGCCGTCACGATCTGGCGCCAGTCGGTTTTCATATGAAGGGCACCGGCACGAACACCGTGGTGCAGAGGGACTCTTGAGAGCAACGAATCATGGTGCGAAGACTGTGGGGGTTCCGCTGAATCGACCTCGTCCTCGTCGGGCTCTTCATCAACAAGGTCGAAAGTATCGAGCGCCGCCGGCTCGCGGCGATCGATCAGCTCCTCGTCCTCATCATCAAAGTAATTGAACTGATCGAGCATCTCCTCTTCGATTGAACGCTCGCTCGCATCGTCCATATAGACGCTCCCTTCCTGCCGACTAACCCCCATCCTAGGCAGCAACGGCTAAAGGAAACATAAAAGAGACGACTGTCATGCATAGAAGGCGCAAACCCCCAATGCGTCGGTAGATCCCCAACGACTAGGACTGTCCCCAAGTGCCGGCAGAAAAGGAACGTCCCTAAGTGCCAACCAGGGCAACACCGCAGATAGAGGACGGACAGCGAAAGCCCGCCAGAGCGAGCAAGGTGCCTTCAAGCAAAATGGCGCCGCAGGTTGAGCATAAGTCAGCGAGCGGGCCGCATTTGAGACAAGGTGACGTGAAACGAAAGGGCGCTGACCTTCTGGTCGCGCCCTTGAAGTTGAACGTCAGATTGTCCAAATGCGGCCCGCGCAGCGTCGAGCCGTTACGCGGTTCGTAGAACCGCGTAACCCCCTAGTACATCTTTGCGCCGGCAGGGATGGAAGCGTCGAGCTGAATCAGGTTGAGGCGCTCCTCGCCCTCCTCCTCGTGGATGGCGCTGATGAGCATGCCGCAGCTGGGGATACCCATCATCTTGCGCGGAGGCAGGTTGGTGATGGCGAGCAGGGTCTTGCCGACCAGGTCCTCGGGCTCGTAATAATCGTGAATGCCGGAGAGGATGGTGCGGTCGGTGCCGGTGCCGTCATCGAGCGTAAAGTTCAGCAGCTTCTTGGACTTCTTGACGGCCTCGCATGCCTTGACCTTCACGGCGCGGAAGTCGCTCTTGGAGAAGGTATCAAAGTCGACGAACTCCTCAAACAGCGGCTCAACGGCGATCTTGGAGTAATCGAGCGTGGGCTTAAGTGACTTAACGAACGGGCTCGCGGCGTTGCCGGCCTCTGCAGCCTTGGCAGCAGCGGCACCGGACTGGAAACCCTTCTCGGGCTTCATGTGCGGGAACAGCAGGACATCGCGGATAGAAGCCTGGTTAGTAAGCAGCATGACCACGCGGTCGATGCCGATGCCGATGCCGCCCGCGGGAGGCATACCGTACTCGAGGGCGCGCACGTAGTCCTCGTCATACTCCATGGCCTCGTCGTCGCCGCCGGCCTTCTCGGCCATCTGGGCAGCAAAGCGCTCGGCCTGGTCGACCGGGTCGTTGAGCTCGGAGAACGCGTTGGCGTACTCGTGACCGGCAATAACCAGCTCAAAGCGGTGCGTCAGGCGCGGGTCGTCCTCAAAGCGCTTGGCAAGCGGGCTGACCTCGATGGGGTAATCGCACACGAACGTGGGGTTGACGATGGTGTCCTCGCCCAGCTCATCGTAAATCTCGGCGATAATCTTGCCGGCGGTCCACTCGGGCTTGACCTCGAGGCCCTTCTCGCGCGCGGCAGCAGCAAGCTCCTCGACCGGCGTGTCGATGGTGACCTGCTTGCCGAGCACGTCGGAAACGATGTCGGTCATGGGACGGCTGGCCCACTCACCAGAAAGGTCGATGGTCTGGCCCTGGTACTCGATGACCTCGGGGTTGCCGATGGCCTTGTTAGCCGCCTTAATGACGCCCTGGGCGAGTGCCTTCATGCCCTCGAGGTCGGAGAAGGCACGGTAGGCCTCCATCGTGGTGAACTCGGGGTTGTGGGTAAGGTCCATGCCCTCGTTACGGAAGATGCGGCCGATCTCGAACACGCGCTCAAAACCACCGACAATGCAGCGCTTAAGGTGCAGCTCGGTGGCAATACGCAGGTAGCACTCCTGATCGAGCGCGTTGAAGTGGGTAATGAACGGCTTGGCAGTAGCGCCGCCCTGGATGGTCTGCAGGATGGGGGTCTCGACCTCCATGTAGCCGTCGGACTCCATAAAGCGACGGAAGGTGGAGAGAATCTGCGAACGCTTACGGAAGGTCTCGCGAACGTCGTCGTTGGCGATCAGGTCGACATAGCGCTGGCGATAGCGGGTCTCCTTGTCGGAAAGACCGTGGAACTTCTCGGGCAGCGGACGAACGGCCTTGGCAAGCAGGGTCGCGCTCTTAGGGGCAACGGAAAGCTGGCCACGCTGGGTGCGCACGACCACGCCGGTCACGCCCAGGATATCGCCCAGGTCGAGGGCCTTGAGCGTACTCCAGGCAGCCTCGTCCATGTCGTTGATGCGGCAGAACAGCTGAATCTCGGCAGTCGCATCGCGCACGACGATGAATATAATCTTGCCCTGACCGCGCTTGGCGACCACGCGGCCGGCGATCTTCACGACGTCCTCGGTGTCCTCACCATCGGCAAGCCCGGCGTACTTAGCCTCGATATCGGCGACGTAGTCCTCAAGCTCAGAGTGCTCGGGATAGGGGTTCTGGCCCGCCTCGAACAGGGCGGCGCGCTTGGCCAGGCGGGTGGCGCGCTCGTCGTTGAGCGTCGATGCCTGATCGGCGGCGTTCTGGTTCTCTGCCATAAGTTAGCTCCTCAAATTAAAACGCTCCCCAGGATTCGGTCCCAGGGAGCGAAAACATACCTTTACGCGGGACCGTGGTCTAGCGTGCGATCTTGGCGATGGTGTAGACGCGAGTCTTGCCGGAAGGCGTAACGACCTCGACGGAGTCGCCCTCACCGTGACCGATGATGGCGTGACCGACCGGAGACTCGTTGGAAATCTTGTGCTCGAGCGAGTTGGTCTCGGTGGTACCGACGAGCGTGACTTCCATGACCTCACCGTTGGGATCAATCAGAGAAACGGTGGAGCCGATGGAAACGGTCAGATCGCCCGTGGTGGCAGCAACCTGAGCGTTGGCGAGGATGGCCTGGATCTCGGCAATACGAGCGGCGTTCTGGGCCTGCTTGTCCTTGGCGGCATCGTACTCGGAGTTCTCCGAAAGGTCGCCGAACGCGCGGGCTTCCTTGATGTCCTCGACGATCTCCTTGGCGTAATCGCCCTCACGCCAAGCGAGCTCTTCGACGAGCTTCTGGCGGCCCTCAGCGGTCAGTACGATCTGGCTTGCGTCCATACGGATATCTCCCCAACTCTGATCAAACAATCAACTGTCAACAAAACGAAAAAGACCGGCTAGCCTGCGGGCAAGCCGGTCAGGTGCTCACCCCAAAGGGATGGGACTACTCTGCGTCCGCGTCGCTGTCCTCTGCCTGCTTCTTCTTGGCAGCAGCGAGCTTGGCCTCGAGCTCAGCGATCTCCTTGTCCTCCTCGGACTGCTCGACCACGACCTCCTCGGCCTGCTTGGTCTCGGCCTTATCGTCGCCCTCCATACCCTCGCGGATATTCTTGACGGTAGAGCCGAGGGACTTGCCGAGCTTCGGCAAGTTCTTGGGCCCGAAGATAATCAGGACAACGACGAGAATAATGATGAGCTCAGGAGCCCTCAGTCCAAACATGTAGACCTCCACAATACAGCGAGACAAGCTCGGATGAGTATACCGCGGGTATCGCGGTATCACAACAATAGCTAAAAAAAGGGACCGCAAGAAGCGGTCCCTCCTCATGCTCTGGTCGGGTTGACTGGATTTGAACCAGCGACCCCTGCGTCCCGAACGCAGTGCTCTACCAAACTGAGCCACAACCCGTTAGCTCGACTATATTAACAAAGATTTTCGCCGCGTGCTAGAGAAATTTTTATTTCTTTAGCGCGTCGATTTGAGACGTGTTGGGGATAAGCTCCGTTGCGCAGGACCACCAGCCGTTTTGCTGGGCAGCGTCGGCAAGCCTTTCGGCCATGGCGGCGGTGTCGCAAATGGCAAACGAGCAGGCACCCGATCCGCACACATCTACAGCAACGGTGCCGTCCTGTTTATGCAGCCAATCGAGAACCGTTTGAATCTGCGGCTCCATCTGTGCGGAAATGACACCCAGGTTGTTATGGATGAGCGCATATGCCGTCTCGGCATCACCAGCACGCAAGGCAGAAGCCATCGCGCCGGGCTTGTCCGCAGGCACCGGGGCCTCGTCAAAACGTCGATAGGCTTCAATTGTCGAAACGCTCGCCTTCCGCGGCTTAACCAGCACGACGGGTGTCGCAGGCAGTGCGGGATACTCGGTTGCCAGCACGTCTCCCCCACCCACGTAGAACGCAGGGCTCGCGTGCAAAAAGAACGGGACGTCAGCGCCAATGCCCCGTGCAATGTCGTCGAGCGCGGAGTCGGTGCGATCAATGCCCCAGAGCTCCGCCAAGGCGACAATGACCGCGGCCGCATCCGTCGAGGGGCCGCCCAAACCGGCGCACAATGGAATGCGCTTCTCAATCGTCACGCAGATGTTTGCCTCGCGACCATAATGCTCGGCCATAGCAACCGCAGCCCGATACGCCGTATTCTTTTGCATGGGAAAGTCAGATGCCGGAACCGTCTGGACGGTCAGCGCCTGCGCCGGCGTGACCGTCACGGTATCGGAAAGACCGA
>UQPI01000007.1 GCA_900542945.1 uncultured Collinsella sp.
GTGCGGCGGGGGTTCTTTCGTCCTGCGGAATGCGCTGGGAAGTTACCCCATGCGGCCAGCTGCGGGGTCTTTGTTGCGCTCGAGCAAGCAACCCAACATATATATCTGAATTTAAATGGGATGGGCGCTTTGTTGCGATGGGCCTTGAGAGACGGGCGGCACTTTGGGTAGGCTCGATGCCTTGGGGTGGAGCGGCGCCTTGAGATGGGGGTTGCGCTTTGGGGCTGAGCGGGTACTTAGTTGAAGAGGGGCGCTATGGCTGAGAGGTAGTTTTTGGCTACGTTGGCTTTGTTGGCTTCGAAGTTGTGCCAGGCCCACCATTGGACCATTCCTACGAAGCTTGAGGCTATGTGGTGTAGTAGGAAGCTTCGGTCCATGGTGGCGGCGGGGCCGTTTGGGTCGGTGGGGACGGTTTCGGCTGCTCGTGACATGATGGTCTTGCGTAAGCAGTCGGCGAAGACGCGTGAACCGGCGCCGGCTACGAGGGCTCGTACGCCCTGGCGGCGTTCCCAGAGGTTGTTGAGGATATGCTCGACTTGTACGAGCGGATCATCGAGCGGTGTGCCATCGTCGTCGAGGGCGTGGGTGCAGATGTCGCTCACGAGTTCGGACAGTAGGTCATCTTTGCTCTTGAAGAGGCCGTAGAACGTGGCCCGACCCACATGGGCGCGAGCGATGATGTCGCCGACGGTGATCTTGCCGTAGTCCTCCTCGCGCAGGAGCTCGGAAAACGCCGTGACAATAGCGGCGCGGCTTTTTGCCTTGCGGGCATCCATGGCTATGCATCCACGTGAACGAGCAGGCAGCGGAGCGTGCCGGAGCAGCCCTCGTAAGGGCGCTTGCCGGCACCGTAGCCGACGGCCTCGATGCGGTAGCGGGCTGGCAGGTGCTCGGACGTGCGTAGTGCGGCGACGATGGCGGCACCCGT
This sequence comes from uncultured Collinsella sp., assembly GCA_900542945.1. Taxonomy (GTDB): domain Bacteria; phylum Actinomycetota; class Coriobacteriia; order Coriobacteriales; family Coriobacteriaceae; genus Collinsella. The sequence continues at coordinate 929 of UQPI01000007.1, forward strand.
GGGCGTCACGAGCTCGCCGGCGACCGGTGCGGGCGTGAGGGCGATATTGCCCGCCTGGCACAGGTTGACGACAGCGGGGACGGGAATGGGCATGAGACCGTGGGCACAGCGGATGGTGCCGTGACCCTCGGAGAGCGACTCGACCACGATGTCCTCAATACCAAGGTCATCGAGGCAGATGGCGACAGAGCAGACGTCGACGATGGAGTCGACGGCGCCCACCTCGTGGAACATGACGGTCTCGGGCGTTTTGCCGTGGGCCTTGGCCTCGGCGGCGGCGAGCGCGGTAAAGATGGCGATCGCGCGACGCTTGGCGCCATCGCTTAGCTGCGAGCCATCGATGATGGCGGTGACGTCCGCCAAAGAACGGTGGTGATGGCCGTGGGCGTGATGGTGACCCTCGTGGCCATGACCGTGGGCCTCATGGTCATGCTCGTGGCAGTGCTCGTGTTCATGCTCGCCATGATCATGATGGTGGTGCTCATGCTCGTGCGTGTGCTCGGCAGGCGCTTCGTTGCCGTAGAGCCAGGCCATGTCGTGGTCGTGGTTCTCGAGCTCCTCTGCCAGCTGAACGTCAAAGTCGCAGGCGTCGATGCCATGCTTGTTTGCGCGTGTAACGGCAATCTCAAAGCCGTCGACCGGCAGCGTGGCGAGCTGCTCGCGCAGATGCTTCTCGCTGGCGCCCAGGTCGAGCAGGGCCGCGACGGTCATATCGCCGCTGATGCCCGAGGTGCCGTCGATGATAAGCGTGTGCTGATGGTTGGACATGAAATGCTCCTTAGCGGGCGCAGGACGTGCCGGCGCTCAGATGATTGATAAGACTTGCCTGATAGGCGGCGCCAAAGCCGTTGTCGATATTGACGACCGAAACGCCGCTGGCGCAGGAGTTGAGCATGGCGAGCAGTGCGGCCATGCCGCCAAAGTTCGCGCCATAGCCCACGCTGGTGGGGACGGCGATGACCGGACAGCTCACAAGGCCTCCGATGACGCTCGCCAGGGCGCCCTCCATGCCGGCGATGGCGATGACCACCTGCGCCTGGGCAAGTTCCTCAGCATGAGCGAGCAGGCGGTGCAGGCCGGCGACACCCACGTCGTAGAGGCGATCGACCTCGTTGCCGTAGAACTCGGCCGTCAACGCGGCTTCCTCGGCAACGGGCAGGTCGCTCGTGCCGGCGCAGGCGACGACGATGCGTCCGTTGCCGTTGGGGGAGGGCTTGCCACCCACCAGGGCGAGCTGGGCGTCCGGGACATATCCCAGGTCGATGCCGTTGCCGAGGAGCTCCGAGGTGCGGGCTGCCTTTTCGTCGTCCAGGCGCGTGACCAGGATGCGCTCCTGGCCGGCATCGAGTAATGCTTTGATAATGGCGGCAATTTGCTCGGCGGTTTTACCGGCGCCGTAGACAACTTCGCCGGCTCCCTGGCGCACCCCGCGCGAAAGGTCTAGCTGCGCAAAGCCCAAATCGGCGGTCGGAGCCGTCTGGATGCGCGTGAGGGCGTCGGCAGGGGTGACTGCTCCGCCGGCAACATCGCTCAGCAGCTGCTCTAGATCTCGCTTATCCATATATGTTCCCTTCGACGGCGCAAAGTTTAGCACTCAAAGGGTATGTTTCCGAACACTAAGACAGAATTGTTCGGAAACTATAGGACAGACTGATTCAATTGCTAGACGGATTGGCTAGTCGCGCAGGATGATGTCCATGGCGAGCATCAGATTGCGCTCGTCGATGGCAAACGGGGCGGCCTCGCGCGTCTTGGGCTTGGCACAAAACGCGATGCCCGTGCCCGCGGCCTGAATCATGGGGATGTCGTTGGCGCCGTCGCCGATCGCGACGGTATGGGCCATGTCGACACCGCACTCGACTGCCCAGTCCAGCAGCTGAACGAGCTTGGACTCCTTGGTCACAATGTCTGCCGCCAGCTTGCCGGTGAGCTTGCCGTCCACGACCTCCAGACGATTGGCCAGGCAAAAATCGATGCCCGCAGCGGCCACGATCTTGTCGGCGACCTCGTGGAAGCCGCCGCTCACCACGCCGACCTTCCAGCCCTTGCTGTGCGCCGAGCGCACAAGCTCCAACGCGCCGGAGGTAAATGACACGCGCTCAAAGGTGCGCTCGAACACGCTCTCGTCCAGGCCGGCGAGCAGCCCCACGCGCTCCTCGAGCGCCTGCTTAAAGTCAAGCTCGCCGCGCATGGCGCGTTCGGTGATCTGTGCCACCTGCTCGCCCACGCCGGCCTCTTCGCCCAACAGGTCGATGACCTCCTGGTTGATGAGCGTGGAGTCGATATCCATAACGATGAGGCGTGCAGTCATGGCGGGCCTTTCCGAGTGCTGTTTTATTGGGGCATATTGTCGCACGTGACGAGCGCGGGCGGGTGTCGCGGCGCGTCAATTGTTTCGTCTCCGTCAAGTCTTTGGGCAGGAGCCACTTTTTCGCGGCACATCGACGCGAGTGCGATAAGATAGAACGCCATGTCTGGCTGCGCGGTTTACGCATGCTGGGCAAATCTGTACGACGCCGCCCGGAACGACACGGGGCGGCACAGATCCATAAAGGAGGATCACTGGTATGAGCCAGACCCGTCCCATCGATGAGCATTCCATGCACACCCGTACCTGCGGCGAGCTTCGCTTCGAGAACGTGGGCGAAGAGGTCACCCTCACCGGTTGGGTGAGCCGTCGCCGCGACCACGGCGGCCTTATCTTCTGCGACCTTCGCGACCGTGAGGGCATCACGCAGCTCACCTTCGACCCCGAGCACTCCGACGGCGACGCCTTTAAGATCGCCGAGACCATGCGTCCCGAGTGGCCCATCAAGATTCACGGCGTCGTGCGCGCCCGTGGCGAGGAGACCACCAACACCAAGCTCGCCACCGGCGAGATCGAGGTCCTGACCGACCACGCCGAGGTGCTCAACACGTCCGTCACCCCGCCGTTCCAGATCGAGGACGGCATCGAGACCAGCGAGGACACCCGCCTGCGCTATCGCTATCTGGACCTTCGTCGTCCCGAGATGATGGCCAACCTCAAGCTGCGCTCCGACTTTACCTTTGCCATTCGCGAGGCGCTGCACAACCGTGAGTTCATGGAGGTCGAGACGCCCTCCCTGTTCAAGTCCACGCCCGAGGGCGCCCGCGACTTCATCGTCCCCAGCCGCATCCAGCCGGGCAACTTCTACGCCCTGCCGCAGTCCCCGCAGCTCCTGAAGCAGCTGCTTATGGTCGGTGGCGTCGAGCGCTACTATCAGGTTGCCAAGTGCTTCCGCGACGAGGACTTGCGTGCCGACCGTCAGCCCGAGTTCACCCAGGTCGATATCGAGATGTCCTTCGTGGACCAGAACGACGTTATGAGCGCGCTCGAAGAGGTTCTTGCCGATGCCTTCGGCCGCATGGGTGTCGAGATGCCCACGCCGCTGCGTCGCATGAACTACTGGGAGGCCATGGACACCTATGGCTCCGACAAGCCCGATACCCGCTATGGCATGCACTTGGTCGACCTGACCGACATCTTCGCCAACTCCAAGTTCAAGGTCTTTGCGACCGCCGCAAACGAGGAGGGCTCTGTCGTCAAGGCCATCAACGCCAAGGGCGCCGGTGCCTGGGCTCGCGCCAAGATCGATAAGCTTGCCGGCGTGGCTTCCACGTTTGGCGCCAAGGGCCTGGCCTGGATCGCATTCCGCGAGGACGGCTCCATCAACAGCCCCATCGTCAAGTTCTTCTCGGACGAGGAGATGGCCGCCCTGCGCGAGCGCATGGACGTCGAGCCCGGCGACCTTGTGATGTTCGCCGCCGGCCCGCGCCTGCTCTCCGACGAGATCCTGGGCGGCATGCGTTCCCACATGGCTAACGCGCTCGAGATCAAGCGCGAGGGCCACGACTTCCTGTGGGTCGTCAACTTCCCGCTGTTCCACTGGGACGAGGACCGCAAGGCCTATGCAGCCGAGCATCAGCCCTTCACCCTGCCGACCGAGACCGACATCGCCAAGATCGAGGCAGATCCGCTGGCAGCCGGCTCTTGCACCTACGACTTTGTCATGGACGGCTTTGAGGCCGGTGGCGGCGGTATGCGTATCCACAACGCCGAGATGCAGATGTCCATGCTCAAGCTTCTGGGCTTTACCGAGGAGCGCGCCGAGTCTCAGTTCGGCTTCCTCATGGAGGCGCTCAAGTTTGGTGCGCCCCCGATGGGCGGTTTCGCTCTGGGCCTGGACCGCGTGTGCATGCTGCTCACCGGCTCCGACTCCATTCGCGACGTCATGGCGTTCCCCAAGACGGCCAGCGGCTCCGACCTCATGTCGGGCGCCCCGAGTGCCGTTTCCGGCGCCCAGCTCAAGGACGTCAGCCTGCGCTTGATGTAGGCGAGCGGCCACAAATTGCTTGCAACGAGGGAAGGACGTGTGCCTTCCCTCGTTTTTTATGCGCGGGCGTTGCGAGGGCATAGGTTGACCGGACGTGGCGGAAACTGTGTCCCATCGTTGACGCTCGAAGTGGGATGCGGTTTCCATCCCGCCCTCAACAAGCATCTAACGCTACAATAACTACCACGTGGCTGGGTTTGCCGGCCGAATGTGCGACGTCGTGGGAGGGGACATGGTCGAGTTTACAAAGACGATTAAAGATCCGTTGGGATTGCATGCCCGCCCGGTTGCGCTGCTCTATGACATTATTGCCAAGCATCGTAGCAACGTATCGGTCAGCATCGGCGATCGCCATACCGACGGCCGCGATGTGATGGGGCTCATGGCTCTCTACGGCGAATGTGGCGAAGACATCGTGTTCCGCGTTTCGGGCGTGGATGAGGCCTCCTGCGTCACGTCGATCAGAAACCTCTCGCTTTAACCGCAATAATGTGGCAAAGGGGCAGCCCCCTCTGTTGCATAAATTGGTATGACAAGGCACCGCAAAGAGACAGTCTTTGCGGTGCCTTCTTTGTTTCATATAGGAAACTTTTTCGAAATCTGAATGGGGACCCTTTCCAAAAAGTTAACCACGTGTTAGTTTACTAAAGCGAACATAGGCGTGGTTAACTTTTACCGCGTCGATGTTGAGGACGAACTGACGTTAGGAGCCACTCATGTCTTGCGGACCGCAGATGCCGGCAATGCCGCTTTCGATGGTAAAAGCGGGCGAAACCGTGCGCGTGTCTCGTGTAAAGGGCAATGAGGATATGAAGCACCACCTTAAGGACCTCGGCTTTGTCGAGGGCAACGAAATCCACGTGGTGAGCTCGAGTGGCGCCAATATCATCGTCACCGTGCTGGGCGCACGCTTTGGCATCGATTCCAAGGTTGCCATGCACATCATGACCGTCGGTTAGTCGACGGTATTTCTGTACGCACTGAAAGGGGGACAAGTAAATGAAGACGTTGGGTGACGTTAAGGTGGGCGAGAGCTCCACCATCGTCAAGCTTCACGGTGAGGGTGCGCTTCGCCGCCACCTTATGGACCTGGGGCTCATCAAGGGCACTTCGTTCAAGGTCGTGAAAGTTGCACCGCTCGGTGATCCGGTCGAGATCAACGTGCGCGGCTACGAGCTTTCCATCCGCAAGGAGGAGGCCGCCGTCGTCGAGGTTCAGTAAGGACTCGCGATGTATATTTCTGCAGATAAAGTTAGGTTTTTCTAACTTAAATTTGCAATGTTGAAGCACATTATCCAGCCCGTGCGGAGAAAGCAGCGCGGGCACACAAGGAAGAAGGATTGAATGGCGGATTCTCAGATCCATGTCGCGCTGGCGGGTAACCCCAACTGCGGCAAGACCACGCTTTTCAACCTGATCACCGGCGCCAACGGCTACGTTGGCAACTGGCCCGGCGTCACGGTTGAGAAAAAGGAAGCCAAGCTCCTGAGTGACAAGAACGTCACGATTACGGACCTCCCCGGCATCTACTCGCTTTCCCCCTACAGCCCCGAGGAGCAGTGCTCGCGCGACTACCTCATGAGCGGCGAGCCCGATGTGGTCGTCCAGGTCGTCGACGCCACCAACCTGGAGCGCAACCTGTACCTGGCACTTCAGGTCATCGAGACCGGTCTGCCCGTGGTCGTTGCCCTCAACATGGCCGACCTCGTGGAGAAGAACGGCGATAAGATCGACACGGACAAGCTTTCCAAGAAGCTCGGCTGCCCGGTCATGATGATCTCGGCCCTTAAGAACAAGGGTATCAAGGAGCTGTTCGAGCAGGTCAAGAAGTCCGCTGCTTCCAAGGGCCAGGTGCCGGAGCACAAGTTCGATTCTTCTATCGAGGACGTTCTGACCCACATCGAGAACAACCTGCCGGCGAGCGTTTCCGCCAACAAGCGTCGCTACTACGCCGTCAAGCTGTTTGAGCGCGATGCGGACGCCTGCAAGCTCATCAACCTCACCAAGGAGAAGGCCGATCGCGTTGAGCAGCTGGTCGCCCAGTGCGAGCAGGATTGCGACGACGATGCCGAGTCCATCATCACCGGCGAGCGCTACGGCGTGATTGCCCACATCATCGACGAGTGCCTCACCAAGGCTCCGGCCAAGATGAGCACTTCCGAGAAGATCGACCGTGTGGTTACCAACCGCATCCTCGGTCTGCCGATCTTCGTCGTGATCATGTTCTGCGTGTACTACATCGCCGTTTCTACCCTCGGCGGCACGGTGACTGACTTCACCAACGACCAACTCTTCGGCACCGACGGCTGGTACGTGCTCGGTCAGGGTCGCGACGCCTATGACGCAGCTGTTGAGGCTGCGGGCGACAATGCCGACTCGGTCGACCCGGCACAGTACGGCCCCTATGTCCCGGGTATCACCACCATGGTGCACGACGCCCTTGTGGCGGGCGGCACCGAGGACGGCGGCCTGGTCGATTCGCTGGTCTGCGACGGCATCGTCGGCGGCCTGGGTGCAATCTTTGGCTTTGTGCCGCAGATGTTCCTGCTCTTTGTGATGCTGTCTTTCCTGGAGGACTGCGGCTACATGGCCCGCGTCGCCTTCATCATGGACCGCGTATTCCGCCGCTTTGGCCTGTCCGGTAAGTCGTTCATCCCCATGCTCGTGTCCTCGGGCTGCGGCGTCCCCGGCGTCATGGCCACCAAGACCATCGAGAACGAGAAGGACCGCCGCATGACGGTCATGACCACCACGTTTATTCCCTGCGGTGCCAAGCTGCCGATCATTGCCCTGCTCATGGGTTCCATCATCGGCGATTCTTCCACCACCGCCGCGTGGATCAGCCCGCTCTTCTACTTCCTGGGCGTCTTTGCCGTCATCGCCTCGGGCCTCATGCTCAAGAAGACCAAGCTCTTCGCCGGTCGCCCGACGCCGTTCGTTATGGAGCTTCCCGCCTACCACTTCCCGGCGATCCGCTCTTGGGCGCTGCACGTGTGGGAGCGCTGCTGGGCCTTTATCAAGAAGGCCGGCACGGTCATCTTCGCGTCCACCGTCGTTGTTTGGTTCCTCTCCAACTTTGGTAGCTATAACGGCTCCTTTGGCTTCCTGCCTGCGATGGACGGCATCCCCGAGGAGTTTATGGACTACTCCGTGCTCGCCATGCTGGGCAACCTGGTCGCCTGGATTTTCGCCCCGCTCGGCTTTAGCACCTGGCAGGCAACTGCGCTGACTGTCTCTGGCCTTGTCGCCAAGGAGAACGTCGTCGCCACCGCCGGCTCGCTGCTGTCCGTCGCCGACGCGGGCGAGACCGATCCGAGCCTGTGGACCGCGTTTGCCGGCATGTTCCCCACCATGGGCGCCTGCGTTGCCTTCGGCGCCTTCAACCTGCTGTGCGCTCCGTGCTTTGCCGCCATTGGCACCATCCGCAACCAGATGGACTCCGGCAAGTGGACCGCGATTGCCATCGGCTACGAGTGCGCCTTTGCCTGGGTCATCGGCCTGTTCATCAACCAGTTCTACAATCTGCTTGTCCTTGGCCAGTTTGGTATTTGGACGATTGTGGCCATCGTTCTGCTGGTTGCGATGCTCTTCCAGATTTTCCGTCCCATGCCTAAGCACGCTTGGACCGACGAGGACGAGACCAACACCGCTTCCGCTGCAGTTTCCGCTTAAGTCCGAATAAGGATCAGCCCCTTTCCACGAGCCCGGGTGTCCCAGCGACACTCGGGCTTTTTGGTGAGGGAGATGTGGCGTTTCCGCAGATAAAACCGACCAAAATATACCTGTCCCTTTTTGGCAGGTGGAGAATGGGGTAAAGTAAGTGGTGGTTAACTAGAGGAGGCTTGCTGTGGCACCTATCGATATTGTTGTACTGGCTGTTATCGGCATTGCGTTTGTCGCCGTGTGCGTGCGCATTTATCGCAAGGGCACCTGCGCCGACTGCGCTCAAGGTGGCGTTTGCACAGGACATTGCTCCAACAAAAAGACCTGCGCCGCACTTAAGGGCGTAGACAAAATTGCCGAAGACTTGGGCCGCGGTATCAAATAAAGGTCCAGGCACCCAAGCGTCCCGCGAGCATCCGTTCGCGGGGCGCTTTGCACATTTGGGGGAGAGCGCGGCGAGTTGAAGAGTGATTTTGGGGTATCGTTACCTGTACTGTTAATTGGCAACTTATCTATAACGGAGTAACCCCATGAGCGCTCGCGTAACCATGAAGGACATAGCCGCCGAGCTTGGCGTTTCCATCAATACCGTGCATAAGGCCCTGACGGGCAAGGCCGGCGTGAGCGAATCCGTGCGTGCCAAGGTGAATGCCAAGGCCGAGGCCATGGGCTACCATCGCAACACAAGTGCCTCAAGCCTGCGGCGCAAGGATATCAACCTGGTGTTTTGCCTGCCCCGCGCATCGCGCGAGGGGGCGTACTTTTTCCGTTACCTTTGGGAAGGCTGCAACCGCTTTGAGCAGGAGGTCATCGATCAGGGCATTACGGTTGAGCGCGTAGAATTTGGCGTGGGCGGCTACGCCGATGCGCTCGAGCAGATTGATGAGCGTCTGCAGGTAGGCGAGAAGATTGACGGTCTGCTTGCCTATGTTCCGGGCGATGACCGCGCAACCGAACTCTTGAGGCAGATTGCCGAGGCGGGTGTGGCGATCGAGCTCGTCGACGGCGACCGACCGCACCTCGATCGCCTGGGTGCCAGTCTGGCGGACTATTCCGCGGCGGGCAGTCTTATGGCAGAGCAGGCGGCTAACCTGGTCCACGCTTCTGGGGCTGACGCCCGCGTGCTCCTGTTGGCGGGCGACCCTTATACCGACTCGCACTATCTGACCGCCCGCGCCTTTCATAATTACCTGCGCGAGCACGATATTCCATGGCGGGTTGAGGACCTTGCCGGTGCCCATGCGCAAGTCAAACAGCTCGAGCGCGAGCTTGAGCAGCGCTTGAGTGCGCCGGATGCTCCCGAGCTCATCTGTAGCGTTTTTGCCGTTGGTTCCGAGGTGGTCGCTGACGCGCTTGTTTCGAGCGGCAAGGCCGGCAAGGTCATGGTGATCGGCAACGACCTGTTCCCCGAGAGCGCCCTGGCCTTACGCCGTGGCATTTTTACCAATATCGTCTATAAGGACCCGGTGAGCTTGGCCTACCGTGGTGCCAAGACCTTGGGCGAGTATTTGCTGTGGGGTAAAACTCCGGCGGAGCCCGTGCAGAAGGGTGCTGTGGAGATGGTGTTTGCCAGCAACGTCGACCGCTACTGCGAGCTTGAGGGAATTTAGCCGTTTGGTCAGGTACCCCCTCTTGCGACGTGCATTTTTTGGAGTATTCAGCAATGGCGTGTTCCGAAAGAGGCTCAGAACGACTGTTTTAAGTGCCTCCGATGGCGTAAATCGCCATCGGAGGCACTTTTTTATGCCGATCGGGCGCGATATGCGCATCAAATAGGGCGTCGAGGACGGTGCGCAGTACGCCCCGATGCTGAATATTCCCAAAAATGTACGCCGAGACATGACCCACCTGAGCAAAAACGCCCAGGTTCGGTGTTCGGGGACGTTAGTCCATCCGCAATGCATGCGTGTCACGGCTCCAACAACCGTTGAACGGACAAAATCGACCGTTCACCCCATGGTGGTTAGGTGAACGTTCACCTTTTAAGTCGCAATGAATTAGTATAGTGAACGTTCACCTAGAGGATAACGAGCGCATCGTGCGCCCGCTCCGCCAACAAAGGGGTTGTTTGATGAAAAACTTCATGGACGATCAGGATTTCCTGCTGAGCACCAAAACCGGTGAGGAGCTGTTCCATAACTTTGCCGAGGGCATGCCCATCGTTGACTACCACTGCCACATTTCTCCCAAGGAGATCTGGGACGACAAGCGTTTTGAGAACATCACCGAGGTTTGGCTGGGCGGCGACCACTACAAGTGGCGCCTAATGCGTGCCAACGGCGTCGACGAGCGCTTCATTACCGGCGATGCCCCTGCTCGCGAGAAGTTTCAGAAGTGGGCCGAGACCCTGGGCCGTTGCGTGGGCAACCCCGTCTTTGAGTGGAGCCACCTGGAGCTTAAGCGTTACTTTGGCTACGAGGGCGTCCTGAACGGCAAAACCGCTCAGGAGGTCTGGGACCTTGCCAACGCCAAGCTCGCTGAGGCCAGCTTTACCTGCCGCAACCTGATCAAGCAGTCCAACGTCCGCATGATCTGCACTACCGACGACCCCGCCGACAGCTTTGAGTGGCACAAGAAGATTGCCGCCGACGACAGTTTTGACGTTCAGGTCGTTCCCGCCATGCGCCCCGATGCCGCCCTGCGCATCGAGCGTGGCCAGGAGTTCGCCGACTACTGCAAGCATCTCTCCGAGGTTGCTGGCGTTGAGATCAGCGACTTCGAGGGCATGAAGGCTGCCATCTCCAAGCGCTACGACGTTGCCCACGAGCTGGGCTGCCGCGCTTCCGACCACGCGCTCGACTACGTTATGTACGTTCCGGCTACCGCCGACGAGATCGAGACTATCTTTGCCAAGGGCCTTGCCGCCGAGCCGCTTGCCGAGGACGAGGTCCTCAAGTACAAGACGGCCTTTATGCAGTTCGTCGCCGGCGAGTATGTCCGCCTTGGCTGGGCCATGCAGCTGCACTTTGGCTGCAAGCGTGACAACAACCGCGCTATGTTCGCCAAGCTCGGTCCCGACACCGGCTACGACTGCATCTCCAACTACACGCCGTCCGACCAGCTGGCCGATTTCCTCAACTCCATCCAGGAGGCCACGGGTCTGCCCAAGACCATTCTGTACAGCCTGAACCCCATCGACAACACCATGATCGATACCGTGATGGGCTGCTTCCAGGAGGCTCCGACCGCCGGTAAGATCCAGAACGGCTCTGCCTGGTGGTTCAACGACAACGAGATCGGTATGCGCGAGCAGCTCACGGCTCTGGCTAACGAGGGCGTGCTGGGCAACTTTGTGGGCATGCTTACCGATTCCCGCTCCTTCCTGTCCTACCCGCGTCATGAGTACTTCCGTCGCGTGCTGTGCGGCGTGATCGGCGAGTGGGTCGAGCAGGGCAAGTATCCGGCCGACATGGAGCTGCTGGGAGCCATCGTGCGCGACATTAGCTACAACAACGCGGTCCGCTACTTTGGCTTTGACCTGGATACCGTCGAGGCCTAAACCCGCATCGAATCACACCGAACTCGGGAGCGCCGTTGCCACACGCGGCGCCCCCGTTTTGCCTGCACGCTAACAGCAATCTAAGGAGAGACATCGATGGAGAACATCAGCTACGAGACGCTCGAGAAGATCGGCTACAAGGGCTACCTGCTGCCCAAGGACGCGCCCGAGAAGGTTCTGCAGTTTGGCGAGGGCAATTTCCTGCGCGCCTTCGTCGACCGCTTCTTTGACATGGGCAACGAGGCAACCGGCTGGAACGGCAAGGTTGTCATGGTCCAGCCCATCAGCGGTGCCTTTGGCTTTGCCGACGGAATTAACGCTCAGGATGACCTGTACACCGTGCTGGTGCGCGGCAAGGAGAGCGGCAACACGGTCGACGAGTCCCGTGTGATCAGCGCCTGCAGCCGCTGCCTCAATCCGTATCGCGAGGACGACTACCGCGCCATGATGGAGGTCGCCGTCTCCGACGATTTGGAGATTATCGTCTCCAACACCACCGAGGCCGGTATCGCCTACGATCCGTCCTGCAAGGCCGACGACATGCCGCCCGCGAGCTTCCCCGCCAAGCTTGCCCAGGTGCTCCACACCCGCTGGGCCGCCGGCAAGCCGGGCGTCATCGTGCTCGCCTGTGAGCTCATCGATCACAACGGCGAGGAGCTGCTGCGCATCATGAACCAGTACGTGAGCGACTGGGGCTGGGAGGACGAGTTTGCGCAGTGGATGGCCAACGACTGCACCGTCTGCACCACGCTCGTCGACACTATCGTCCCCGGCCGTATCCGCGACCCCAAGGAGGCCGCTGCCGTGGCCGAGCGCCTGGGCTACGAGGATCCCTTCCTGGCCGTGCGCGAGCCCTTCCAGATGTGGGGTATCCAGGGCGATGAGTCGCTCAAGGAGCGTCTGCCCTTCGTGAAGGCCGGCCTGCCGGGCGTCTTTGTGACCCCCGATGTCACCCCGTACAAGAAGCGCAAGGTCCGCATCCTCAACGGCGCCCACACTGCCTTTGTTCCGGGTTCCTGGGTTGCCGGCTTTGACATCGTGCGCGATTGCATGCATGACGAGACCGTTCGCGGCTTCATGAACACCATGCTCTACGACGAGGTCATCCCGACGCTTGCCGCCGATCTGGATGTCGAGGACTGCAAGGCCTTTGCCGCCGCCGTCGAGAACCGCTTCGACAACCCGTTTATCGACCACGCGCTGCTCTCCATTTGCCTCAACTCAACCGCCAAATGGCGTGCTCGCGACCTGCCCACGCTCAAGGACTATGTTGCCGAGACCGGCAGCCTGCCCAAGTGCCTGGCGACGAGCCTCGCTACGCTCATTGCCTTCTATACGCAGGAGCTTGTGTCCCGCGAGGGCGATGGCCTGCACCTGCGCCGTGCCGACGGCACCGAGTACACCGCTCAGGACGACGCCTTCGTGCTCGATTTCTACGCCGCCCACGCCGGCGCAGACGATGCTGAGCTGGTGCATGACGTGCTCACCAACGAGCAGATGTGGGGCGAGGACCTTACGCAGATTGCCGGCCTTGAGGAGTTCGTCGTCAACGCGCTTGCCGTCGTGCGCGTCGAGGGCGCCAAACAGGCCTTCGCCAACGCCCAGGCCTAAATCCTTCTGTGCGCCCGCCGGGCAACTGGCGGGCGCCCGCTGACTTCTGCTCAACCTGTAGGGTTAGGACCATTTGTAATGAACACTATCCAGATCAATCCGGCCGATAACGTGATCGTCGCGCTGTCGCCGCTTGCCAAGGGCACCGCTGTCGCGGTTCCCGGGGTGGGCGAGGTCGTTGCCGCGGAGGATATTCCGCAGGGCCACAAGATGGCCGTGCGTGCCATTGCGGCGGGGGAGGACGTCGTCAAGTACGGTCTTCCTATCGGCCACGTGACGGGCGACATCCAGCCCGGTCAGTGGCTTCATACGCATAACGTCAAGACCAACCTTTCGGGCGAGGTCGAGTACGCTTACAACCCGACGCATCCGGTCGTTGAGCCGGTTGAGCCCGAGACCTTTATGGGTTTCCGCCGCGCTGACGGCCGCGCCGCCACGCGCAACGAGCTGTGGATCATCCCCACGGTCGGCTGCGTCAACGAGGTCGCACGTGCCATGTGCGAGCAGGCTCAGGATCTGGTCGAGGGCTCGCTGGAGGGCGTTTACTACTTCCCGCATCCCTTTGGCTGCTCGCAGACCGGTGCCGACCATGCCCAGACGCGCCGTCTGCTGGTGGCGCTCTCGCGTCACGCAAACGCTGCGGGTGTGCTGTTCCTGTCCCTCGGTTGCGAAAACTGCACGCACCAGCAGGTACTCGACGAGCTCGGTGACTTTGATCGCGAGCGCGTTCGATTCCTCGCCTGCCAGGATGTAGCCGACGAGCAGGTCGAGGGTCACAAGATCCTGTCCGAGCTTGCCGACCTGGCCAAGCAGGCCAAGCGTGAGCCCATTCCTGCCTCCGAGCTGGTCATTGGCCTTAAGTGCGGCGGCTCTGACGGTCTTTCGGGCATTACCGCCAACCCCACGATCGGTCGCGTGAGCGATATGGTTGTCGCCCGCGGCGGCACGTCGGTGCTCACCGAGGTTCCCGAGATGTTTGGCGCGGAGAGCATTCTGCTCGATCGCTGTGAGAGCCAGGACGTCTTCAATGCCGCCTCCGACATGCTCAACGGCTTTAAGGACTACTTTATCAGCCACGGCGAGGTCGTCTATGAGAACCCGAGCCCCGGCAACAAGGACGGCGGCATTACCACGCTCGAGGACAAGAGCTGCGGCTGCGTGCAAAAGGGCGGATCTGCCCCCATCGTCGACGTGCTGCCGTATGCCGGTCAGGCTACCAAGCATGGCCTGAACATGCTGTGCGGTCCGGGCAACGACATGGTATCCACCACGGCCCTGACGGCTGCCGGCTGCCACGTAATCCTGTTCTCGACCGGCCGCGGCACGCCGTTTGGCGCACCGGCGCCTACACTCAAGGTGTTCACCAACCAGCGTCTGTGCGACCACAAGGCCAACTGGATGGACTTTAACGCCGGCGTGGTGGCTACGGGCGAGCGCACGCTCGATGAGGCTGCCGACGACCTGTATCAGATGGTGCTGGACACGGCGAGCGGCAAGCTTACGAGTGCCGAGCGTCGCGGCTGCCACGAGATCAGCATTTGGAAGGATGGCGTCTGCCTGTAGCGGTAAATGGGTTCGCATAGGGCGCTATTGACCATGGCCCCGTCGGGAGTGTTCCCGGCGGGGCCATGTTTGTTCTGTCTGTTCGGGCGTGTCTTCCTGAGGGTACGGGAGCGGCGAAAACAATAAACGTTCACCTAATCGACCTCAAATTTAAACCCACTCAATACCCATGTAATCGTGATTTTTTTCAAGTCAGATATCCGTTTAACGGCAAAAAACGACCGTTCAAGGATAATATACAAGTGAACGTTCACCTATCATATGCAATCGCGCATAATCTAGCTAAACGTTCACCCTACGAGTGGGCGATATGCAGACAGACATCGGTATGGACTCCAATGTCTTGCTACAAGACAATCGAGAAAAGAGAGGGAGCTCGATGACTAACAAGATCGGTAAAAAGCGCAAGATCACATTCTGGACGCGCTTGGGCTTTGGTATGGGCGGCATGCTCAACTCCGGTGCCCTGAGCTTTACGCACAGCTACATGGTGCTGTTCCTGTCCACGGAGTGCGGTCTGTCCGCAGGCGAGGCTGCGCTGATCAGCTCGTTCGCCATCTATCTCAACGCCATTCTGTGCCCGCTCATGGGCTTTGTGGCCGATAACTTCTACGCTACCAAGATCGGCCGCATCTTTGGCCGCCGCCGTTTCTGGATCTTGCTGGCTATCCCGATGATGGTCGCCGAGCCGCTCATCTTTGTGGCTACGCCGTTTGGTTTCCCGTACTACTTTGTGTTGTACCTGATCTACAACGTCGCGTACACGTTCTGCACCGCCAACCTGTCGCCGCTTACCATCGAGATGACCGATGACTTCAAGGAGCGTACGTACCTCACCGGCTACAAGCACCTCTTTGGTAACGCCGCCGGCTTCCTGATGGCAGCACTCGTCGGCTTTGGCTTTGGCACCTTCGGCGAGACCAACCCGTTCAGCTACTTCATTATTGCTACGATTAACGCTTCGGTCATGGCAATCTCGCTGCTCTGCGTGTACCTGTCCACGTGGGAGCACACCCCCGAGGAGGTCGCTCAGGAGAAGATCGAGAGCGTCGGCGAGGGTATCAAGAAGTTTTTCATCGACGTTATCTCTACCTTCCGCAACAAGTCCTTCCGCAAGGTCCTGTATGCGCAGGTCTCCACGAAGCTCGCCGCTGCCTGCTGGTCTGCGTGCCTGTCCTTCTTCATCGTCTACTGTCTGCAGATTCCTAAGTCCTACGAGTCCGTGATGGAGATGCCCGGCAAGGTCGTCGCTATCGTCTGCACCGCCATCTGGGTCGCCCTCATGGCCAAGAAGGGCTTCCACAAGTCTTGGTACCTGGCAAACGTCGGTTGCGCCGCGTGCATCATCGCCTACAACTACTTCGCCTTTGGTCAGATCAACGGCACCTCCACGGTCGCCATCGCCATGATCGCCTACCCCATCATCTTCGCCATCTGGAAGTTCTTCTACGTTGGCTTCCAGTATCTGCCCGATGTTCTGCTCAACTACATCCCCGATGTCGATGAGCTCATCACCCTGCGTCGTCGCGAGGGCATCTACAGCTCCGCACAGCAGCTCTGCCAGCAGATCGCCCAGGCTGTTGCCGTCAACGTATGGGCTATCGTCCTTGCTGCCTCCGGCTTCATTCAGACCGCCGGCAACAGCGACGCCGTGACCCAGCCCGCCACCGTGCCTCTGTACATTTGCGGCTACATGCTCATCGGCTGCGCTGGCTTCTTCCTGCTCGCGGCCGTCCTTGCCCGCGGCATCAAGATTGACAAGGAGCAGTGCGACATCCTTTGCGACGAGATCCACCGTGTCAAGGAGGGTGGCAAGATGGCCGACGTCAAGCCCGAGGTCAAGGCGCTTTGCGAGGAGCTCTCCGGCTTTAAGTACGAGGACTGCTTCGCCCACAACAATGTTGGCTTCCAGGACGGCAGCGTAATTCCCGCCGAGTAGGGCAGGTGCATCGTCCAAACCACAGGGCCGTGCCACCGGAGATCCACCGGCGGGTACGGCCCTTTTTTAAAAACGACTAGTATGAACTTCTGATTACATTTGAGGGAGAGACCCATGGAGACGAACGTAATCTGGCGCAATGCCCGCGCGGCCGTTATCGAGCTCGACGATGGCGGCTACTTTACCTGTGCCGATACGTGGGAGATCTTTGTCAACGATGAGCCCGCCGGTACCACGAATACGGTCGAGACCTATGTCGATGGCCTGACTCCCGGCAAGCGCAACCTGATCCGCTTTGTCTGCGGCGAGCGCGAGTTGAGCGTAGGCGTCACCACGCCGGCGGAGCCCTTTACCATCAACGTTCGCGACTGCGGAGCCAAGGGCGATGCCGAGCACGATGACACCACCAACATTCAGGCTGCCATCATGGCCTGCCCCAAGGGCGGGCGCGTGCTGATCCCCGCCGGCAACTACCGCATCAAGTCCCTCTTCCTTAAGAGCAATATCAACATCGAGCTTGCCGAGGGCGCGGTGCTGCTGGCCCGCCACGACCGCGCCGCGCTTGCCTACATTCCGGGCATGGTCACGGGTGACGAGGGAGCTGGGTACGCCGGCACCGATATGCTGCCCCTGGGCCGTTGGGAGGGCGAGAGCTTCTCGACCTACTGTTCGACCTTTACGGGCCTGAGCGTGCACGACGTGTGCATCTATGGCCGCGGCGCCATCGACGGCCAGACCGATTTTGCCGAGGACAACTGGTGGAACAAGGACTTTAAGAACATCTTCCGTCCCGAGGAGGGCCGCGAGATCGCCCGCCCGCGCATGATCTTCCTGTCCGAGTGCGAAAACGTGAGTCTTGCCGGCTTTACCGTGCGCAACAGCCCGGCGTGGAATATCCATCCCATTCTGTGCGAGCACGTCGATGCCCTGTGCCTGTCCATCGAGGGTCCCAAGAACTCCCACAACACCGACGGTTTCGATCCCGAGAGCTGCGGTTTTGTCCGCATCCTTGGCTGTCAGTTCTCGGTGGGCGACGACTGCATCGCCATCAAGAGCGGCAAACTGGGCATTGAACCCGAGCTCCGTCCCGCCACGCACGACGTGCTGATCTCGCACTGCTACATGCACGACGGCCACGGCGCCGTGGTGCTGGGATCCGAGGCCGCCGGCGGCATCAAGGACCTCACCGTGAGCAAGTGCCTCTTTGAGCGCACCGACCGCGGCCTGCGCGTCAAGACACGCCGCGGACGCGGCAAGGACGCCGTCAACGAGGGCATCACCTTCGAGCACATTCGCATGGATAAGGTGCTCACGCCCTTCGTGGTCAACTCGTTCTACTTCTGCGACAAGGACGGCAAGACCGACTACGTGCAGTCTCGCGAGGCGCTGCCCGTCGACGACCGTACGCCCGGCTTTGGCGCCACGACGTTTTGCGATATCGAGGCCACCAACTGCCATGCGGCCGCGGCCTATATCACGGGCCTTCCCGAGAGCAAGGTGACGCGCCTGACGTTCCAGGATGTCCATGTGACCTTTGCCGCCGATGCCGAGCCCTTTGTGCCGGCCATGGCCTGCGGCGTGGAGCCCATGGTGCGCCAGGGCATCATCGCGCAGAACGTGAAAGTCCTCGACCTGCAGAACGTGCGCATCGAGGGTCAGGATGGCGACGAGCTGCAGCTGCAAAACGTCGACAAGGTTATCCGCGCGTAGGGTAGTGCTCCTGCACAAGTGAATACGGCATGTTGAGGCGTGCGACGGTCGGGTCTGCCCGGCTGTCGCACGCAATCTATAGGTGCCGGCATTGCATGGTGGGTGTTCTGTGACAGAAAGCGTAATGACAGATGAGTGGTAAAGAGCAGCTCTTTGAGGTATCGCTCGAACGCGAAGGCGCGTATCGCAGCATTTCGGCGGCGCTCGAGGCGGCGGAGCGGTGCGTGTCCGATACGACCGTGCCGGTGCGTGTGCTGGTGGCGCCGGGCGAGTATCGCGAGCAGGTCGAAATTCGTCGTCCGCATGTGACGCTCGAGGGCGAGACGGCCGACAGCGTGCGTATCGTGGGAGGCCTGGGTGCCAAGATGCCTTCGGAAGATGGTAGCGGCCAGGATGGAAGACTCGGCACCTTCCGTACGTACACGGTGCTGGTCGATGCCGACGACGTGACGCTTGCGGGTCTAACAATCGAAAACAACGCCGGTGATGGGCGCGAGGTCGGCCAGGCGATTGCCCTGTATGCCGATGGTGACCGCCTGGTTGTCGATGCCTGCTGCATTAAGGGACACCAGGACACGCTCTTTTTGGGGCCGCTGCCGCCGCGCGAGGCCAAGCCGGGCGGCTTTATAGGCCCCAAGCAGTTCGCCCCGCGCCGCGTGGGGCGGCAGTATTTTCGACGTTGCCGGATCGAGGGCGATGTCGACTTTATCTTTGGCGGCGCGCGTGCCTACTTTGAGGGGTGTGAGATTCGCTCGCTCAACCGCGATATGGATGTCAACGGGTATGTAACGGCAGCCTCCACGCCCCAGGGCGAGCCGTACGGATTTGTGTTTCATGGCTGTTCGTTTACAGCCGATGAGGGCATTGCCCCCGGATCGGTCTATCTGGGTCGTCCATGGCGCGAGTGGGCCCAGACCGTTTTGCTCGAATGCTGGCTGGGCCCCCATATTTCACTCGAGGGTTGGTGGGATTGGAATAAGCCAGCGGCACATGACGGCACCCTGTATGCCGGCGGTGCCCTGTTTGGCCCGGCGGGTGATACTGCCGCTTGGGTGCCGTGGGCGCATTGCCTGACCGGTCAGGATTCCGAACGCTATGCGCGTGACCGAGTGCTTGCCGGCACGGATGGTTGGGATCCCGAGGGCGGCGACGGTGATGCGGTAGAGACGGCCGGGCTATCTGCCAATGGCCGCACCGTGCACATCGAGACGTACTACGAGGACGAACCTGCGCTGCGCGCCCGACTGAAGCGCGAGGGGCGCTCGGCCGCATTTACGGGCAAGACTCCCACAGACTTTGAGGCATGGAAGGCTGCGACCAGGACTCGTCTGTACGATATTTTGGGTCTTTCGCTTATGGACCGCGCCCCGATTGAGATTCGTGAGCTCAATCGCGTGCGGGTTGCCGGCAGCATCGTGCGTACTCATGCGGTGCTGCAGGTTGAGCACGATGTGTGGATGCCGTTTTACCTGTTGGAGCCGTCCCGCCCCAAGCTTGACGAGCGGGGACTCAAGCGCTGCTATATCTGCCCGCATGGTCACCAGGGGGCGGGTGCTGCAAGCATAGCCGGCGTTGCGGGCGTGCCGGCGGTCGACGATTCCGTGCGTAAGTTCAATTACGACTACGGTCTGCGTTTGGCGCGCATGGGTTATGTGACCGTCTGCCCCGATGCGCGTGGTTGGGGATACCGTCGTGACTGGAAGGGTCAGGGCGACGACGAGAACAGCTACCTGCGCGGTACGTGTCTGAATCAAGCACGTATGGCCGAGCCGCTGGGTCTTACGGTCGCGGGCCTCAACGCCTGGGACAACATGCGCTTGATTGATTACTTGGAGACACGCGGTGACATTGCCATGGACGACCTGGGCTGCTTTGGTTTTTCGGGCGGCGGTTACATGACGTTGTACCTGTCCGCGCTCGACCCGCGCGTGCGCAAGGCGTTTGTCTCGGGCTATCTGTACGGCGTTGATGATTCGCTACTGCACCTCAACGGCAATTGCAGCTGCAATTACACGCCTGGACTCTGGCGTCTGCTCGACATGGGCGACATTGCATCGCTTGTCGCGCCACGGCCGCTCTTGGTTCAGAGCTGCGAGAAAGACCATCTCAACGGCGCCCGCGGGCTTGCGAACGTAGACGAGCAGCTCGATATCGTTCGCGACGCCTACGCGCTGCTGGGCAAGGACGAAAACCTTCTGCACGAGGTCTGCCCGGGTGGACACCACCTGGGCGTGGCGCATCTTGCCGAGGATATCGAATGGCTCGATTCGCAAGTTGCGGAATACGCCCACGCATAGCCCCTCGGATGTTGTGAATGAACGGTATGTACCTGTATGACCGCCGGTGTGCGGGTGAGGAGAAGAATATGGAAACGAAAAACTTGAGCGAATCGACCGTCTGCTGCTTTGGCGATTCGACCACCTGGGGCGATAACGGATGCGGCGGGGGAGGCAACGACATCTCTTGGACCTCGCACCTGGGTGCGCTGCTGGGCGGCGCTACGATCGAGAACTTTGGTATTAAGGGTTCGCGTATTGCCGTCAAGGCCGACCGTAGCGATTCGTTTGTTGAGCGCTTGGACGGCATCGATCACACGGCAGATATCTGCATCGTCTTTGGCGGCGTTAACGACTTTAGCCGTAACGTGCCGCTGGGAGAGCTGGGCAGCACGGACGTGCACGAGTTCTACGGTGCGCTCGACTACCTGATCCGCACCATCACGGCGCGCTCGCCTCAGGCAAAGCTGATGTTTATGACGCCGTGCAAGACGAGCGGCAAACACGAGAAGGATATTCCGGCAAGCAACGAGGCCAACCATCTGGGCCTGACGCAAGACGCCTATGTGCGCGCGATGCTGGAGGTCTGCGATCGCTACTCGGTGCCGGTGATCGACCTGTATGCGCAAAGCGGCATCAGCCCGTTTTTGCCGGAGCACCGCGAGCTCTACATGCCGGACGGTCTGCATTACAGCCCTGCCGGCTATGAGCGCCTGGCGCATCGCATCGCTGCGGGCCTCACCGCCGTTTGCCGTTAAAAGTTTGCCGTTCACGGGGATTATAGGGTTAACGTTCACCCTATAATCCCCGTTCGCGTTACACTAGGGGAAACGTTCACCCATCAATAACGTCAGAGGGGACAGCAATGGGTTGCAATCAGATTCTGGACCGTTATATCGAGCAGTTGATCGAGACCTCTACGCCTCAGGCGCCGGCCTGGAATATCGAAAAGCTTCGCGCCGGCAAGGAGAACACCTGGAATTACATTGACGGCTGCATGATCAAGGCGCTCATCGAGCTGTACGAGATCACCGGCGAGCAGCGTTACCTGACCTTCGCCGACGACTATATCGACTTCTTTGTCCAGGATGACGGCACCATCAAGCATTACGATCCCCAGGAGTACAACCTCGACAACGTCAACGCGGGCAAAACCCTCTACAAACTCTATGACCTTGTGGGCAAGCCCAAGTACCGTGCCGCCATGGATACCATCTACCGTCAGCTCGAGACCCAGCCGCGTACCAAAGAGGGTGTGTTTTGGCACAAAGCCGTCTACCCCAACCAGATCTGGCTCGACGGCATGTACATGGCGCAGCCGTTCTACATGCAGTACGAGCTGAGCTTCCACAACCGCCGTGCCTGCTCGGATAGCTTCCATATGTTCCAGGTGGTGCACGACCTGATGCGCAACCCCCTCAACGGCCTGTACTATCACGCCTACGACGCGAGCCGCAAGCAGTTCTGGTGCGATCCCGTCACCGGTCTTTCGGCCAACTTCTGGCTGCGCGCCGAGGGCTGGTTTGCCATGGCGCTCATCGATACCTGGGAGCTCATGCCGCCCTCGATGTCGGCCGAGAAGGACGAGATCCGCAAGATGTTCCACGACCTGATCGACGCCATGCTGCCGTATCAGGACGAGAAGACCGGCATGTGGCACCAGGTCATCAACCTGCCCAATATCGCCCCCAACTATCTGGAGGAGTCGGGCAGCGCCATCTTTGCCAACGCCATCATGAAGGGCGTGCGCCTGGGCGTGCTGGGCGAGCGCTACTACCAGTACGGCCGCCGTGCGTTTGACGGCATCTGCGACACGTGCCTGTCCGAGCGCGACGGACAGCTGGCGCTCGACAACATCTGCCTGGTGGCGGGTCTTGGCAACACCGCGCACCGCGAGGGCACGTTTGGCTACTACATGAGCGAGCCCGTCGTCAAAAACGACGCGAAGGGCGTGGCGCCGCTGGTGCTTGCCTATATCGAGACCATGCATCATGACAAGCTTGCCGGTAAGCGCGATCCGCTTGCCCCTTCGGGCGTGTGCTCCATCGACGACCCGTTTGGCGGCTACACGCCGGGCATCAATGCGTGCAAGGAGGTCTAGGCATGGCGCAGTCAAAAGGCGCACTGAGCGTCGGCGTGCGCCTGCACGACCTGCCCGAGGGTACGGTCGAGGAGCGCATTCGCATGGCAGGCAAACTGGGTTTCTCGTGCATTCAGCTGCCGAGCAAAGTACTCTACAAGTCCTTTGGCATTAACCGTTCCGGCCTTACGCACGAACTCGCCGACCATCTGCGCGAGGTGCTCGACACCAACGGCGTGCAGGTGGCGGTGCTCGGCTGCTATAAAAACCTGGCAACGCCCGATCAGAATCAACTGGTGGATACCTATGCCGAGTACGAGGCGTGCCTGAGGTTCGCGCGCTGGCTTGGGGGCTGTCCGGTGGGGACCGAGACGGGGCGCCCTAACGCGCAGAACAAGATGGCCGATGACCGTTTTTCGGCCGCTGCGCTCGATGCGTTTTGCAAAGGACTCGCACGCGTGTGCTCGATGGCCGAAAAGGAGGGCGGCGAGCTTCTGATCGAGCCCGGTTGGAACGAGATCGTCAATACGCCCGGGCGCTGCCGCGAGGTTCTGGAGCGCGTCCCGAGCCCGGCGCTCGGCGTGATCTACGACCCGGTGTCGCTGCTGCATCCCACGATCGTCGGTGAGGCTTCCGAGCAGGTGTCGCGTATGTTGCACCTGTGCGGCAGCAAGATTCGCGTGCTGCATGCAAAGGACTACGAGATCGTAGACAACGAGGACCAGGATGGCTGGTGTGATGGCTCGGGCTCTCGTTTGGTATGCCACGGCGCCTGTACGTGCGGAAACTTTGATTTTGAGGCTATTGCCGCTTGGGCCGCGGCCGCGCGACCGGGCATTATGACCGTTATCGAGAACAGCACACCGTCCACGGTCGAGCGTTCGCGCGACGAGCTGCTGCGCATGGGGCACAGCGTGATGTGCGAGCACGTGATTCTGTAACAAAGCAGGCTGGGCGAAAGAGATTGCCGCAGAGGTCAAAGAGGGGTACCGATGGCTATTCATATTGTTGAGGAAGCGAACCGCTGCCTAGGTTGCAAAAAGGCGTTCTGTCAGCTTAAAGGCTGCCCGGTTCAGACGCCTATCCCGCAGATCATCGATCTGTTCAAGCAGCGCCGGCTTCAGGAGGCGGGTGAGCTGCTGTTCCAGAACAACCCCATGAGCGCGGTCTGTTCCATGATCTGCAACCATTCGGGCCAGTGCGAGGGCGCGTGCATCCAGGGCCGCAAGGGCGCGCCGGTGCATTTCTCGAGCATCGAGAACTATATCTCGACAGCGTATTTGGATCGCAAGGAGTGGAAGCCGGCGCCGTCGTGCGGCAAGCAGGTTGCCGTGGTCGGTTCCGGTCCTGCCGGCATTACCGTGGCCATTAAGATGGCCCAGCTGGGCTGTGCCGTCACGGTGTTTGAGCAGCGCCCCGAGATCGGCGGCGTGCTGGAGTACGGCATCCCCGAGTTTCGCCTGCCCCGTGCTCTCGTGCAAAAGTACCGCCACGTGATGTGCTCGCTTGGCGTACGCGTCCGTCCCTCGACCACCATTGGCGGCGCGCTGCATATCGACGACCTGCTGCGCGACGGCTACGATGCGGTCTTTGTCGGTACCGGTACCTGGCGCGCCCGCAAGCTGGGTATTCCCGGCGAGTCGCGTGGCAACGTACTGTTTGGTATCGATTACCTGGTCGATCCCACGAGCGTGGCGATCGGTCAGAACGTGGCGGTTATCGGCGCCGGCAACGTGGCCATGGATGTTGCCCGCACGGCTCTGCGCTCGGGCGCTCACAAGGTTACCGTGTATGCCCGATCGCGCCATATCTCGGCCATCGATGACGAGGTGGAGCTGACCGAGCTTGACGGTGCCGAGATCGTGCGCGGCAAGGCGATTTGCGCCATCGACGATAACGGTCCGGTTTTCGAGACGGCTATCTTTGACGAGGGCGACAACGTGGTGGGCTACGAGGAAGAACTTGACCATGTGCCCGCCGACACGGTTGTGATTGCGGCCTCGCAGGTGCCCAAGGACAAACTGGTGCTTACGACGGGCGGTCTGGAGACCGACCATCGCGGTCTTCTTTCGGTCGATGAGTGCGGCATGACCACCGTGCCTGGCGTCTTTGCCGCCGGCGACGTGGTCAACGGCCCGCTCACCGTGGTCCATGCCGTAGCCGGCGCCAAGCTCGCCGTCGAAGGCATGACCAGCTATCTGGGCCTCTAACCCACCCCGCCCATCAGTTGCGGTGGAATACGGACTGTTTTGGCTGTCAAAGGCCTTATCTACTCCGTATTCCACCGCAACTTTTTGTGGGCTGAGTAAAAGCCGGGGGAGCGTGTACGGTCGGGTACAGCGCAGTTGCTGATACGATAAGTACGTTAGCAACTGCCGCCGAGCGGCTCAAACGAAAGGAACCCTGTATGGAGTCTTCCGCCTACCCGATGCTCTTTAGCCCGATCAAGGTCGGTACGACCGAGGTCAAGAACCGCGTCTTTATGCCGCCGGTGTCCACGAACCTGGCCGATCATGGCTATGTGACCGACGACTTGGTCGATCATTACCGTGCCCGTGCCAAGGGCGGCGTGGGCCTCATCATCACCGAGGTCGTGACGGTCGAGCCCACCTATACCTATCTACCGGGTGACATGTGCTGCTACGACGACACGTTTATCCCTGGCTGGGAAAAGCTCGCCGCGGCCGTCCACGAGTATGGCTGCAAGATCATGCCGCAGCTCTTCCACCCCGCCTACATGGCCTTTAACATTCCGGGCACGCCGCGCCTGATCGCTCCGTCCTTTGTGGGCCCGTCCTATGCCCGCGAGGCGCCGCGCCCCATCACGGTCGATGAGATCCACGAGCTCACGCATCAGTTTGGTGACGCTGCTGTGCGCATGCAGAAGGCCGGTGTCGACGGCGTCGAGGTCCATGCGGCACACGCCCACGGTATGCTCGGCGGCTTTTTGACCCCGCTCTATAACAAGCGCACCGACGAGTACGGTGGCTCGCTCGACGCCCGCATGCGCTTCCTGCTCGAGGTCATCGCCGAGATTCGCGAGCGCTGCGGCAAGGACTTTATCATCGACGTCCGTATCTCGGGCGACGAGTACACCGATGGCGGCCTGACCCTCAACGACATGATCTATGTCTCGCGTCGCTTGGAGAAGGCCGGCGTCGACATGATCCACGTGTCGGGCGGCACTACCATCAAGCGCGGCTCCGCCATTCCCGCCGCCGGCACGCAGCAGGCCTCGCACGCCGCCTGCTCGCGCGAGATCAAAAAGCACGTCAACATTCCCGTTGCCACGGTCGGCCGCATTAACGAGGCATGGATTGCCGAGGAACTGATCGAGGACGGCGCCGCCGACATCTGCATGATGGGCCGTGCCAATCTGTGCGATGCCGAGTTCTGCAACAAGGCGGCTGCCGGCAACGCCGACGAGATCCGTCCCTGCATCGGCTGCCTGCGCTGCCTGAACGGCATCATGTTTGGCAAGCGCATCTCCTGCACCGTCAACCCGGACGTGGAGCGCGACGAGGCCGGCTATGAGCCTGCCGCCGAGGCCAAGAACGTGCTCGTTGTGGGCGCCGGTCCTGCGGGCATGGAGGCAGCCTACATTGCCGCCAAGCGCGGCCACAACGTGGTGCTCGTGGATAAGCAGGACGAGCCGGGCGGCGAGATGCGCATCGCGGCCGTTCCGCCGGCAAAGCAGGAGCTCACGCGCGTGATCAAGTATCAGTACCGTCGCCTGGCCGAGGCCGGCGTCACATGCGTCTTTGGTACCGAGCTGACCGCCGAGGACATCCAGCGCGACTACGCGGGTTACGAGGTTGTCCTGGCCTATGGCGCCGAACCCATCGCCCCGGCCTTTATGCAGGGCTTTAAGCAGGTCATGACGGCTGATGACCTGCTGGGCGGCAAGGCTTTCCCGGGCAAGAAGATTGTCATTGTGGGCGGCGGCACCGTTGGCTGCGAGACGGCCGATTACCTGGCCCCGTTGGTCAACGATCTGTCGCCGGCAAACCGCGACGTCACCGTTATCGAGATGACCAAGACGCTCGCCGCCAACGAGGGCGGCGCCGGTCGCGCGGTCCTCATCACGCGTATGCTTTCCAAGGGCGTTCACGTGCTGACCGAGGCCAAGGTGACCGAGATTACCGAGGACACCATCAGTTACGAAAAGGACGGCGAGGTCCACACCATCGCCGACGCCGATACGCTGGTGCTTGCCATGGGTTACCGTCCCAACACCAAGCTGGCCGATGACCTTGCCGCTGCCGGCGTTGTCACCCACGTGCTGGGCGATGCCCAGAAGTGCGGCAACATCCGCGACGCCATCGGCGACGGCTACAAGGTCGCCTGCGAGCTGTAGGCTCTTGGCAAATAGGGGAGCGGCCGCCTTGCAGTGGCTCAAGCGATAGCCAATCTAAAAAGGCGCCGCGACACATGGATCGTCGCGGCGCCTTTTGTCTGGCGGTTTGTTGGGGGTCGGTGCGTCCCGTGGGCCTTATTACAGGCTCAAGATCTCCTTGACCTTGGCGATGATGGCCTCGTCGGTGGCGTTGGCAAAGAAGTACTCCTGGAAGTGCTCGCCGGCAAGTGCGCCCTTTACCAGGTCCTGATCGATCTCGCCCAGGACGTCGACGAGCGGACGCATGGTCACAGCGCGCACGCCATCGAGGATCTTCTTGTTGCGCTGCTCGGGCTCAACGCGCTCGGCGGGGTAGCCGTTACCCGAACCAAAGCCAAAGAGCTTCTCGAAGGTGTACTCGAGGTTGAGCTCCTGGCCCCAGCCGTTCTTGAGCGCGAAGGGCATGGCGACGGCGTTGCCATCGTTGACCTGGGCAAAGGTATAGGCATCCAGCGGGTCGGCAACATGGCCGCACAGCACGCCGGGGAAGGAGTTGCAGGCGAGCATGGCGCCCTCGCCGGTGCCGCAACCGGTCACGACGTAGTCAGCAGCGCCGGAGTTGAGCAGCACGGCGGCAAGGATGCCGTTCTGCACGTAGGTGAGGGGCTTGGAGTCGGCGTCGGCATACATGCCATAGTTAAAGACGGTGTGCCCCATGGGCTCGACAACCTTCTTAAGGGCAGCCTCGATCATGGGGTTCTTGGAGTTCTGAGAATTCTCGTTGATTAGAGCGATCTTCATAGGAGTTAACCTTTCTACCAAGTGTTTTTTCTTTTTGTTTCTGTATGTGGGCGGTGGCAAAACCGGCCCGCGATGAGCTGTGCGGGCGGTCGGCAGTTAAGTCTGTCGCGAGTTCCGCACAAACCGAAGCGCCTGTGTTGGCTGGTGCGTGACGGTGGCGAGGGCGCGCGGAGTGCGGCAGATTGGCGTGAAAGAGGAGCGAAGCGTACTTCGGTACGCGAGCGACGGTTTGAGCGCCAAGGTGCCGTGCTCCGAGCGGCCGCAGCCTATTGCGGCTGTTTGCCGATGTAGGCGAGAATGCCGCCGTCCACGTACAGAATGTGCCCGTTGACGAAGTTCGATGCGTCGGAAGCCAGGAACACGGCGGGGCCCTTCAGGTCCTCGGGCGTGCCCCAACGGGCTGCCGGCGTCTTGGCGATGATGAACTGGTCAAACGGGTGACGGCTGCCATCGGGCTGCGTCTCGCGCAGCGGTGCGGTCTGCGGGGTAGCGATGTAGCCCGGCCCAATGCCGTTGCACTGGATATTGGCCTCGCCAAACTCGGAGCAGATGTTCTTGGTGAGCATCTTGAGTCCGCCCTTGGCGGCGGCATAGCCGGCGATGGTCTCGCGGCCGAGCTCGCTCATCATGGAGCAGATGTTGATGATCTTGCCGTGACCCTTGGCGATCATGCCCGGCAGGCAGGCCTTGGACACGATAAACGGCGCATTGAGGTCAATGTCGACGACGCGACGGAAGTCCTCGGCGCTCATGTCGAGCATCGGGGTGCGCTGGATGACGCCGGCGTTGTTGACCAGGATGTCGGGCGTGGTGCCAAAATCGGCTTCGATCTTGGCAACGAGCTCGGCGACGACGGCCTCGTCGGTGACGTCGGCAACATAGCCGTGAGCATCAAAGCCCAGCTCACGGTAGTGCTTCTCGGCCTCGGCGACCTTGTCGGCGTGACGGGCGTTAAAGGCGATCCTGGCGCCGGCTTCGCCGAGCGCCTCGGCAATGGCCATGCCGATGCCATAGGTGGCGCCGGTCACGAGCGCGACCTTGCCGTCCAGGCGGAAGCTGTCCATAAGATCAGACATAGCAATCCTTCCAAAAGAAACGTTCATCTATATAAGTCTTGCTTTTCGTACAAGCTCAGTATATGTGAAGTAGGGTAATAAACCCTCCCATTCTCCGAAAAATAGGTGATCGTTCACTTTTAAAAGGTAAACGGTGAACTCGCACTGCTGCGCGGGCGGCTCGATTGTCCTGATCGAGGAGGGCAAGCTCGAGAGACAAGTGGGCACGGGCTGCCCGTTGGCCCCGCGCGTAGTGCTACTTTTCAAACGCGGCGCGCGCAAAGTGCCGGGTGAACAGCTTACTGGCGATGCCGGCGACGTTGCCTAAGATCAGCGCCGAGATAGCGGCGGTCACGTCTGGCCACGTCAAAGCCACCTAAGTTGTGCATGGGTGTCAGCGGCCCTTATTTCACCGCAACTGTGGGGATGGGGGATGCGATAGTATTACGTGATGAGATTCGACAAACCGTGGGCTTCATTCGAGGGCTTTATGGAACAGCACCAGCATTATCAGAGCCTGCAAGATCAGGCATACAACGCATTGCGCTCCAAGATCATCTATGCCGAGCTCAAGCCCGGCACGCGCCTTTCGGCGATTGGTCTGGAAAAGGAGACGGGAATCGGGCGCACGCCCATTCGCGAGTCCTTTGTGCGCCTGCGCGAGCAAGAGCTGGTGGAAACGCGTCCCAAAAGCGGCACCTATGTCTCAAAAATCAGCATGGAGCGCGCCGAGAACGCCTGTTTCTTGCGCGAGAAACTCGAGAGAAGTGTGCTCATTAAATGCTGCTCTGCCGCCACGCCCGAGCAAAAGCATCGGCTCGAGCAGATTCTTGCCGAGTCCGAGTCGCTCGACCACAGCGAAACGCGTCGCTTTTTTGACCTGGACAACCTGTTTCATGAGACATGTTTTGAGATTGCCGGCCGCCACATGTTGTGGGATTGGATGAAGAGCGTCAACACGCATTTCGAGCGATACAACTGGTTGCGTATGGTGTCGCAGGATCTGGACTGGGAGCCGATCCGTGGGCAACATCGCCGGATTCTTGAGGCCATTAAGAAGGGCGATACCGACACGGCGAGCTACCTGGCAGAGACGCACCTACATCTAATGCCCGAGGAGCAGGGCCCGGTTATCACCTTGCATCCCGACTACTTTGAGCTGTCCAAAGACTCGGCAATCTAATTCGTCCTCTTTATTAGTTGCGGTTAAATAGGGACTGTTTTGCGGCTTTGGCGGCGTAAGCAGTCCGTATTTCACCGCAAGTGCGGGGGTGCAATCGGGGCATGAAAAGGCTGCGGCGCCGCTTGGAGGAAAAGACCGGAAGCAAGGGTCCATTCCTCCAGACGGCGCCGCAGCTGTTTTGGTGGACTGGATTATGTTGAGTCGGTTGATTGACCGGGAAAGCAAAGCGGCTCGGGGGCGTGTCGCTTCCGTCACGTTCTATCAGCATACAAGACGGTTTTGGTTCTTGTTCGTGACGGAAACGGCGCGCTTCCGAGCCGCTTTAAAAGAAAGGGGGCGAGGTCTAGGACACGCCCCCTTTCACGATAGAGAGCTAAACCTAGCCGCGGACCTTCTTGACGACGTCCATGGCCTCGCGGGCGATCTGCTCGACCTTGGAAAAGTCGCCGTCGGCGAACAGGGCCGGCTTGACCATCCAGGTGCCACCACAGGCGATGATGGCGCTGGAGCTCAGGTACTCCTCGACGTTGGCGGTGCTCACGCCGCCGGTGGGCATAAAGCGATGACCGACAAACGGAGCGGCGAGGGCCTTGATGGTGTTGAGGCCACCATACTGAGCCGCAGGGAAGAACTTGGTGACCTTGAGGCCCAGATTCTCGGCAGCAGTGACCTCGGAGGGGGTCACGGTGCCGGGAAGGACGGGCAGGTCGATGTCGATGCAGTGCTTCACGACGTCCTCGTTGTAACCCGGCGAGACGATGAACTTGGCACCGGCGGTGCGGGCCTGCTCAACCTGCTCGACGGTCAGGACAGTGCCGGCGCCGACGCACATCTCGGGCTCGGCCTCGGCCATAGCGGCGATGCACTCGGCGGCGCAGGCAGTGCGGAAGGTGACCTCGGCGGACTTCATGCCGGCTGCCATAAGGGCATGGGCGAGCGGTGCGGCGTCCTCGACCTTGTCGAGCACGACGACCGGCACGATGCCCAGGGATTCAAGCGTGGTGTAGAACTGATCGAACATAGTGTTCCTTTCGATGTGAGGCGCGCACGGGCGCGTGATTGCCAAAGAAGATTGGCCATGAGCCGGTTCCGGATTGGTTATCGGAGGCACTGCTTGGGTCACAAGCAATTTCGGAACCGGCTACGAGGCCAGTCGTGAAGGAATGCCAGACAAAACCGGAATGGGACTAAGTGGTTCTACCTGGCCGGAGGAATCGGGGAGCGGGCTGCAGAGATATGGGTATGGAAAGCTGCGGCCCGCGGAATGGGGATGGCTTAGCGCGCGACGCGGGTGCCACCGTCGGCGGCGGATGCCACGGCTGCGATCTCGTCTGCGGTTACCAGGTTGGAATCGCCCTTGATAGTGAGCTTGAGGATCGAGGCCGCGATGGCGTAGTTGACGGCGTCTTGCGGGTCAAAGTCGTTGATGAGGGCATGGACGAGGCCGGCGTTGAAAGCGTCGCCGGCGGCAACGCCCTCGAGCACGTGCACGTCGTGAGCAGGGGAGAACCAGTGCTCGCCGCTCTCGGCGTCAAAGAGCATGCCCATCCAAATGGAGCGCTCGACGCAGGAGATGTTGCGGACGACCGAGGCGACCTTCTTGCAACCGTACTCGGCGCAGATCTGACGGGCCATCTCGACGTAGGTGTCGCGCTCCTCGATGCCGTGGGCAAGGGAGCCGGAGACGCAGGTCATACCGAGGCCGGCAGGAGCGTCCTCGTCGTTGGCAATGCAGATGTCAACGAGCGGCAGGAGTTCCTTCATGGTGGCCTGCGACTTCTCGGGCGACCACATCTTGCCGCGATAGTTCACGTCGCACACGGTGGTGATGCCTTTGGCGCGGCAGGCGGTGAGGGCATCCTTGCAGGCGGCGGCCATCTCGTCGGAGACGGCGGGCGTCACGCCGGAGAAGTAGAAGACATCGACACCCTTGAGGATCTCGTCCCAGTCAAAGACGTCGCGCTTGGCCATGTTGATGGCAGAGTACTTGCGGTCGTAGACGCAGCCGTTGCCGCGCTGCGAGGCGCCGACCTCAAACACATAGGAGCCAAGACGGTCGCCCTGGCGCACGACGCGCGAGGTATCGACGTCGTAGACCTTCAGCGAACGCAGGGCGCACTCGCCCAGACGGTTGGCCGGGACAACGGAGACGTAAGCTGCCTTGTCACCCTGGTAGGCCAGGGAAAGCGCGGTGTTGGCCTCGGCGCCGCCGTAGCGGACATCAAACTCGGTCGCCTGCTCAATGCGCAGATGGTCTTTGGGCGAGAGCCTCATCATGATCTCGCCGAAGGTAAGAACCGTTTTACCCATGGTCGCGCAGCTCCTTCTTACTCGTGCGTACACCTTTGATATGGCGTTGGCACGGAGGTGCCAAGACGGTAGGGTACATCTTTGCACCTCCGTGCCAACGCTTGCCGAAATCGATTTACGAAATCGGTTTCGTTTCGAGTTGTAGTATACTCACCTACAGCGTTTTGCAAGCGAGATTTTTAAAAAAATGCCTAAAATGGCTCAGACTGCTGACAATTGGGAAACGGGGTGCGCTATGGCGCAGATGAGAATCAAGGACATTGCCGCCGAGGCGGGCGTGAGCCCGGCCACGGTCTCGCGCTATCTCAACAACCGCCCCGGGCAGATGACCGAGGAAACCCGTGCTCGCATCGCGGCAGTTATCGAGCGCACCGGCTATCGTCCACGTGCCGCCGCGCGCAATCTGCGCAGCTCGCGTACCAACCTCATCGGCGTGATCTTGGCCGACATTGCTAACCCGTTCTCCAGCGCCATGCTCGAAGGGCTTTCCGCTAGTGCCGCCGCGCGCGGCTGCTCGCTTATGACTGCCATTAGCGGCAATGATTCCGCCAAGGAAGCAGAGTCGCTCACCAGACTTATCGATGCCGGTGTGGACGGCCTGGTCGTCAACACCTGCGGAGGCAATGACGAGGCGATCGCCGCGGCAGCGGGGCGTCTGCCCGTTGTGCTGCTCGACCGCGATGTTGCCGACGGCGGTGTCGATCTGGTGACCTCCAACAACCGTGAGCTGGTCGCCGGCCTGGTAGACGCCTTGGCTGTCGCGGGCAGCGAGCGCCTGTGCCTGCTCACCGAGGCAAGCGATGACAGCCCCGTGCGTCGCGAGCGTGCCGAGGCCTTTGCCGACGAGCTTTCGCGACGCGGCCTTGCGGGTGAGGTCGTCACCCTGGCCGATGGTGGCGTCGAGGGTGTCAGTCGCCTGGACGAGACCATCCGCGGCTATGCGGGTAAAAAGCTCGGCCTCATTGCCGTCAACGGCCTGGTCTTTCTGCGCCTGACCGAGGCGCTGGCCCAGCTGGGGCCCTCGTTGCCGGCGGGTCTCAAGATTGCAACGTTTGACGACTATCCCTGGAACCACGTCCTCTTTGGCGGTGTGACCACGGCAGCGCAGGACACTCTTACCATTGCCGAGCGCGTAGTCGAGCGCCTGTCCGAGCGTATCGACGTTGTTACCACTACGGTGGGCGATGCCGCAAAGCTCGCCCCCAAGCGCATCGAGATCCCCGGCCACATCGAACACCGCGCTTCGACCTCGTGCTAGTTTGTGTGATAATATATAGACAATGTCATACAGGAGGTATCCATGGCTGCGTCTGTACTGAGTGTACGAGTGGACTCGTCAATTAAAGATTCATTTGCCGAGCTATGCGAAGAACTCGGCATGACTTCGTCTGTAGCGGTCAATATGTTTATGAGGCAGATGCTGCGCGAGCGCTCGCTGCCGTTTGTTCCTTCACTTGGCAAAAACTCTGCGAGCGAAAACGTCGCCGCAGACATTTTGGATACTGCTCAGATTGAGTCAGCCGTCCGTGAGGCGGCCAGCTCGATTCCCGCCATCAAAACCGTGATTCTTTTTGGCTCGTATGCCCGTGGCGAGGCACGCGCCGATAGTGATATTGACTTGCGTCTCGAAGTCGATCGCGATCAGGGCTTTGGCCTTTTCGCGTTGTCGGCGTTTGGTGAGGCGGTGCGCAAAGAAACCGGGAGGCAGGTTGACCTCGTCTCGAGTGATCATCTTGATGACGATCTTGCCGCGGTAATCGAGCGCGAAGGAGTGATCCTTTATGATCGCGCGTAAGTCAGACTGTCTCCGCGCCCAAGAGGTCTTGGAGGCCATCGCTGAAACGAACGAGCGCATCAAGGCTTTTGGTATCACCGAGGACCAGTTTCTGCATGCGAATGACGTGCGGACGAGGGCGTTGGCGGACTCCCTTTTGATGTGCGCGCTTAGGGTGACGGAAGAAGCGGGCAAGTTGTCGGAACGCTCGCAGCGGCTTCATCCCGAAATTGAGTGGCGTGGAATTATCGGCATGAGAAATTACCTCGCGCATGATTACGGCAATGTCGACCGATCGGTTGTTTGGGATGCGGTGACGATGGAGTTCCCGGCGCTGGAACGAGCGTGTAGGCAAATTGTTTCCGAATCCGAGCGATAATCACTTGTCATACCAGCCTGTTCGCACACGTTTTTTGAGCGCTTGATACGCTTTAACCCTGCGGAAACATTTTTCTGCGATAGTATCTGCGATATAGACCAGTCGAAACCCGCCCGAAAGAAAGGGGAGCGACATGAACCAGCAGAACATCGATTACGTACTCCGCTCTGTAGAGCAGCGTGACATCCGCTTTGTGCGTCTGTGGTTTGTCGACATTCTCGGCCGCCTCAAGAACTTTGCCATTAGCCCCGAGGACCTCGAGGTCGCTTTTGAGGAGGGTATTGGCTTTGACGGCTCCGCCATCGAGGGCTTTGCCACGCCCGAGGAAGCCGACATGCTGGCGTTCCCCGATGCTTCGACCTTCCAGATCCTGCCGTGGCGCCCGAGCCACAACGGCGTAGCCCGCGTGTTCTGCGACGTGTGCACTCCCGATCGCAAGCCGTTTGCCGGCGACCCGCGCGATGCCCTGCGCCGCATGTTCCGCAAGGCCGAGAAGGCTGGCTATCTGCTTAACGTGGGTGCCGAGCTGGAGTATTACTACTTCCCCGACGAGCACACCCCCGAGCCGCTCGACAACGTGGGCTACTTCGATCTTTCGGTAAGCGATGCCGCCCGCGACCTGCGTCGCAACACGGTCCTCACGCTCGAGAAGATGTCCGTGCCCGTGGAGTACACCTTCCATGCCGCCGGCCGCTCGCAGCACGGTATGAGCCTGCGTCACGCCGAGGCCCTGAGTATGTCCGACGCCATCACTACGGCCAAACTCATCATTAAGCAGCAGGCCTACGAGAGCGGTTGCCACGCCTCCTTTATGCCCAAGCCGTTGGCGGGCGAGGATGGCAGTGCTATGTTCCTGTGCCAGTCGCTGTTCGACCATGACGGCAACAACGTCTTTTGGGGCGAGGACGACGAGAAGTACCATCTCTCCGACGTCGCCAAGCACTACATGGCAGGTATTCTGGCGCACGCGCGCGAAATCAGCGCCATCACCAACCCCACGGTCAACTCGTACAAGCGCATCACAACGGGTGGCGACTCCGTGCCGCAGTACGCCACGTGGGGCCTGCGCAACCGCGCGAGTATGGTCCGCATCCCGGTCTACAAGCCCGGCAAGCCGCTGTCCACGCGCATCGAGCTGCGCAGTCCCGACCCCATGGCCAACCCGTACCTGGTCAACGCCGTCACGCTGGCGGCTGGTCTGGACGGCATCGAGCGCAAGCTGGAACTCCCGCCCGAGGCCACGGCCGAGACGCTCAAGCTTACCGACCGTCAGATGGTCGAGGCCGGCTACGCGCCGCTGCCGCGCTCGCTCAAAGAGGCGCTCGACGTGTTTGAGGACTCGCAGTTTATGAAGGATGCCCTCGGCGAGCACATCCACAGCTTCTTCCTCAAAAAGAAGCGCGACGAGTGGCATAAGTTTGAGTCTACGATCACCGAGTGGGAGATCAAGCACTACCTGGCGAACTCCTAATCGCGCTGGTTTGTTCCAGTACGATTGAGCTCATTTCTTTGGAGGCCGATATGTCCGAAAAGAGTGCCCTGTTCATGGCGCGCACGACGCGCTTCCACGAGTTTGCCCGCAGCCTGACGACCACCCTGGGTGTCGAGGTGAGCCTGGCTACCCCCGATTCGCCGACCGCGGCGCACGACTTTGACCTGCTGATCCTCGATTCCGATGGCATCCGCAGCGACCGCATCGATCAGATTGCCAAGTGGCTTGACGACCGCGGCGGCGTCCCCATGCTGGTGATCGTTGACGACGAGGCGCTTGGCACCTTGCGTCTGCCCAATCACGCGCATGCCGACTTTGTGTGCCCCACGGCGACGCCTAACGAGCTCAAGGCTCGCGCGCAGCGCCTGATGGGCGAGGAGGAGACCGTCACCGCCGACGATGTGCTCAACATCGATAACCTCGAGATCAACCTGGCTACCTACCAGGTGACACTCGATAACGAGCCTATCGACCTGACGCTGATGGAGTACTCGCTGCTGAGCTTTTTGGCGACGCACCCCAACCGTGCCTACAGCCGCGAGGTGCTGCTGCACCGCGTGTGGGGCTTTGAGTACTGCGGCGGCACGCGTACCGTCGACGTGCACATCCGACGCATCCGCTCCAAGGTGGGCCCGCAGATCGCGGCGCACATCACCACCGTCCGCGGCGTGGGCTATCTGTTTAAGGACTAGATTTCCACCACAAAGGGGACAGGCACCTTTGTGGTGGTTTTGACGCAGGTGCGGGTTCCTTTTTGGGCCTGCAACAGAACTTAAGCCTTCCTAAAAGATTGCGTTCTCATACACTTGCGCCCGCATATTGGGGTACAACTCAACGTGAACAATGATGGCCCACCACGTGTTTGGCGGGCCTTTGGTTATTTGACGAAAGGATCGCAGCTATGAGCGAGAACGATTCCCAGCGCCCCCAGGATGCGGGCCACGCCGGCGAGACTCAGCAGCAACCGCGCGTGCAGGTAGAGTCGACGCCTGCCGACGGCAACATTCCCTACGTGCAGGCTTACGACACGCAGACCGGCAAGCCGCTGGGCGGCCAGCAGGTCGTGAACAAGCACACGGTGGTCAAAACCAAGACCAAAAAGCTGCCGATTTTTATTACAGCGCTTGCCGGTTGTGCATGCGGTGCCCTACTGGTCATCGCGCTTGTCATGAGCGGCACGCTCGATATCGGCGGCGGCAAGAATGCCGTGACGGCGGGCGCTTCGGGTTCGTCGACGCAAAAGATTACGATCGACTCCGAGGACACCACGTTGGCCGAGGCCGTTTCTGCCAAGGCCCTGCCCTCCGTCGTTTCCATCACCGCCACGTCGAGCGGCAGCCAGAATGGCTCGCTTTCGCAGTCTGCCGATGAGTCGGACAACTCGGGCAGCGTCGGTTCGGGCGTTGTGCTCGATACCGAGGGCCACATTCTCACCAACAACCACGTGGTCGATGGCTATGACCAGTACGTGGTGACCATGGACGACGGCACCACCTACGAGGCCGAGTTCGTGGGCAACGATGCCTCGAGCGACCTGGCCGTCATCAAGCTCAAGGACGCCGATGCCTCCAAGCTCACCCCGATTGAGATCGGCGACTCCTCCAAGCTCAACGTGGGCGAGTGGGTCATGGCGATCGGTTCGCCGTTTGGCAACGAGCAGTCTGTCTCCACGGGCATTGTGTCGGCGCTGTATCGCTCAACGGCCATGAGCTCTACCAACGGTAACACCATCTATGCCAACATGATCCAGACCGATGCCGCCATCAACCCGGGCAACTCCGGTGGCGCGCTCGTCAACGACAACGGCGAGCTCGTGGGTATCAACTCGCTCATCGAGAGCTACTCGGGCTCCAGTTCGGGCGTGGGTTTTGCCATTCCCGTTAACTATGCCAAGAACATTGCCGACCAGATCATCGACGGTAAGACGCCGGTGCATCCGTACATGGGCGCTACGCTTTCGAGCGTCAATGCGCTTAACGCCCGCACCAACAAGTTGAGCACCGATAGCGGCGCGTATGTGGCGAGTGTCGTCGAGGACGGTCCTGCCGCCAAGGCTGGCATCCAAGAGGGCGATGTCATTACCAAGCTGGGCGACGATGAGATTACGAGTGCCGACGGCCTGATCATCGCGCTGCGCAGCCACGAGGTGGGCGAGAAGGTCGAGATCACGCTCATGCGCGGCAAGGAAGAGAAGAAGGTCACCGTCGAGCTGGGCTCCGACGAGGAACTGCAGAACCAGCAGCAGAACGACAGCGCAACCGACACTGGCAACGGCGGTATTACCGATGAGCAGCTGCGCCAGTACCTGGAGGAGCTGCTCGGCCAGCAGGGTCAGGGCAACGGCCAGGGTTTCTAACGAGCTGTATCGCACATATCGAAGCCAGAGGGGCTGTTCCGCCAGCGCGGGACAGCCCCTCTTTTCGCGATGATCCCTTGGAGACGGAGGAAAACGGATCATTTAGAAACGGCAAGGGCATGGTTTGAACGCGCGATCCACTCCAGTTTGATGGCTGCCGATTCGGTGCGGTTTGAGACCGCTATTCGGCCTCATTGCGACCGGTGGTACTCTAGTATCCGTTTGAAATCGAGCGAAGGAGTGCCGCTATGGAGCAATCGAGCCTGTTTGGTGACGGCGTGGACATCGATACCGAAACGCCCGCGAGCGCGGATGCCGCCGCACCGGCCGATGCCCGTGCCCAGGCGGCAATGCGCGCGGCCGAGCTGCGCCACGAGCTCGATTACCACGCCTATCGCTACTACATGCTCGACGCGCCCGAGATCACGGACGCTGCTTTCGATAAAATGCTCGTTGAGCTGCAGGAAATCGAGGCTACCTACCCCGACCTGGTGACGCCCGACAGCTATACCCAGCGCGTGGGCGGCTACGTGAGCGAGCAGTTTACGCCGGTCACGCACATGGCGCGCATGTATTCCATGGACGATGCCATGGATCTGGACGAGCTCGACGCATGGCTCCAACGCACCGAGGATGCGCTCGGTGCCGGTAGCGTCACCTATACCTGCGAGCTTAAGATCGACGGTCTGGGCGTGGCCCTTACTTACCAAAACGGCATCTTCGTACGCGCCGCCACACGTGGCGATGGCACCACGGGCGAGGACGTGTCGCTCAACGTCCGTACCATCAAGGACGTGCCCATGCACCTGTCCGAGCCGGCGCTCGCCCACATGGGCGCCGACCGCGAGCGTACCATTGAGGTGCGCGGCGAGGTCTATATGCCCAAGGGCAGCTTTGTGCGTCTGAACGACGAGGCCGATGCCGAGGGCCGCGACCCCTTCGCCAACCCGCGCAACGCCGCCGCCGGCAGCCTGCGTCAGAAGGATCCCAAGGTCACGGCGCGCCGCGACCTTGCCACCTTTATCTATGCCATTGCTGATACCGACCCGCTGCACGTCCACAGTCAGCGCGAGTTCCTCGATTGGCTGCGTAGCGCCGGCTTTAGCGTCAACCCCAACGTTGCCCGTTGCGCCACGCCGGCCGAGGTCCACGAGTTCTGTGCCCAGGCGCTCGAGCACCGCGGCGATTTGGACTACGACATCGACGGCGTAGTCGTAAAGGTGGACAGCTTCCAACAGCAGCTCGACCTGGGCTTTACCGCCCGCGCGCCGCGCTGGGCCATTGCCTTTAAGTTCCCGCCCGAGGAAAAGCAGACCGTCCTGCGCGAAATTCGCATCCAGGTGGGCCGCACCGGTGTGCTCACGCCGGTCGCCGAGTTCGACCCGGTGACGGTTGCCGGCTCCACCATCGCGCGCGCCACGCTGCACAACATCGACGAGATCCGCCGCAAAAACGTGCGCGAGGGCGATACTATCATCGTGCACAAGGCAGGCGACGTAATCCCCGAGGTCGTGGGGCCGGTGCTCGACAAGCGCCCGGCCGATTCGGTTGACTGGCACATGCCCGAGGTCTGCCCCGTGTGCGGTGGCCCCGTGGTCCACGAGGACGGCGAGGTTGCCTACCGCTGCGTGTCCATCGATTGCC
The DNA here is from genome assembly GCA_900542945.1 of uncultured Collinsella sp. Classification (GTDB taxonomy): domain Bacteria; phylum Actinomycetota; class Coriobacteriia; order Coriobacteriales; family Coriobacteriaceae; genus Collinsella. Next base: position 40,955 of record UQPI01000007.1, read on the forward strand.
CCGCGCAGCTCAAGGAACGCCTGCTCCACTGGGTGAGCCGCGGCTGCATGGACGTTGATGGCCTGGGCGACGAGATCGTCGACAAGATGATCGCCGCCGGCCTGATCCACGATGTTGCGGACTTCTACCAGCTCACGGTCGACGACATCGCAGGCCTGGACACGGGCCGCACCTATGCCAGCTCCAACAGCAAAAAGGGCGTCAAGAAGGGCGATCCCATTCCGGTAGGCCTCAAGACGGCCGAGAAAATCATCGCCGAGCTCAACAAGTCCAAGAGCCAGCCGCTCGGTCGCGTGCTGTTTGCCCTGGGCATCCGCCATGTTGGTAAGAGCGTGGGCGAGGTCATCGCCGAGCGATTCCTGTCGATCGACAAGCTCATCTTGGCGAGCGAAGAAGACATCGCCGAATGCGAGGGCATCGGTCCCAAGATTGCGGCGAGTGTCAAGCAGTTCTTGGCCGTGCCCGAGAATCTCGCCGTGCTGGAGCGCCTGCGCCAGGCGGGCCTGTCGCTCGAGGTCGACTTGGGCGCCGTGCACGCGCAAGCCGCAGCCGACGCTGGCGTGGCGGGCGAGCTCGCCGACGCGCAGCCGCTTGCGGGCCTGACGTTTGTGCTGACCGGTACGCTCGTAAACCGCACCCGCGACGAGGCGGGTGCGGCACTTAAAGTGCTCGGCGCCAAGGTCTCGGGCAGTGTTTCAAAGAAGACGAGCTATCTGGTCGCCGGCCCCAAAGCGGGCTCCAAGCTTACCAAGGCCGAGCAGCTGGGCGTACCCGTGCTGGACGAGGACGCACTCGAGCAGATCCTTGCGACCGGTGAGGTGCCCCAGGCTTAGTGCATCGATAACCAAATTGAAAAACCGCCCGGAAGCGCGATGCCTTCCGGGCGGTTCTTACTTTGCTGGGGCAACCGGCACCGTGATCTGCGTCACGTAGGTTGCCGGGTCGTCGCTGATGATGTCATCGATCAGGGCAATCTCGCGTTGCCCCGCTACGCCACCAACTTGTCAAAAGCCCCGCGGCGGTTGAGTACGGTAAATGCAATCACGCAAATGACCGCCGACAGAATGGACCCGCACGGCGAAGCGATGCCCATGGGAAACAACGTATCGGAATAGGCGTTCGACAGCAGCCACGCGCCCGGCACGCGAATGAGCGCCACCGCCAGCACGTTGTGCGCAAAGCCGATGTAGCTCTTGCCGTATGCAGCGAAAAAGCCGCTAAAGCAAATGTGGATGCCGGCAAAAATCGCGTCGAAAATGTAGCTGCGCATATAGCCGGTGCCGGCGGCGACTACTGCAGCGTCCTTGGCAAAAAAGCCGATAAACGCCGGCGCCACCAGCCACATCAGCACCGTGATCAGGCAGCCGTACACTACCGAGATCGTCATGGCGTCCTTGAGCACCTGACGCGCGCGGTCGCCCTTGCCCGCGCCGGCGTTTTGCGCCGTGAGTGCGCTGACGGTGGCGCCCATAGAACTCGGCACAATGAACAAAAAGCTGATCATCTTCTCGACCAGGCCCACGGCGGCGGCGTCGACGAGCCCTCGGTGGTTGGCGATGACGGTGATAAACATAAACGCCACCTGGATGCAGCCGTCCTGTACGGCCACGGGCACGCCGATCTTAAGAATGCTGCCGAGCACCTCGGGCTGGGGACGCAGGTCGCTGCGCTTAACGTGAATGTTCGTGCGGCGGCTCTTGAGCCACACGAGCGCAAGGGCAACGCTTGCCGTCTGGGCGGTTACCGTGCCGAGTGCCGCGCCTACGGGACCGAGTCCCATGTGGCCGATAAACAGAAAATCGAGTGCGATGTTGATGATGCATGCCACGCCAATCACGTACATGGGCGAGCGCGAATCGCCCAGGCCGCGAAAGATAGCCGAGAGGATGTTGTATGCGGCGATAAAGGGAATGCCGATAAAGCAGATACGCAGGTAGGCGGCGGTGCCTTCGACTGCCTCGGCCGGCGTGCCAATGAGTGCCACAATCTGCGGACACAGTGCGAGCAGGACAGCGGCCAGCACCACCGAGACACCCATAAAGAGCGTGATGGTGTTGCCGATGGCGGTCTCGGCGCGGTCGAAGCGGCGCGAGCCCACGGCGTGGCCGACGATGACCGTCGTTCCCATGGCCAGACCAACGAGCGTCACGGTAATGATATAGAGCGTCTGCGCGCCGTTGCCCACGGCGGTGATGCCGGCGGCGCCGCTAAACTGTCCCATCATGTACAGGTCGGCCATGCCGTAGAGCATCTGCAAAAAGTACGAGAGCATATAGGGCAGGGCAAAGACCGCGATGGTCTTAAGGACATTGCCGCGTGTGAGGTCGTGTTCCATGGGCGGGCACTTTCTGGCTTGGTTCGTTTACGTACCAGTGTAGTGAAAACCCTACAACGATTGTAGAGTCAAGGTTTGTGTCGGCAGTGGGGCGAAAAAGTCACGCTCGCGTTCATTTCTAATTGAATACGGACGTGCGCCCTGTGAGCATGGCGCCTGCACTAGCCTTGCAGAAATCGATTTCGGAACACTTGACACCGCCGCGCGGCGCGCCATAATACGTGGGTTTGCGAACAACGTTTGATGGGGGATGAACCTGTGTGCGCAATCTCAAGATTTTGTTTTCCTATCTGGGGGCATACCGCCGCGATGCCATGCTCGGCGTGCTCTTTGTGACTGCCGAGACGGCGCTCGAGCTGTTTATCCCGGTCATCATGGCAAATATCATCGACGTGGGCGTGCCCGCGGGCGACATCAACTACATGCTGTTGCAGGGCACGTATATGTTGGCATGCGCCGCATGTTCGCTGGTACTTGGCTTGGGCTATGCACGCACGTCTGCTCGCGTCGCCTCGGGGCTGGGCGCTAACCTGCGCGAGGCCGAGTATCGCAAGATCCAGACGCTCGCTTTTGGCAATCTGGACAACTACGACGCCAGCTCGCTTGTCACGCGCATGACCACCGATATCACCGTCATCCAAAACGCTATCGGCAACGGCTTTCGCCCCATGGTGCGCGGTCCCGTGACGCTCATCGTCGGCTTGGTCTATGCGTTGGTGCTGTCGCGTCCACTCGCTACGGTATTCGCGATTATTCTGCCGGTGCTGGCGATCGTACTGGGCGTTATCACCTATCGCGTCAGTCCGCTCTACCGCCAGCTACAGACCTCGATGGACCATCTCAACGGTGTGGTGCAGGAGGACCTCACCGCCGTGCGCGCCGTCAAGGCGTACGTGCGTGCCGAGCACGAGGAGGCCAAGTTCGATGCCGTCAATACTGAGCTCGCGCGCACCGCGACGAAGACCTTTGGCAACGCCGTGCTCAACCTGCCGGTGTTTCAGCTGTCGATGTACGTGGCTGCGCTCTCGATTCTATGGATTGGCGGCCGCATGATCATCGAAGGTCGCTTGGGCGTGGGCTCGCTCACGGGCTTTATGAGCTATGTGCTGCTGATCATGAACTCGCTCATGATGATTTCCAACGTGTTTTTGCTGCTCACGCGCGCACTTGCCAGCGTGGAACGCATCTCGCGGGTGCTCGACGAGCGTTCGCTTATCCAAGCGCCCGACGCTGCCGCTGCCGTGCACGGGGTGGCCGACGGAAGCATCGAGTTTCGCGACGTGTCGTTTAAGTACCGCGCGGATGCTGCCGAGGATGTGCTCGAGCATATTGACCTTTGCATTGAGGCAGGCTCCACGGTGGGCGTGCTCGGCGGCACGGGCTCGGGCAAGAGCTCGCTTGTGCAGCTGATTGCGCGCCTGTACGACGCCACCGAGGGCACCGTGCTTGTGGGCGGACACGACGTGCGCGACTACGACCTCGCGACCCTACGTGATGCCGTGGGCATTGTGCTGCAGAAGAATGTGCTGTTCACGGGCACCGTGCGCGAGAACCTGCAGTGGGGCAATCCGCAGGCGTCGGACGATGAGCTCCTCGCGGCTTGCCGGGCGGCGTGCGTGGACGAGTTCCTGGATCGCATCGGCGGACTCGACGGCGAGTTAGGCCAAGGCGGCGCCGGTGTTTCGGGTGGCCAGAAGCAACGTCTGTGCATTGCGCGCACGCTGCTCAAGCATCCGCGCGTGCTCATTTTTGATGACTCAACCAGCGCGGTCGATATGGCGACCGACGCTAAGATTCGCGAGCACATCGCTCGGATTCCCAATACGACGGTGATTGTCATTGCACAGCGCATTGCGAGCGTCATGGATGCCGACCGCATTATTGTGCTGGACGACGGCCGTGTCCACGGTGTGGGCACGCACGAGGAGCTGCTGGCGGGCGACGCCATTTATCAGGAGATCTATGCCTCGCAGATGGAGTTTGCGGGGGATGTGGACGTCGCAGACGGCGCAAATGCCCCGTCTTCGTCTGGCCCCAGCGGATCACTTCAAGCCACGGAAGGAGGCGAGCAACATGCCTAAGACATCCGCTCAGGCCCGCCCCGCCAATCTGACGCAGACGCTCCGCCGCTTGCTCTCCTACATGGGCCACGCCAAGTTCTCGCTGCTCGCAGTGGGTGTGCTCGCCTCCGTCGCCGCCATCGCGAGCCTCGCCGGCACCTACATGGTGCGCCCTATCGTTAACGGTTTGGCAACGGGCGGTGAGGAATTGCTCACCAGGCAGGTTATCTTTACCGCTGCTATCTACGCCGCGGGCGTGCTCTCGGCTCTGGGCTACTCGCAGATCATGGTGCGCGCGGCCCAGCGCGTGGTCTCCGATATCCGCCGCGACCTGTTTGCGCACATCCAGATGCTGCCGCTGAGCTACTTCGACAGCACGCGCTCGGGCGACATCATGAGCTTTTTCACCAACGACGTCGACACCGTCTCCGAGGCGCTCAACAACAGCTTTGCCAACGTGATTCAGGCCGCCATTCAGGTTGTGGGCACCACGGCCATGCTCATCATTCTTAACTGGCAGCTCACGATTATCACGCTCGTGTGCGATGCGGCCATTGTGCTGTATGCGCGCTACTCGGGCGCGCGCTCTAAGCGCTTCTTTGCCGCCCAGCAGGCATCGCTGGGCGATTTGGACGGATATATCGAAGAGATGGTCTCGGGCCAAAAGGTCATCAAGGTCTTTAATCACGAACAGGCCAACGTGGCTGGTTTTGACGTGCGCAACCAAGAACTGCGCCGCACCGGTGGCGCCGCGCAAGCCTACGCCAACTCGATGGTGCCCATGACCGTGGTGATCGGCTATGCCAACTACGCCATCGTTGCGGTGGCAGGCGGCATGCTCTGCATCAACGGTCTGGCCGATGTAGGTGCGCTCGCAAGCTACCTGGTCTTTGTGCGTCAGGCCGCCATGCCCATCAACCAGTTCACGCAGCTGGGCAACTTTTTGCTCAACGCGCTGGCCGGTGCCGAGCGCCTGTTTGCCGCCATGGATCTTGAGCCCGAGGTGGACGAGGGCTGCGTGGAGCTGGTGCAGACGGGCGACGCCGCGTGGGCATGGAAGATTCCCGAGGGCCAGGGCGTGGGCGCGTACGGGCACCTGCATGATGTGGCTGCCGTCGATGAGTCGGGCCGCGCGGTGGCTACCGACGGTACCGAGCTCACGTGCGGCTTGGTCCCGCTTGCTGGCGACGTGCGCTTCCATGCCGTGGACTTTTCCTACGTGTCGGGCACCCGTGTGCTCACGGACCTCAACCTGTTTGCCAAGCCGGGCCAAAAGATCGCCTTTGTGGGCTCCACAGGCGCAGGTAAGACGACCATCACCAACCTCATCAACCGCTTCTACGAGGTCGATGACGGCGAGATCACGTACGACGGCATCGACGTCAAGCACATTGCCAAGGCCAGCCTGCGCGGGTCGCTCGGCATTGTGCTGCAGGACACGCACCTGTTTAGCGGCACCATTGCACAGAACATCCGCTTTGGCAAGCTCGACGCGACCGACGAGGAAGTGCGCGCCGCTGCCGAGGCCGCCTGCGCGGATTCGTTTATTCGCCGCCTGCCTAGAGGGTACGACACGCCGGTCACGGCCGATGGCGCCAACCTGTCGCAGGGCCAGCGCCAGCTGCTCGCCATTGCGCGCGTGGCCGTCGCCGACCCGCCGGTGCTCATCCTGGACGAGGCCACGAGCTCTATCGACACGCGCACCGAAAAGCTCATCGAGCGCGGCATAGACCGCATCATGCGTGGCCGCACCACGTTTATGATCGCGCACCGCCTGTCCACCGTCCGCGACGCCGATGCCATCATGGTCCTCGAACACGGCCGCATCATCGAGCGCGGCACGCACGAAGAGCTGCTCGCTCAGCACGGCGAGTACTGGCAGCTGGCGCATGGCTTAAAAGAGTTGGATTAACCCGTTCGAGCACGATGCTTTGACCCCTCCGTGCCTCTCACCTCGCCTCAAACCATCACAACATTCGCCGTTTTTTGCCAAAATCGGGAAAAGCATCGAATGTTGTGATGGTTTTCCTACCACTCGATCGGGTGGAATCGCTTTCTTGCGCACGAAGGTGTGCGGACCCGTGGGCAGGGGAATAAGGTTGGTTATCCGACTCCATTGGAGGGCTCATGGACCTGCCGATTGTCCTGTCCCATAAGACTGCCTGGCTGTACCACAACGCGGCGCGCCCGTCCGAGCCGCTCTCGCGAGCAAGCAGCCTATACGATGAGGACTCGCTTGCTAACGAGGCGGAGCCAGCCGCGAGCCTGCCCAAATTGGGGCTCGATGCCAAGGGGCTGAGGGCTTCAACGGCAGTTGGGATCGTTACCGACTATCTGGTTTCGCTTGGTATTCCACGAGAAGGGCTCGATCATATCGACACGCTCGTCAACTTCGATTTTGAGCGCTCGACGCCGGCTGGATTTAGGTGCCACGTGTTTGGGGCGCCGGTGCCTCCAGGCCATCTTATCGAGGTGGCAGAGGGCCTTTTGGTGGTTGATGAGGCCATGTGCTTTGTCCAAGCGGGTTCGTGGATGAGTGAGCCCGAGCAGCTGGAATATGGGTATGAAATCTGCGCCCGATATCATTTGAATCATCTGTCGACAGGCGATTATATCGAGATGGGGCAGAGATATACCGTTGCCGACTTGATTGCCTATTGCAATGAGAACCGATCTCGTCAGGGGGCTATACGCGCGGCCGCCGTGCTCAAGCGCGTGCACGATGGCGCGCGGTCGCCCATGGAGACGGCCACCGCAATCATGGTCGTAGCAAAACGTTCCCAGGGAGGGCTGGGATACGCCAAGATCGAGCTCAACCATCGGGTCGATGTTCCCAGCGAGTTCAAGTGTCTCGCAAAGGCCGGGTATTTCGAGATCGACGTATATGCGCCTGCGAGTGGTACGGGGATTGAATACAACGGCTCGGACCATCTTGATAAACAACACAGCGCGTCGGATGCGGAGCGTATGACTGTGCTGAGCGCGCTGGGCTTTAGGATGATCGTCCTCACCGGGACTCAGTTTGCCCATCAGCTGCAATTGCACCGGGCGATGAACGCCATCGCGCTCGCTATGGGCCTTAAGTGCGACCGAAGCGAAGTGTTCCAGAAACGGCAGAACGACCTGCGAGCATTCGTGATTCGGCACTGGGACGGCGGCCTCTAGGGGCGCTTTGGTCTTTCTACGGGGTGCCGTGGGCAGGCAAACCATCACAACATTCGACGTTTTTTGCCAAAAACGGGAAAAGCATCGAATGTTGTGATGGTCTGTGTGTTGAGGATGGGCTTGGGAAGTCCGTTTTGCTCGAAGCGACCTGTCCTGTCGTACGGGTGTCGGCATGATTCTCTCGTGGGGTATTATGTTTTCCGAAGAATAAAACGCCGCGTGAGGGGAGGGCTGCGTGGACGGGCACGTGCAACATGACGGCTTTGGCCGCGATATCAACTACCTGCGCATTGCCGTTACCGACAAGTGCAATTTCCGCTGCATTTACTGCATGCCGGCCGATGGCGTGGCGCCCCGTGCACACGACGAGCTACTCAGCGCCGAGGAAATCGCCCGCTTTGTGCGCTTGGTGGCGGGGGAGGGCATTCGCCGCGTACGCCTGACGGGCGGCGAGCCGCTGGTCAGCCGCCGTATCATCCCGCTCATTCGCGACATCCGCGCGATTCCGCGGATCGAGGACATCTCGCTCACCACCAACGGAGCCCTGCTGCCCAAGCTGGCGCCGCAGCTCAAGGACGCGGGGCTTAACCGCGTCAACATTTCGCTCGACACGCTCGACCCTACGCTCTTTGGAAAGATCACGCGCCTGGGTCGACTCGAGCAGACCATGGCTGGCATCGACGCGGCGCTGGCTTGGGGCTTTGAGCCCGTTAAGGTCAACTGCGTTGTTGTGCGCCGGCTCAACCAGGATGTGGCGGCCCTCGCACGACTGACCGTCGACCGCCCCATCCACCTGCGCTTTATCGAATACATGCCCATCGGCGACGAGCGCACGAGCTCGCATTGCGCCGTGGACCCTCACGCACCCACGCTCAACCCCGAGTTGTGGGATGCGAGCGACAGCGTGCCGAGCGACGAGCTGCGGGCGCGCGTCAATGCCGGGGCCGCCGCGATGGGTCTGGGCGAGCTCGAACCGCTTGACATCACCGACGCTCCTGCCGGCGCGGGCCCCGCGCGCTATTGGCGCTTTCCGGGCGCGGCGGGAACGGTCGGCTTCATCAGCGCCATGTCCAACCATTTTTGCGCGAGCTGCAACCGCCTGCGCCTGACGGCCGATGGCAACGTGCGTCCGTGCCTGTTCAGCGATGCCGAGTATTCGGTGCGCGAGGCGTTGCGCCGTGGTGATGATATGCAGGTACTTTCGATTTGGCGCGATGCCGTGGCCCACAAACCGCAGGAACACGCGATAATTGAGGGCACGCAACGATTTATGTCCCAAATCGGAGGATGATCATATGGCCAAGAGCAGGTACGCCGATGCCACCAAGGCCGCTCGCAGGGCCGCGATGTCTGCCCATAAAGCCACGGCTGCTGCCAGCAACACCGCTGGGTCCGCGGCGGTACAGCCGTCCGCCGGCACTGTTGCCGAGCCCGCCCGCGACGCCCGTCGCGACGAGCTGACGCACGTGGACGCCAAGGGCGAGGTACGCATGGTCGACGTGTCCGACAAGGCCGAGACCCATCGCATTGCTATCGCCGAGGGCTCCATCCTCATGCATCCCGAGACGCAGGCCATGGTGCTGCAGGATCGCGCCAAAAAGGGCGACGTGCTTGCTTGCGCGCGTGTGGCGGGCATTATGGCCATCAAGCGCACGAGCGACATCATCCCCATGTGCCATCCGTTGCTCATTACCAAGAGTAAGTGCGATATCGAGCCCATTGCTCCGGCGGGGACGCCTGTCGATGACATGCCCGAGGGCTGGGCGCCGGCGCGCGCGGACGGGCAGGTTGGTTTTCACGTACTGGTTACGGCGGGCGTGACGGGCAAGACGGGTATTGAGATGGAGGCGCTGACCGGCGCGAGTGCCGCGTGTCTGACCATCTACGACATGTGCAAGGCGGTCGATCGCGGCATGGAGATCGTTGACGTTCGCCTGCTGCACAAGGAGGGCGGCCGCTCGGGCGTGTGGGACCGCGCAGAGCGTCAGGCCGCTGCCGTTGAGTCCGTGGCCGCTGACGGTGCCGCACCCGCGAGCGCGCCCGTCGCCGTCGCGCCCGCAGCTCCGGCCCCGGCCGTCCCCGCGATCGCGTTTATCGGCTACCAAAACTCGGGCAAGACCACGCTCGTCGAGAAGGTTATCGCCGAGCTCACCCGCCGCGGCCTGCGCGTGGGTTCGCTCAAGCATCATGGGCATCACGGCTTTGATATCGACGTGCCCGCTAAGGACACCTGGCGCCATCACCAAGCCGGATCAAAGCACGTGGGCCTCATCTGCGCCACGCGCTGGGCGGAGTACGCCGACACGCGCGAGGAGGACGAGATGCCCGCGCGCGAGCTGCTGTCGCGTTACAACGATGTCGACGTGGTGATCATCGAGGGCTACAAGACCGAGGGCTTCGACAACATCGTCGTCGCGCGCTCCGGTGTCGACCGTCTACGCGGCAAGAGCTCGCTCGACCTGGTCGACGGTCACACGCTGGCCCTTGCCTGCAACGAGGCCCTGGCACGCCAGGCATTCGACGCCGGCTTAGCGACCCGAGCCATCAACATCAACGACGCCCGAGCCATCTGCGATCTTATCCAAGATCATCTTTAAGGCTCGACGCTGCGCCGGCCCCAAGCACCCCATCTCGTCCCTCAAGCCGTCGCTCGCGTACCAAAGTACGCGTCGCTCCTCTTTCGGGGCGACCTGGGGCACTTGGAACCGGCTCGCTGCGTTGCCATAACATGCCAAAAAGGGACAGGTTTGTTTTGGCAGGTTTTATCTGGGCAAACGTCATTTCCACCACAAAGGGGCCAGGCACCTTTGTGGTTTTTACTTTGGTAGATGTGTGGGACATGCCTTACAATCTACCAAGTAGTTCATACTGAGCGAAAAACGGAGAGAAGGGTCCTGATGCGTCCTTAATGTTTCATGCGGATAGATTGATTTGACAGACGGTGGCGAATACCCACCGCCCGTATTCGTATGAAACAAGGAGTCTCCATGCTCGCATCTCTTCTCTCAAAACCTCAACCTTCGCTGTCCATGCAGGCCAAGCGCCTGGTAGCGATGCGCTTTCTCATCTACACCGGGTTTCAGACCAGCTACTTTATCGGCGTCATCGGAACGCTCACCTATGCAGACGATGCCTCAGTCGTCGCGACATCGCTGGCCGTCCTGTTCATGAACGTTTTCGTGATCCTGGGATCCTTTGCGGGCGGTGCTGCGCTCGATGCATGGGGTCCGCGCCGCCATTTCTTGCTGAGCATCGTCGGTGCTCTTGCAACTGGCACGGCAATCATCGCCTTTGGTAGCGCGACCGGCGTCGTCCTGCTCGGCGCGGTGTTTCTGGGCTTTGTGATGGGATTCGCCCAGCCCATCGCCACGTCCTATCCGGCCTACCTCACCGACGATCCTGTCGAGCTCAAAGACATCAACTCCGCCATCGCCATGTTTTCAAACGTGAGTATCATCGTTGGCCCCACGCTGGGTGGCTTTGTCGCGGCTGCTGCGTCGTCGCGCGCGGTGTTTGTTCTCATGATGCTCTTTACCGTGCTGGCGCTCATCGCCGGTTGGGGCTTTAGGCCGCAGACCAGCCATGTCGCCGGGGATGCGGATGCCGATTCGGCGGAGGAAGGGGAGCGTGCGGGACAAAGCTCCAACCCCAGCACATCCACCCGCGCCACCTTCGCAGCCAGCATCAAGACAGTCTTCACCAACAGCGTCCTCGCGCTACTTTTCTGCATCATTTTTCTTTCGAACTTTGGCTACGGAGCCTTCGATCCGCTCGAGTCGTTCTTCTACCGCGATGTCCTGCACGTCGGCGTTGAGTGGATGGGCTGGCTCTCGTCGGCCTCGGGCGTGGGCGCGGTGCTGGGTGCCGTGCTCGCGCTCCGCTTGCCGCCGCACCTGGTCAACCTTAAAACGCTGCTCGTGGCGCTTATGTCTGTAGGCCTGGGAAGTCTGCTCTATGTGGGGACGCCGTACGTGGGCGTGGCCCTCGTCGGCCAGATTGCCTTGGGCATAGCCTGGGGTGTCGTCAACCCGCTCCACAACACCATCGTGCAAACGACGGCTCCGCTCGAGCAGCTCGGCCGTGTGAACTCGGTCATGGGCTTTGGCAATATGTTCGCCGGCGTGGCCCCTCTGGCGATTGCCCCGTGGCTGGCGGCAACATTTGGTGTGCAGCAGACGCTCGTAGGGGCGGGCATGGTCGTGACAGCGGTTCCCGCGGCGCTGCTGCTGTTTGGACGTCGGCATCTGGATCGTGCCGCAAAGCAGTAAAAACCATCACAACATTCGATGAAAATCGCGATTTTGTCGAATAACGTCGAATGTTGTGATGGTTTGGCCCGCAAACGTCACTTCCACCACAAAGGGGCCAGGCACCTTCGTGGTGGTTTTTGCTTTGGCAGGCCGCGCCTGCGCCTTGGTATACCATGTACGCCGTTCACGAATACACCCCACACCGCCGCACAACCCAGAAAGGCCCCCATGGACGCCACCTTCAGCCACATTAAAGCCGTGTTCTGCGATATCGACGGAACGCTGCTCACGAGCCAGCACACGGTGTCCCCGCGCACCGTGGCGGCGATTCGCGCCCTGCGCGAGCGCGGCGTGCTCTTTGGCCTGTGCACCGGGCGCGACGCCCACGCGACCGAGGCCATGTACGAGTTCTGGGGCATCGAAGGCCTGGTGGACGTGCTCGTGGGCTGCGGTGGCGCCGAGGTCATCGATCGCGCGCACGCCATCAACGAGCTGAGCTTTCCGCTGCCGGGCGAGACCATCGCGTGCATCTGCAAGCACATGGCGGACCTTCCGGCAACACCCGTCTGCCCCCGAGACGGCGTGTTCTACGTGCCCGAGAGCAACGCGTGCGTCGAGCACCTGTCGCGCGTCGACGGCGTGCCCTACCAGGTGGTCGATTTTGCCGAGTTCTTGCGCGAGCCGCAGCCCAAGGTGATGTTTACCATGGCGCCCGAGGTGATGCCGCGGGTGATTGAACGGGCGTCGACGTTTGCAGATAACACTGTTAAGGCGGCGGCCCTGCAGACCACGCAGCGGCTCTACGAGTTCATGGATCCGCGCGTGTCCAAGACGCGCGGCCTTGGGCGCGTGGCGGAGCTCAACGACATGGAGCTCCAGAACATCTGCGTGTTTGGCGATGCGGACAACGACACCTGCATGGTGGCTGACGCCGGCGTTGGCGTGGCCATGGCAAACGGCAGCGCCGCCACCCGCGCCGCCGCCGATTTTGTAACCGTCAGCAACGACGAAGACGGCATTGCGATCTTTGTCGAGGAACATCTGCTGTAGCGCCGGGGGAGAACCCCCGCAATGGGGACAGGCGCCTTTGTGGTGGCCTCAGGCGATTTGGGCGAATTGATGCCTAAAATCTGCGCGATAATTCAAATATAGTTGTCTGAACATCATGCCTCTAACCACCGGTGGGTTAAAGATATTCTCATCAGTTTGGTAGGATATTCCTTCCGGTTAATAATCTACCGTTCACGGTCGATTTTCGACCGTTCACAGGATGTTTGCTCTTGAGCAAAAGGTTGTGCAAATAAATAAAATGCTATTAAAAAACTGATAACTAACTTAATTACCAGTAGAAACAGATATTTTATAGCGAATAAACGAAGGCAAATCTAAACAATTGTCAAGAGAATTAAGAACTTGCACAAAAATGTCGGTTTTGCTGCTCAGATGTTTAAACAATCGTTATAATTGCATCACTTAGCGAGCGCAATTACAGATTGCGCAGATACGTTTGATAGGGAAAGAGCAAGATCGCGGTCTCTTGGGGAGGAGACATCGATGAAAGCGAATTCGGACAAATCTAAGCAGAGTAATAAAGCGACGCGCCGTGTACTGGCAGGCGTTTTGTGCGGAGCCTCCGTTTTGAGCCTGGTACTGTCGCTCGTCATGCCCCCGATCTCGCAGGCCATTGCCAACGATGCCCAGACGGTTTCTACCGAGGAAACTGTGATGGGGGGGGGTTCCTCAAGTGAGTCTACTGGTATAGACAACAGTACTAACGGGGATGCCGGCACAGACGCCGAAAACCAGAACAGCGACGATGCTGCGAGCGACGACGACGCTCGGCCGGAGGAGCAGTCCAAGGACGAGTCGCAGGCGGAAGATAATGATGCGATGGATGTTAACGCTGTCGCGTCAGCCGAGGAGGCTGCAGAGAGCGAAGAGACAACCACAGCTATTACTAACATTACTAACGCCGATGATTTGTCAGCTAAGCTTCAAGGCGTTGGGGAAAACCAAACTGCCTGCTTCGAGCTCACAGCTGATATTGACTATGCTGGTGAAATCAAACTTGAGAAGAGCGGCAGCAATATAACGCTGAACTTAAACGGTCATAAGATCAAGTGCTTGAACACCGACAAGCCGTTATTTGATGTTGCTAACGGCGCAACACTTACAATTAAGGACGAAATTAAGGACTCCGCGCCGGTGACTGAGACGGTCAACGATGTCCAACAGCTGACTGATCAGGGGCAGAAGCTGGATCCCAATAATTATGGCAAGAAAGTCGAGCTAAATTACGTTGGTGGCATTCCGTCTAATCTTACCTACTACGTGACCAAATCGACTCCGAGTGGTACAGGGACAATCGAGACGCTTGTCAGACATAACGTCGATATTAAGGGCGCCATCGTGGCGTGCGACGGCAACGCAAATCTAAAGCTCATCAATCTGTATAACAACAACGGCAAGGGTGGCACGTTTAACCTTGTGAGCGGCGTGATCACGCAAAAACAAGGCAGCAGCGTTAGCAGCTTGGTCTATGCCGAGAACGGCTCTACCGTCAACATGCGCGGCGGCTATGTGTGTGGAGCTTCTGGCTCGGGTGCGGGCGGCGGAATTGAAATACACGGTAATTCGACCCTCGAGGTTTCCGGTGGCGTAATTGCCGGCAACAGTGCTCCTAGTGGCGGTGGTGTGTATGCTAAAGACTCCACGGTCAACATAACTAATGGCGTAATCTCCGGCAACAGCACGCTTGCTACTGGTGTTGGTTTCGGCGGCGGCATCATGGCCGAAGGCGGCAGCGTTACTGTTTCTGGTGGCTACATTACTAACAATAAATATGCCAATTACTGTGGTAACGATGGTAATGGCGATCATGGCGGTGCTGGACTTGCCGCTAAAAACGGTACTCATGTCACCATTTCGGGCGGCCAGATCACGGGCAACTATTCTGAGGAAGCCGGCGGCGGCGTCTATGTGACCGACATCGAACACCAAGGGGCGAGCTCGCGCAAGACAATGGCATGGCTCAACATTACGGGGGGAACTATTGCCTCTAACGTGAGTTTTCGCTCTGAGGGTGCCGGCATTCGCGTGGGCCAGATGGTTGACGCGATGATAAAAGGAGCGTCAAATTCAAATCCAGTCTATATCACTAATAACCACTGCATGTCTCGCTTTGACTGGGGCGGAGGCGGCATCTTCGTCCAGGGCGATTCTAAGGTCGCGTCTAATGCTGGTAGGCTATTTGTCTATAACTCCTATATAAGCAGCAATGAGGCCGGTGGCTACGGTGGCGGCGTTGCGGTTTGCCCGACGGGTAAGACTTTGGTGACAGGCACCGACGGCACGGCGATTTTCGGTAATACTTCTGCCGGAAATGAGCAAAACGCGAACGATTACGAATCCGTGAGTAATACAGGCAATAACGGCACCCCCCATCTTTCCGGCGGTGGTCACGGTAAGGACCAGGACTCCGACGCCTACAATGCCGAAGTGTTTCGCGAAAACGGCCACGCGGACTTCTTCCTTGCGGCGGAGGGTCATACGACTCCGATCGCGGCGGTGATTGGCAAAATGCTTGGCGGCGGCGATGCTAAGTATCGGGGAAGCTTAGAGCTTCAGAAAGCCATTACTATCCCCGCTAACGGTGGCGTGCAGGTATATAACAGCATCGGCCTGAGTTCGGATGTTAAGGCTCAAGACCCCGAGGCGATCAATGCGCGAAAGGCTGCGCTAGAGGCGGGCGCGACGTTTATCACGGGCAATTATTCCTGGAACCATGGCGGCGGCATCATGTCGAACGGCGACCTGTACATGGGCGCGCCTGAGGACACGTATGTCTATCCGAGCCTCAAGCTCAAGGCGACCAAGAAGCTGGAAGGCCGCAAGCTCAATGATGGGGAGTTCTCCTTTACGGTGTATCGCAAGGATTCAGACGACCCTTTGGCTGGCACGACAGCTGGCACGACATTCAATCGCGACGTTTGCACCGAGGTTGGAACAGCAGCAAATGATGCAGAAGGCAGCATTACGTTTGACCTTGGTGAACAATTCGCATCGAGTGGCGCGGGTAACGAAATCACATACTACTTGGTCGAAGATCCCGGTGGTGATTCTGGCATCACGTACGACTCCAGCGTGTATAAGATTGTGGTGACGGCCGAAGATACCAAGACCTTGCTCATGTCTGTTCCGAGTAAAGAAAACTCAAGCCAACTGAAGGATCTTTACATCCATAACTACACGATTAAAAACGTCGGTGTAACCAAGTACGAATTCCGCGAGTCGTCTGGGAAGTGGGAGAACGTAAAAGCGAGGAGCAAGGTGCAGAAGAGTGGAGACTATTATCCAATTATCTGTGAGGGTGACTCCACGACTTTCACTAACAAGTTCACTCCGTACGACTCGAAGGGCTCCTGGACGCCTATGGCGACTAAGGTCGTTGAGGGTGGCGAGATGAAGGAGTTCACGCTCCAGCTTGCGACCGACACAGATTTTACGGATATCGTTAGCAGCAAGTCCACCACTGCCGACGGCGACAAGTCCCAGACCCTGAGCTTCGACAAGATTGATTACAAACTCGATCAACTCGACCAGCTCGCGTCTGGCCCCACTGGCCGTGGTGCTTCCAAGACCTTCACGTACTACGTGCGCGAGAAAGACGACGGTTCGCTGTTCTCGCACTATACGTACGACAAGTCGGTCTATCAGATTACGGTTAACGCGACTGACGACTCTAACCACCATATCGACGTCACTGCGACCTACAAGCAGATTCAGGATCGTGATGGCAATGAAGTGACCACTGACACGCCCCACGACCTCACCGGCAAGTCCACTCCCACCTTCACCAACACCTACTCCACCTCTTTGCCCCTTTCTGGTATGTCGGGCGTCACTCTGACGTACCTTGCCGGCGCGGCGATGCTTTGCGTCGCTGCGGCCTGGATGCACGTTCGTCGCAAGGCGAGCGCGAGGGGAGGTGAGCGTCGTGAATAAGAAAGTTTGCTCCTTCCCGATCTTGTTTGCGCTGCTTGCCCTCCTGATCGGCATCTGCGCGGTTGTGTTCCCCGCATCCGCGCAGGCCGCGCCGACCTCGACCGGTTCCATCACGGTGAGCGGCGCCGTGGCGAGCAACTACGACGCCTACCAGATCTTTAGCGCCAACGTCGTCGACGGCGACGGCGACGCCAAGACCTTTACCGACCTCGCTTGGGCAAGCGACGCCGCGCGCGACGCTGTCCTGCCTGTGCTGCACAGCGCCGGCATGCCCGATTCCCAGACCACCGCGCAGGAAGCTGCCGAGTGGCTCAACACCGATTCCCACCTTACGAGCGCGCTGAGCGCACAGCTCGCTCGTTCCCTCCAGAGCTCTGGCGCCGTGCCCGTGGCCCTTAACGCGGGCACGGCGGCCGAGCTGCCCTGCGGCTACTGGCTCATCGTCGCCAGAGACGACGCCATCGCCCAGGGCGAGGCCGGCACCGCGCCGATCATGGCGCTGGTGGGCGGCAACGCCGTCACCGTCAAGCCCAAGGCCGCGACGCCCAAGGTCGCCAAGCACGTGCTGGAGGACAACACCGCCGCATGGCAGAAGGCCGCCGACGCCACGGTCGCCGACGACCTGTACTGGCGCCTCTCGGCCACGGTTCCCGCGGGCCTTTCCGCCTATGACACCTACGCGGTGCAGTTCGTCGACACCATGAGCGCGGGGCTCGACCCCTCCAAGGTGGCCGCGAGCATGCGCGTGTACGTGGCGGCGGGCGCGGATGGCACCTTCGACGCCGTCTCGAACGGTAAGGACGGGCGCGCCGGCACCGAGCCCGCGCAGGGCTGGACCGACATCACGGCCCAGTGCGCCACCAAGGTGGCGGCGGACGGGACCTTCACCGTGCGCACCGGCGACCTGATCGCCGCGCTCGGCGGGGCCGACGCCTTCGCCGCGGGCGCCCGCGTGGTCGCCGTGTACAACGCGCCGCTCAACAGCGCGTGCAACCGCGGCATCGCGAAGGGCAACCCCAACGAGGTCTATCTGCGCTACCCGCGCTCTCCCTTTGCCGACCAGTCCGGCGATGCCGGCTTCACCCGCACGCCGAGCGACGATGCGTGCGCCTACACTTGGGATCTCGCGCTCACCAAGCGCGGCAGCGACGGCGACAAGCCGCTTGCCGGGGCGGTCCTGAGCATCGCCGACGACCGCGGCCGCACGCTGGCGGCCGACGGCACGTGGGATGCGGAGGGCAAGGCCACCGTCACCACGGGCGAGGACGGCCGTGTGACCGTCTCGGGCGTGGACTCGGGCAAGCTGGAGGTCCGCGAGCTCAAGGCGCCCAAGGGCTACACCGCCTTTGAGGGCACGCGCTCCGTGACGGTCAAGGCCGAGGGCCTGGACGTCGACCAGGTGGCCGCCGCCAAGCCCAAGCTCACCATCACGGCCGAGTCGCCCCTGCGCGCCGACAGCGCGGACGGGTCGACGGGCAGCTTGGAGGCGTCGCTCATCAACACGCCCACCGGCACACCCCCTAGCATTACCACCGGAGGCTTTATGCCCTCGACTGGCGATATGGCAATGTACGCCGCGGCCGCCGCAGCGGTCGCCGGAGCCGCGCTCATCGTGGTCGCGCTCCTGGTCAAGCGGGGAGGTGGCAGCCATAAAGAGTAGCTGGCAGCCCCACAGAGAGCGGGGCGAGACGTAGCGAAGTAGATGCTTAGACACAGACAGATGATGATCGATCAAATGAGAATCAAACGGAAAACGGAGGAAAAGAAGATGAGCATGAGCAAGAACATCGCACGCCTGGCAGTAACCGCCGGCCTCACAGCGGCGTTGAGCTTCGGCGGAGTCATGGCCCCGGTCACGATGGCGTTTGCTGAGGAGGGTGCGACGGGCAGCATCACGATCAATAAGGTCAACGACGCCAACAAGGACAATACGTTCAAGGCTTATCAGATCTTCAAGGCAAAAGTCGTTGACGAGAAAGATAATGGTAAGGTTGCTTCCGATATTAAATGGGCAAATGGTGTTATCGGTTCCAAGGTGATTACAGCCATTACGGAGTCTACCGAGTATCAGGAACTCGTGAAGAAAGATCCTACCAAGAAGCTCAAGGACGATCCCTCTGCTTCGGATGTGGCTGAGTGGCTTTCTCAAAATGTAACGGGCACTTCTGCCAGCACGGCAACTACTGGTGGTACGCGCGTTGCTTCCGGTAGCGTATTGAATTCGATTGCTAAAGCTGTGGCTAAAGATGAGACCGCCGTGGGTAGCTCATTTAAGGCGGGCGTGAAGTGGACGTGCCCTCATGATAGCGGAGATGGCTATTACCTGTTCGTGTCTGATGGACTTGCGGATCCAGCCAAGCCGAACACTGGCACCTCCCCGATTTTCGCCATCGTTGGCGGTGATTCCGTGGTCGTTACCGAGAAGACCAGCATCCCCACGGTCGAAAAGAAGATTCTCGATGACACTGCTGGTCCGGATGCTGCCAATGCCGGAGAGGGCAACTGGAAAGATAGCGGTGATGCTTGGATCGGACAGGAAATCGACTACAGGCTGACCGGTCGCGTTGCGGACAATATTGCCTCGTACGATACCTATTACTATGAATTCCAAGATACGCTGAGTAAGGGTCTTAAGGTTGTAAAGAAATCCGATGGCTCGCTGAACGCTTTGCATGTCTATATCGTTAACAATGGTACAAAGAACGAGGTTAAATTCGATAAAACCAACGGTTACGATGTGGCCGTGACTGACGATGTGACTACTGGAACTGAACTCCTTAAGGTTTCTTTCGATAACCTTAAAGCGGTTCAGAGTGCTAAGGGAAACAAGATTAGTGTCGATGCTGCTTCTACGGTGGTCGTGACCTACAAAGCTCAGCTCACCGGCGATGCCGAATACACGGCCACCGGCAACACCAATAAGGTCAAGCTTGTCTATTCCAACAATCCCATGACTAATGATAAGGGCACTTCTGAGTCGGACAAGGTCACTGACTACGTCTTTGGTCTCGATGTCACTAAGACCGACCCGGATAACGAGAGTGCAAATCTCGTTGCTGGCTTTAAGGTCAAAATGATCAAGGAAGGAGACAAGGAAATAGCCGATGGCGGTCAATGGTTGACTGCGGATGGTGGACTTACCACTGATGTAAACAAAGCCGGGGAGTTCAAGACTGAGACTAGTAATAAGGTCTTTATCCCTGGTCTCGTTGCGGGTACGTACGAGATTAGCGAGACGACTACCCCTTCGGGCTACAACACCATCGCTCCCTTCCAGATTACGGTGAAGCCGGCCTACGATACTGCTGGCAATCTGACGGGGCTCACTGTTTCCGATACCTCCAATATGGTCGATTCGGAAAAGACGAACGCGAGCATCGATTCGACCAAGATCCCCGTCACCATCAAGAACAAGAAGGGCTCCGGCCTCCCCCTCACCGGTCTTAACGGCGTGACCTTCACTTGGATCGCTGGTGGCGCGGTGCTGTGCATCGGCGTGGCGCACCTCATCCGCAGCCGTAAGCAGGCTGAGGAGTCCGAGCAGGAGTAACGCTCGCTCACCCATCCCTTTGGCAGGTGGGATGTGATGGCCATGAGACTTGCTGACACCTTTCTCGTCCATCCACGTTCTTGCTTTGCCATTCTCTTTTCGGGGCAGACTCCGCGCTGGAGTCTGCCCCGTTCTTTTTGGACAACGCAGCCAGCCTCCACCGTCCGATGCGGGTACGTTCGTCATCGCGTTTCTCGACTCGTATGAGGTTCGGTTTAAGGTCCGTAGGCGCACGCGCGGTGCGGACGGTAGAAGGCATTTGCGCCGCAACAAGCGCAAATAAGAATGCCCGGGGGTAGGATCCCGGGCATTTAACTAAAGCTGAAAACTAGGCCGCCCGCGCTCCCAAACATTTACGCGGGGTGCGTCGTTTTCTATTGACATTGTATCCCGAATCGCCCCGCCGATTCGGGATATTTTGAAAACGCAAACACGTCGGGCAAACCCGGACAATGCGGCCAGGCTCCGCTGGATGAGGAATAGTGTTTGTAACTATCGAACAAATGTTTGTCAAAATCGCGTTTACCAGCTGTAAGTGCGAGTGCTCGCAGTAAAATGGCTTTGCGACGCATTCCGTGCGCGGGCGGCCGACGACTCGATC
>UQPI01000008.1 GCA_900542945.1 uncultured Collinsella sp.
TTGTCGCCAACACGATGTGCCGGCTGCGAGCGCGCCGGTGCGCTTATTTGCCAAGACTGCCTGGCTGCGCTCACGCTCATCGACCCACGGCATAGCTGCACCCGATGTGGCGCCCCGTTTGGGGATTTGCTGTGCACTGAGTGTTCGGTCGAGGGCACGTCCTCGGCAATGGCGGAGGCACTCGACCGGTGCCTGGCGTGCTCCGTCTATGCGCATCCGCTGCCGCGCATCATTAAAGCGTACAAGGACGCGGGCGAGCGACGCCTGGCGCCGTATCTGGCGGAGCTGCTCTACGACACCGCCCTGCATGCCCAGGTCGTAGCGCCCGAACGCTTGGGAGGTGTGCTGTCCGGTGCGGATGCGGTGGTGTTTGTGCCTGCGACGGCGGCAGCGTTTCGGCGGCGTGGCTTTGATCATATGGAGGCCATTGCGCGCCCATTTTGCGAGCTGTCGGGTGTTCCCCTGCTCGATGCCCTCGTCAAGTACGGGCATGGCGACCAGCGCGAACTCGGTCGTGAGGAGCGTCGCGAGCGTGCCCAAGGCATGTACGAGACGGTTGAGGACGTGCACGGCCGCCGCTTACTGCTTATCGATGACGTTATCACCACGGGCGCGACCATGGCAGCAGCCTCGGCGGAGCTCAAGCGTGCCGGCGCTGCGGCAGTCGATGGCCTTGCTATCGCACGTGTTTGGTAGGGGTGGTTTTGTGGCAGTGAAGATTGAGCGGCGCAACGAGCCGACAGGCGAACAGCTAGCGGCTTCCGTAATCCTAACAGGCGCTTCAGCGCTGCGCATGATGCGCGCCGAGCGCCGGCAGATGGGCTATATCAGCTGGAAGGACCTTAATCTCGATGAAGAGCGCCGTGTGCTGCGCACGTCGTCGCCCTCGACCGAGGATATCTATCTTCCTGACTTGGTGCGAATTGGAGCCAAAAGTGGCGAGGTGCAAGAAGATCTGTGCTTGCTGGTGGGATCTGCGGCGCAGCGCCGCCGCATGCCTGGCGTAGGCTGGTCCGTGTGTTCCAGGTTGCCCGCCGGCTCGATTCTAGAGGTGGAACCGGGGGTGTACAGCCTATCTCCCGAGGCCCTTTGTGTTGCCGTTGCGCGCGAGGTCGGCTGCATCCAGGCGTTTGCCCTGGCCCAGGAGCTGTGCCCCAAGATTTCACTGAGCGATCGCGGGAAGTATCTGCCTCCCTACACCTCGCCTGTTACGAATAAACTTGCAAAGGACAAGGACCAGCCAGCAGACGTGGGCTACTTTGAAGTCGAGCCGGTGCTGATGCCCGATCGTCTGGCAGATTATCTCGCGGTATACAAGGGGAACACGGCCAAACAACTGCAGCGTCTGTGTCCCTATCTTTCGGAAAACCTGCGCTCACCCATGGAGTGCATCATGCTCGCTTTGTTTTCGCTTCCGTTTTCCTATGGCGGTTTTCCCTGCGGTCCCTTTAAGACCGACTACAAGATCGAGTTCGATGACCGCGCGCAGGCAATCTCGGGGATGCCTCATGCAGTTTGCGATGCGTATCAAGAGGCAGCCCGGTTTGACCTGGAATACAACGGTGAGCTGGGCCATTCCTCCCGGAAGGGACGTATCCATGATGAAAAACGCAACACGGGCTTGATTACTATGGGAATCGAGGTCGCAACGGTCAACAACGAAATGCTTTGCGACATGGAAGCGATGGAAGCGCTCGCATGGCGCATGCACCAGCGTATGCGAAAGCGGTACCGGAATCGTGTCGATGCCCGCAGGAAGAAGCAAGAGGCGTTGCTTAACACGCTGCGGGCGTGTTTTGGGCTTAAGCCGGTCTAATACGCGTCGAAAATAGAGGGTTAATCATATGCCCTGGCCATAATATGGCAAATATGAGTACTGTCACTAAATCAGTAACAGCAAAATCAAGGAATTTAGGACTCGGAGGCGGCGTAAAGTAAGAAGATAATAAACAAATGTAGAATAACTAAGCATCAGGTTGGCGACACTGAGCGCAAAATCTGTCCGAGAGGCCAAAATTGCCTGTTACTAAATTGGTAGCAGTACTCATATTTGCCATATTTTGACCAGGGCACCCTAAGAAGGGCGCCCCGGAGCTCCCCGTAGGGGAGCTCCGGGCTTCATAGGGGCACGAATAGCCCACTCCGACCTGCAAAATCTGTGCGCACGATGCGAATGACGCCCTTAACCTTAAACTTTAGCTTGAACTTAGCTATAATGCGCTACGTTCCTGCCAGGCTGTGGTTGCGGACGGACGAAATGCCCGTCCTAGTCCAAGACAGACGCGGTCAAAGGGATCCACGTAAGCGACCGCGTGCGCGCGGCGCGATCATGGCGCGTCCTAGATGTAAGCCGCACCGTCCGTTCTACTTTCTTTGGGGCAATACCGCCTCGCGGGCGAGCGGGCCAGTCGTGAAGGTGGCTGCGGCCTCCCGAGCAAACGCTCCGGTGCGCAAGTGTGGGGTCAAATACCAGGTCAGCTGGTGGGAACAACCTGATATTCCGCGCAACGCACGGATCGTATACGACACAGAAGGCAGGGTAGTGGACATGGTGAGGGGCAGCTTGATGCACGCGGCTCGGTTAGGTGCTGGGACCGTAGCGGTCATCGCCGTTTTGGGCCTGAGCGGATGCGCGTTCAATCCACTGTCCACGTTCACGACCCCCACGATCGACCAGATCGAGTACGAGACCGTCACGCCCACGGTGTCGGATGATGCCCTGGTCACCCCTGGTACCCTGACGGTCGCCCTCGATACTTCCGATGCGCCGCAGGCCATGCAGGACGCCGACGGCGAGCTCACGGGGTATGCGGTTGACGCCGCCCGCGCCCTCGCAAGCCGCATGGGCCTTAAGGTCGCCTTTGTCGATGCGTCCTCGGCAGGTTCCGCGCTCGGCGACAAAAAGGCTGATATCTTTATCGGCGAGATCAACTCCACGGACGGGGACGTTAGCTCGCTCGGCACCTGCCTGTACGATGCCGCTTCCGTGTTCGGTAAAACCAACGATGGTGGGTCGCTAAGCGTTTCCACCGATACCCTTAACACGTCTACTCTGGGTGTCCAGATGTCCTCGGCCTCGCAGGAGGCGCTTGCTAAGCAGAGCATCACCGCCAACCAAAAGACCTACTCCAACATCAACGAGTGCTTTGAGGCACTCGAGTCCGGCGAGGTCGACTATGTGATCTGCGACTCCACGGCCGGCGGCTACCTTGCACGCCTGATGAGCGAGATCTCCTATGTCGGTGCGCTCGAGGCGCCCTCGACGCTTGGTGTTGCGGGCCTCTCGTCCAATGACGAACTGTGCCGTGCCGTGAGCGATGCCCTCGACGACATCACGGTCGACGGTACGCTCGAGGCAGTCCACTCTGTCTGGTATGGCACGATGCCCTACGACCTCACCACTAAGACGGTTTCGGGCGCTAACGTGCAGCCGGGCGACTCTGAGTCCAGCGAGACCACATCCTCCGGCAGCGAGTCCTCCGATTCCAACAATGAGACCGCATCCTCCGAAGACAAATCGTCCAGCCAGGAAGACACCATCACCGACGACGACATTAACAAGCTTAATAGCTAGTTATTGCTAGGGGTGGCGTCTCCTATGCGCTAGGAGGGACGCCTCTTCACGGTTTCAACACGCATCGCCGGGCTCTCCCAACAGGGGAGCCCGGCTTTTTCGTTTCCATAAAACCAGCAGGTCAAAGACATTTTTTAGGTGCAAAACCAAAGTCGCCGTCGCTCTTCCATAGCGCACTTTGCCACAGAAAAGTGCGAGACTTCGGTATGCGGTATCAAGCAGTCGTTATTCGGGTCTTTAGGAATCCGCGTGATTAAATGCACGGCAATGGGTACATAGCCAGTACAGTAAGTCCCCGAGGCAGATTGGAGCCACGTATGAATATCAAGGTTTCTGGACGCAAGACGACGGTAACCGATGCTCTGCGTGCGCATGTGGATGAGAAGATCGGCGAGGCGCTCAAGGTTTTCGATATCGAGCCCATGACGGTCGACGTTGTACTTCGTTATGAGAAGAACCCCTCGAACCCCAACCCGGCAATCGTCGAGGTTACGGTTCGTGCCCGCGGTTCGGTAATTCGCGTTGCCGAGCACGGTGCAGATATGTACGCCGCCATCGACCTCTCTGCCGATAAGGTCACCCGCCAGCTGCGTAAGTTCAAGACCAAGGTCGTGGACAACCGCCAGGGCGGTGCCAGCGCCGCGGATGTCGCGCCGGTCGAGCGCGTCGAGGATCTGGCCGACCTGCTGCTGCCCGAGGAGGAGGACGACCTGCTCGTCCGCGAGAAGGTTATCGACGTCACCCCGATGACTGAGGAGCAGGCGCTGGTGCAGACCGATTTGCTGGGCCACGACTTCTACGTGTTCGAGAACGCGACGACCGGTCTCATCAATGTGGTGTATCACCGTAAGAATGGTGGATATGGCATCATCAAGCCCCGCATCGAAACACTTGACGAGTAAAATACGTTAACTTGCATGAGTTAACGGTTGGCGGCCATCCCATGCGGGTGGCCGCCTTTTTACGTAAGGAGTCGCTTTGATGGACAAGGCCGCATCCGCCGGTCATTCGGACCGTTGCCGCATCGTCGTCGATACCTGCTGCGACTTTAGCCCCGAGGTCGCCGCGAACCTCGATGTCGATATCTTGGGTTTCCCCTTCATTATCGATGGCGAGGAGCGCACGGATGACATCTGGTCGAGCATCACACCCAAGGAGTTCTACGACCGCATGCGCGCCGGTGCCCGCGTGTCCACCTCGGCTGTGTCGCTCGGTCGCTATATCGAGTTCTTTACCGAGTGCGCCAAAGAGAGTACGCCCACGGTCTACCTGTGCTTTACCTCGGCGCTGTCGTCGAGCTACAACTCCGCGTGCCAGGCGGCGGACGCCGTGCGCGCCGAGTATCCCAACTTTGAGCTGTACGTGGTCGACAACGCTCTGCCCTGTGCGACCGGTGAGCTCTTGGCGCTTGAGGCCGTGCGCCAGCGTTCGGCGGGACTGACCGCCAAGCAGCTGGTCGACTGGGCAAACGAGGCCAAGACCTATGTCCACGGTTACTTTACGCTCGAGAGCTTTGACGCGCTGGCTGCCGGTGGCCGCATTCCGCCCGCGGCGGCACAGCTCACGGCAAAGCTCGACGTCAAACCCGAGCTGTCCTACGACCTGGCCGGCTCGCTGTCGCTGATCGGCGTCAACCGCGGTCGCAAGAAGGCGCTCAAGTCCATTCTCAAGTCGTTCCGCGAGAACTATGTGCCCGATCGCACCATGCCCATCGCCATTATGACGGCCGATGCCGAGAAGGATGGTGACTGGCTCGAAGCCGCCATCCGCAAGGAGGAGGGTTGCGCCGACGTCACGATCATTCGCAGCTCCGTGGGTCCCACCATTGGCTCGCACGTGGGCCCCGGCATGGTGGCCTGCGCGTTTTGGGGTAAGAACCGCGCCGACAAGGCGTCGCTTTCCGACCGCATCGCCCGCCGCGTGCGCGGCCAGTAGGCAAGTAACGCGGCCGTAATCGATCCCAACTCACAGCCCAAACGCTGGCACCGAGTATTCAACCTGGTAATAACACCCAACCCAAAAGGAAAGGTTTCATGGCAAACAAGCTCTTTGTCGCATTTATCGGCACCGGAATCATGGGTGCCCCCATCGCCGGCCACATTTTGGACGCTGGCTACCCCGTCACGGTCAACAACCGCACCAAGTCCAAGGCCGCAGCGCTCGTTGAGCGCGGCGCCGTCTGGGCCGATACGCCGGCCGATGCCGCGGCGAACGCCGATGTCGTCTTTACCATGGTGGGCTATCCCTCCGAGGTCGAGGAGCTCTACCTGGCGGGCGACGGCCTGCTCGCGTGCACCAAGCCGGGCGCGGTCTTGATCGACCTCACCACGAGCTCGCCCGAGCTCGCCCGTGACATTGCCGAGGCCGCTCAAGTCTCCGGTCGCATGGCGTTTGACTGCCCCGTCACCGGCGGCGAGTCGGGCGCCATCGCCGGCACGCTCACGGCTATCGTGGGCGCCACCGAGAACGACATCGCGCCGGTCCGCGATATCCTTGCCACCTTTGCGGCCAACATCTGCTGCTTCGATGGCGCCGGCAAGGGCCAGGCTGCCAAGCTCGCCAACCAGGTGTCGCTGGGCGCCTGCATGGTCGGCATGGCCGACGCCATGGCATTTGCCGAGCTGAGCGGCCTTGACCTGGAGAAGACCCGCCAGATGATCCTGGGCGGCACCGGCAAGTCCGGCGCTATGGAGAGCTTAGCCCCCAAGGCGCTCGACGGCGACTACAAGCCCGGCTTTATGGTCGAGCACTTCATTAAGGATCTGCGTCTGGCGCTCGCCTACGCCGATGACCGCGAGCTCGCGCTGCCCGGCGCCGACGTGGCCTTTACGCTCTACGACATGCTCGACGCCATCGGTGGCGCCAAGCTGGGCACCCAGGCCATCACGGTCCTCTACAAGGAGGAGGCCGATGCCATCGCCGCCGGTCTGGACTGGTCGCAGTATCGTCCCGAGGAGCACGGTGCCCACGAGGACGGCTGCGGTTGCGGCGAGCATGGCGACGACCACGAGTGCGGTTGCGGTCACCATCACGGCGAGGACCACGAGTGCTGCGGCGGCCACGGCCATGACGACGGCCACGAGTGCTGCTGCGGCCATCATCACGAGGAGTAGCGCCCATGAGCTGGACGTTCGTGGTGCTCGCGCTGGTGCTCTTTCTCTTTGCGATCTACATTGGCTTTTTGTGCGGCCAGTGGGCCTGCGAAAAGCGCGTGATCACCAAGCGCGACTACTGGATTGCCAACTTTGCAGGCGCGGCGGCAGTCGTCCTGCTGACCTGGGTGTTCTCACTGTTCCCGCTGGTGCAGTTTGCGCCGATCGGCTGGCTCGGCGGCTTTATCGCCGGCCTTAAGATGAGCTTTGGCGAGTCCGTCGGTCCGTGGCGCAAGCACGACGAGGTCTTTAACGTCAACAAGGCCCATCGCGCCGCCGCCGACGCGGGCGACGCCGAGGAACGCCGCCGTGCGCGTCGCAATGGCGCAGCCGATCGACAGCTCATCTCGGTCACCGATGACAGCAAGGGTGCTGGCAAGCACGCTAAGAAATAAGAAGAGGTAACTATGGCAGAAAACAAAGACGAACAGCTCACCGACGAGGAGCTGGCACAGCTTCAGCTGGCAGAGGAGAACGAGAACGCCGTCGACCGCCTGGTCAAGGAGCTCGGCTGCCCCACGCGCCGCATCCGCCAGTTTGCCGCCCGCGTGCTGCACCTGCTTGCCGAGCGCGATCCGCAGCGCGTCGTGCCCTGCGTGCCCGCGCTGATCGAGGCGCTCGACCGCCCCGAGGCGCAGACCCGCTGGGAGGCCCTCGATGCCCTGACGGCGCTCGCCACCACCTGCCCCGAGCAGCTGGGCGATGCCTTTGAGGGCGCCGAGACCGCACTGTTCGACGAGATCTCCTCCACGCTGCGCTATGCCGCCTTCCGCCTGCTGTGCGTGTGGGGTGCCACGAGTGTCGAGCGTTCGCGCGAGGCTTGGCCCATCCTGGACGAGGCCATCCAGTGCTACCACGGCGACCTTGAGTATCGCGACATGCTCGGTTGCCTGTACGAGTTTTGCCAGGGCGAGATCGACGCCGAGGTTGCCGAGAAGCTTGCGCTGCGCCTTAAGTTCGATGCCGAGAACGGCAAGGGCAGCTATCTCAAGGCCCGTTCGAGCGAGATTTGCGAAATGCTTGTTAAACGTTTTGGCCTGGATCTCTCCAAAAAGAAGAAGCGTGCTAGCGTTAAAAAATCTGAGGCCGCCGAAGACGAGGAGTAACAGATTATGGCGCACGATGTAGTCCTGATTCCCGGTGACGGTATCGGTCCCGAGATTACGCAGGCCATGCGCCGCGTGGTCGAGGCTGCCGGTGTCCAGATTAATTGGAACGTCCAGGAGGCCGGTGCCGGCGTCATGGACGAGTTTGGTACGCCGCTGCCCCAGCACGTGCTCGATGCGGTCGCCGAGACCAAGGTTGCCATCAAGGGCCCCATCACCACGCCGGTCGGCACGGGTTTCCGCAGCGTCAACGTGGCCCTGCGCAAGCACTTTGACCTGTACGCCTGCGTGCGCCCCTGCCTGTCGCAGCCGGGCGACGGCTCGCGTTTCCGCGACGTCGACCTGGTTATCGTGCGCGAGAACACCGAGGACCTCTACGCCGGTATCGAGTTCGATGAGGGCGCTGCCGAGGTCGAGGAGCTCTCGCAGCTCGTCGAGCGTTCGGGCCAAAAGACCTTCGCCGCCGATTCCGCGATCTCGATCAAGCCGATCTCTATCGCCAAGAGCCGCCGCATTGTGGAGTATGCCTTTGAGTATGCCCGCCGCTGCGGCCGCAAAAAGGTGACGGCCGTGCACAAGGCCAACATTATGAAGGCGACCGATGGCCTGTTCCTGCGCGTTGCGCGCGAGGTGGCCGCCAACTATCCCGATATCGAGTTCAACGACAAGATCGTCGACGCCACCTGCATGGGCCTGGTCCAAAACCCCAACGACTTCGATGTCTTGGTGCTGCCCAACCTGTACGGTGACATCGTGAGCGACCTGTGCGCCGGCCTGGTAGGTGGCCTGGGTATGGCCCCCGGCTCCAACATCGGTGCCGACTGCGCCATCTTCGAGGCAACGCATGGCTCCGCGCCCGATATCGCTGGCCAGGATATCGCCAACCCCACGGCCGAGATCCTCTCTGCTGCGATGATGCTCGATCACCTGGGCGAGAACGATGCTGCCAATCGCATTCGTGCCGCCGTATCTGCCACGCTCAACGAGGGTGAGCAGGTTACCGGTGACGTGCGTCGTGCCCAGACCGGCTCCGTTGAGGGCGCTGTGGGCACGCAGGCCTTTGCCGATGCCGTTATCGCGCACCTGGTCTGAGGTATGCACGCTGCAAACGCCTAAATAGTACTTAAGTGTTTGCGTATAACCTAAGAATCAATACGCCCGGCGCTCCGTCGGGCGTATTCTATTGAGGACTATGTTTCCTAACAAGGAGTAACCGATATGGGTCTGATTCAAAAGAAGGACGAGAAGGACGAGATCGACGGCATCCAGATCATCGAGCGCGGCGAAGGCCCCGACGGTGACGAGGACGAGAAGATCGACCTGGTCGCCGGTACGTCTGCCGAGCACATTGCTGCTGGCACGACGGCCGAGGAAGAGGACGCCCGTCTGGAGGCTCAGATCGCCGCAGATGCCGCTGACGAGAATCTGATGCCCGAGGCCCAGGATGAGGACGACGATATCCTGGGTTCCGACGGGGACGATCACGTATCCAAGCACAAGAAGACGATGATTGCCGCCTTTGTGGTTGCAGTCGTAATCGCTGCGGTGGTCGGCTTCTTTATTGGCAATGGCGGCTTTGGCGGCAAGGGCGTCGGTTCGTCGACCCTGACCGAGGACCAGCTCGATTCGACCGTGGCAAGCTATAGTTATAACGGCAAGAAGAGCGACATCACCGCGCGCGAGGCCATCGAGAGCCAGTACAGCCTCGATACCGTCAAGGATAGCAACGGCAACTACACCGCCCCCTCTGCCGACGTCATCCTGTCCTACGTGCGCAACAAGATTCTGCTCGATGCTGCCGAGGACGAGGGCATTACCGTCTCTTCTAAGGAGATGAAGAAGTACGCCGAGGATTCTATCGGCACCTCGGACTACGACACCATGGCCAAGCAGTATGGCGTGTCCAAGGACCAGGCCAAGCGGATCGTCCGCCAGTCCGCGACGCTGCAGAAGCTCTACAAGAAGAAGGTGGGCGATGCTTCCGCGAGCATGCCGACCGCTCCGACTGAGCCTTCTGACGGCAACGAGGACACCGCGAGCAAGGATTACGCCGATTACATCATCAACCTTGCCGGTGACGAGTGGGATAGCTCGAAGGGCACCTGGAAGGACGAGAACAGCACCTACGCTAAGGCCTTCGCTAACGATGCCTTTACCGCCGAAAGTGCCACCTATAAGCAGGCCATGACCGCCTATTACACCGCCTACCAGCAGTATTCCTCGCAGGCCTCAAGCGCTAGCTCCAAGTGGACCGAGTATGCTAACGGCCTCTATGCCAAGGCCAACATCAGCATCTACGGCCTGTTTGCGTAAGATCTGTCTGCACTACTGCGCGCTAACCGATCTACCTGATTAAGCCCGCTAGAACGACAAAGTTCTAGCGGGCATTTTGTTACCGAAACCACTAGGATAGGACTTGCGCCCGTGCAAGTGCTTCATCGGGTATCCTCAATTCATCCTGGAAAACGGCCGTAAACGATTGCAAATAACCGGTGAACGGTCAAAAACTACCGTTCACCGATAATATCGAAACTGGTTCTAACTGGTATTAAGTCAAAAAGACCAATTCACAAATCTTCACAATGACCTGCATTTTTTCTACACGCCATTTTTAGCCACCCTGCGTTGTTTAGACACGAAAAAAGTTCCGATCTTTCGTCAAATCATTTCGAAACGGTTTCAAAATCGCAGGTAGAAGTGTTAATGAGCGGTAAACGGTCGATTTTCCGCCGTGAACGGTGCAAAAACGTTTTACTGTATGAATCAACGAAAGCAACCTCTTCTGTGGTGATATAGTGACAACAACACGTCACGTGGTTACTACCAGTTGAGAAACCACTGGTCTTCAAAGAACGCTTTCCAAGAAGCTTTAAGGGCACCCGCCCGCTGGCTTCCGAAAACTATCGGACTCAGATCGTACACACCTTCGGAAGGGAAATTTGAATGGTTGGCTTTATTCTTACCGGTCATGGACAGTTCGCACCCGGCATCGCAAGCGCTATCGCTATGGTCGCTGGTGATCAGCCCGCTTTTACCGTCGTTCCTTTTGAGGGCGACCAGGCTGCTTCCTACGGTGAGGATCTCCGCGCCGCTATTACCGCCATGCGCGAGGAGTGCGATGGCGTGCTCGTCTTTACCGACCTGCTTGGTGGTACCCCGTTCAACCAGGCAATGATGATTGCCCAGGATGTCGACAACGTCGAGATTCTGACTGGAACTAACCTTCCCATGGTTATTGAGCTTCTGTTCCTCCGCGGCAACGCCACGCTCGCCGAGCTTGGCGAGCAGGCCGTGACCGTTGGCCAGACGGGCATCACCGCCCAGACGGTCGCTTCCGTCGCTGGTGCCGAGGAAGAGGATATCTTCGGCGACGAGGACGGCATCTAATGGCCGATTTCGGAGCCAACGTCCTGAGCTCTTCGGTCGCTCTTTTGGGCCTGCTTGTCATCATGGGCTTGATTTACACCATCTGGTCGCAAATCAACATGAAGAAGAAGCAGAAGTACTTCAAGGAGCTGCACACCGAGCTCAAGCCGGGTCAGGAGGTTCTTTTCGCCGGCGGTATCTACGGAACCGTCAAAGGCATCGAAGGCGAAAAGGTCCAGATCAAAGTCCGATCCGGAGCCGTCGTAGATGTTTCGCGTTACGCGATTCAGGAGATCAAGTAACTGTCGTCAGCAAATAACGAAAGGAAGCTGATCAACATGGCAGAACCCAACATTCTTCTTACCCGCATCGATAACCGACTGGTCCATGGTCAGGTCGCTACCCAGTGGAACTCCACCCTGGGCTCCAACCTCATCCTCGTCGCCAACGACGACGTGTCGACCAACACCATGCGTCAGAACCTCATGAAGATGGCCGCTCCCACCGGCGTCGCTACGCGTTTCTTCTCCCTGCAGAAGACCATCGACGTCATCGGCAAGGCGAGCCCGCGCCAGAAGATCTTCATCGTGGCCGAAACACCGGAAGACGTGCTTACGCTCGTCAAGGGCGGTGTGCCTATAAAGAAGGTAAACATCGGCAACATGCACATGTCGGAAGGAAAGCGCCAAGTCGCCACCTCCGTCGCAGTTAACGACGAGGATGTCGCTGCGTTTAAAGAGCTGCAGGAATTGGGGGTGGAGTTGGAGATCAGGCGCGTTCCGAGCACGCCTGTTGAGGACACGAGCAAGCTCTTCTCGTAATCCTCGTGATCCACGTTGTCAGGAGTGAAACCCTGACATTCTGTACGTGAAATCCAAAGTGCGTACATACATTTTGAAAGGAGGAGCAAGATGGAATACACGATCTTCCAGGTCGCTCTGGTCTTCATCGTCACGTTCGTCGCGGCAATCGACCAGTTTAACTTCCTCGAGTCTCTCTATCAGCCCATCGTCACCGGCGCCGTCATCGGTCTTATCCTTGGCGACCTCAACACCGGTCTTCTCGTGGGTGGTACTTATCAGCTCATGACGATCGGCAACATGCCGATCGGAGGTGCTCAGCCGCCTAACGCTGTTATCGGCGGCATCATGGCAGCCATTCTCGCTATCGCTACGGGCCTTGAGCCCAACGCGGCAGTCGGTCTTGCCATTCCGTTCGCTCTGCTTGGTCAGCTCGGCGTTACCCTGGTCTTCACGCTTATGTCGCCGCTCATGTCCTCCGCGGACAACATGGCTCACAACGCTGACACCAAGGGTATCGAGCGTCTGAACTACTTCGCCATGGCTCTGCTCGGCCTGATCTTCGCTGTCGTCGTCACCCTGTTCTTCATCGCTGGCGCTACCATCGGTCAGACCATCGCTTCCGCCATCCCGACTTGGCTGCAGACCGGTCTCTCCGCTGCAGGCGGCATGATGCGCTTCGTCGGCTTCGCCGTCCTGCTCAAGGTTATGATGAACCGCGATATGTGGGGCTTCTTCCTCATGGGCTTTGGCCTCGCGCTCATCACCGTTGCCAACGATTCTCTGGCAACCCCTGCTCTGCTCATCCTCGCTCTCATCGGCTTCGGCATCGCCTTCTGGGACTTCCAGCAGCAGACCGAGCTGAAGGGTGCAGCTGTTTCTGACGGAGGTGACTTCGAAGATGGCATCTAATGAGTATGTGATCCCGGAGCACTACGAGGATCTCACTCCTGCTCCGCAGCTCGACCAGAAGACCCTCAACAAGATGGCTTGGCGCTCCTGCTTCCTGCAGGCCTCGTTCAACTACGAGCGTATGCAGGCCGCCGGTTGGCTCTACTCCATCATCCCCGGTCTGGAGAAGATCCACACCAACAAGAACGACCTCGCGGCTTCCATGAGCCACAACCTGGAGTTCTTCAACACTCACCCGTTCCTCGTCACCTTTGTTATGGGTATCGTGCTTTCGCTCGAGCAGAACAAGGTTGACATCCCCACGATCCGCGCCGTCCGCGTCGCCGCAATGGGCCCGCTCGGTGGTATCGGTGACGCCCTGTTCTGGCTGACGCTCGTGCCTATCACGGCCGGCATCACCTCCAACATGGCTATCAACGGTAACGCCGCTGCGCCGCTGATCTTCCTGGTGATCTTCAACGTCGTCCAGTTCGCTCTGCGCTTCTGGCTCATGAACTGGTCCTACAAGCTTGGCACCAGCGCTATTGACGCTCTGACCGCCAACATGCAGGCCTTTACGCGTGCCGCTTCCATCATGGGCGTCTTCGTCGTCGGTTGCCTGGTCGTCACCATGGGTGGCACCCAGATCAACCTCCAGATCCCCAACGGCACCACCCGTGGCCTCTCCGCTACTACCGTGATCGTCTCCGAGAAGGAGGCCGAGAACTTCACCGGTATGGAGGGCATCGATACCGAGACCGCTGAGGCCGGTACCATCGCCATGACCGATGAGGACGGCAACGCCCTCACCGCTTCCGATGCCGACGGCAACGCTGTCGAGTGCGGCGTCACCGATCTGGGCAACGGCATGGAGTCCGTTACCTACGGCACCGTCACCGAGGATCCGGTCAACTTCTCTGTTGCCGACACCCTCAACACCATCGTCCCGAAGCTTGTCCCGCTTATGCTTACGCTGCTGCTTTACTACATGTTCGCTAAGCACAGCTGGACCCCGACCAAGGGCATTCTGCTGCTCTTCGTTCTGGGCATCCTGGGCGCTGGCCCGCTTGGTCTCTGGCCGAGCATCTGGTAAGGCTCTAGCTTGAGGGGTGTGTCCCTACGCGGCTCACACCCCGACCCCTTAAGCCATGTGTATGTTAAAAGCCGCGTGCTCGAAAGAGCGCGCGGCTTTTGTTTTCTTGATGATTCGGGTGTGACAGACAGATAATGCTAAACACCCAAGGTAGTAGCCTAGTTTGAGCAAAAGGGAGGATAGGATGGCGATCGGAGCGCGTAAGCAACCGCTGTACGATCAGCTGGTCGATATTCTGACCGAAAAGATTGACCATGAATATCGCGCCGGTGACATGATTCCTTCCGAGCGCGAACTTTCGGAGCGCTATGGTCTCTCGCGCACTACGGTACGCCTGGCTCTGCAGGAACTGGAGCGTTTAGGACTGGTGGTTCGGCAGCACGGTCGCGGTACCTTTGTGACCGACCGTTCGGCAAAGGCAACCAATCTTATGCAGTCCTACAGCTTTACCGAGCAGATGCGCGCGATGGGTCGCGACCCCGAGACCACGATTCTCGAGTTTTGCGAGATGGAGGCCGATAAGAATCTGGCCGAGCATATGGGATTGCGTATCGGTGATCGCATTTTTAAGCTCAAGCGCCTTCGTTCTGCCGATAACATGCCCATGATGGTCGAACGCAGCTATCTACCGGTTCGTCAATTTATGTCCCTAAAGCGACCGCTGCTGGAGCGTAAGCCGCTTTACGATGTGATTGAGCAAGACTTTCAGCAAAAGATACGCGTGGCCGAAGAGGAGTTCTATGCGAGCATAGCCCGTCCCACCGACGCTCACTTTTTGGGAATTGTCGAGGGCTCGCCTGTGCTCGATTTAGTCAGGACTACGTATAACGAGTCAAACGAGGTTGTGGAGTATACACTCTCGGTTGCTCGTGCCGATCAGTTTAAATACAAGGTTTACCACCAGCGTAGCGACTAGTGTTCGCATCGTTTCCATATGATGATTCTTTGCATTTAACTGGTTACTACCAGATAACCAACTGAAGTGTATAATTGCACGTCAGAGGATTACTTCTAGAGAGAGGTATTAGAAATGTTCGAGAAGAGTGTCGAGGAGCTCACCGAGCTCGGCGCCCAGATCACCACGGCCGAGATTGCTCAGCAGCCCGAGCTTTGGCGTGATACGCTCAACATCTATCGCGAGAACAAGGAGGCCATCGAGGCCTTCCTGGCCGAGGCTCGCGCTATGGGCGAGGGCCGTCTGTCCGTTGTCTTCACCGGTGCCGGTACGTCCGACTACGTTGGCGATACCTGCGCCCCGTACCTGCGTCACGCTGGCAACACTGATCTCTACGACTTTAAGCCCATCGCCACGACCGACATCGTGAGCGCCCCGCGCGACTTCCTGCGCGCCGAGGATCCCACGCTCGTGGTTTCCTTTGCCCGCTCTGGCAACAGCCCCGAGAGCCTTGCCGCCGTTGCCGTTGCCAAGGAGCTCGTCCACAACGTCAAGTTCCTCAACATCACCTGCGCTCCCGAGGGCAAGCTTGCCGTCGAGTCCGCCGATGATCCCAATGCGCTGACGCTGCTCATCCCGCGCGCCAACGACAAGGGCTTCGCCATGACCGGTTCCTACACCTGCATGACCCTGCTCTCCACCCTTATTTTCGACACTGCCTCTGACGAGCAGAAGGCCGAGTGGGTCGAGACCATCGCCAAGATGGGCGAGGAGGTTATCGCTCGCGAGTCCGAGGTTGCCGATTACCTCGCTGGCGACTTCAATCGCGTGACCTACCTGGGCTCCGGCTCCTTTGGCGGCCTTGCTCAGGAGAGCCAGCTTAAGATTCTCGAGCTTGCTCACGGTCTGGTCGCTACTTCCTACGACACCTCCATGGGCTATCGTCACGGACCTAAGTCCTTCGTCGACGATAAGACGCTCGTCTTCGTGTTCGTCAACAACGACGCCTACACCCGTCAGTACGACATCGACATCCTCAACGAGATCGGTGGCGACAAGATCGCTCAGCACACCGTTGCCGTTCAGCAGGATGGCGCTACCGTCTACGAGGGCGAGTCCTTTACCTTTAAGGGCTACGAGGCGCTTCCCGAGGGCTACCTTGCCCTGCCGTTCGTGATGTTTGCCCAGGCTATCAGCCTGCTCAACTCCGTGCGCGTGGGCAACACGCCCGATACGCCGAGCCCCACCGGCACGGTCAACCGCGTGGTTAAGGGCGTGACGATTCACCCCTTCACCGCTTAATCGCGTCCCCCTGTAAGGGCGCCCGTCCGCTCATAACGGCGGGCGGGCGCTTTTTGTTTTACCTGAGCTGGGTATAAGCATCACCACAGTCAACTGCTTTAGAAGCAAGGAGTGCATATGAGCACGTACGCAATTAAGGCTGACAAGTTCTTCTTGCCGGCAGGCCCGCAACTGGGCGGCTATCTTATGGTCGAGGATGGCGTCTTTGGCGCCTGGCAGGCCGACGAGCCCTCTTGCGAGATTAAGGACTACACGGGATCGTGGATCGCACCGGGTATGGTCGACACCCACATTCATGGCTTCTATAACCACTCGACTACCGATAACGATCCCGAGGGCATTGATATCAGCTCGACCGAGCTCGCCCGTCGCGGTACCACCAGCTGGCTGCCCACGACGTTCACCGATGGCGTTGAGCAGATCAAGGACGCCTGCGCCGCTATCGCCCAGGCGGACGAGGGTCGCGGCCCCGACTTCTGCGGTGCTCGCATTCAGGGCATCTACCTGGAGGGCCCCTTCTTTACCATGAAGCACGTGGGCGCGCAGAACCCCGCTTACCTGATCGATCCCTCCGAGGAGGTCTTCGACCAGTGGCAGGAGGCTGCTGGCGGACGTATCGTCAAGAGCGCTATGGCCGCTGAGCGCGATGGCGCTGCCACCTATGCTGCCGCCCTCAACGCGAAGGGCGTCGTGACCAGCATCGGTCACTCCGACGCCACCTACGATGAGTGCATCGCCGCCATCAACGCCGGTGCCAGCTGCTTTACGCATACCTATAACGGCCAGCGCGGGCTGCATCACCGTGAGCCCGGTGTCGTGGGTGCTGCCATGTCCACGTCCGATACCTACGCTGAGATCATCTGTGACGGCAAGCACGTAAACCCTGCCGCCATCAAGGCGCTGCTGCAGGCAAAGGGCTGGCAGCACACGGTACTCATCACCGACTGCCTGGGCTGCGGCGGCATGCCCGAGGGCAGCTACACCAGTGGCGGCATGGACGTCATCATGAAGGACAACCTGTGCTGGCTCGCCGACGGCAAGAGCATTGCCGGCTCGGTGCTCACGCTTGCCCAGGGTGTCAAGAACATCGTCGACTGGGGCATCGCCAGCGCCGATATCGCCATTCGCATGGCAACCGAGGTGCCGGCACGCTCCGCGCACATCGAGGATAAGTGCGGCAGCATCATGCCGGGTCGCGACGCCGACTTTGTCGTGTTCGACCACGAGCTCACCCTCGTCGAGACGTATGTTGGCGGTCAGAGCGTCGGTAACGCCTTTACCGAGTAACGATAGAAAAAGACGGCGGGCCCGAATCTGCTCGGACCCGCCGTATGGGTTAAACGCTCAAAAGCACCTTTACAGTTACAGCTTGTTAGCGATCTTCTTTGCCGTGCGCTTAACGCCGGCCACCAGGCCTCCTGCAGGATGCTCCTTTTCGTAGGCTAGACGCTTCTCGCGCTTGGCATACTCTTCGACGATGATGTCTCCATACTCGTCTTCGATCTTGTCGAAGAAGTCGACGGCACCCTTAATTTCCTCAGCGGTCGGGTGCCCCTTTTGGACACCGCCGGTGAGTTTGAACGGCCCCCACGTATCAAAGCCGGGGCAGCCGTAGACACCCATAAAGATGGCCTGCCTCATGCGGCAGATGCCATCGATATCCTTGCCGTACCACTTGTTTTTGCCACCGTAGGTCATAAGGCCAAACACCTTGTCCTGCGGCTGCAGCACGTTCGTGAGCACGCGTGCCATGTCCTTGTCGATCTCGGAGTAATAGATGCCCGTGGCGACACCGATCAGATGGTATTCGTGCAGGTTGGGATACTCGTTTTTGCCGAGCGTTTTCACATCGAGGGTATCGATTTCGGGGTGCGCCTCGACGATGGCGTCCACGAGCTTTTTCGTATTGCCGTGGTGGCGTGAGGCATAAAGAATGATGGTTCGCATAAGAAGGCCTTTCAGCTGTAATTGCATCAATGTCTGTATGGTACCCCGTTGCATGGCTGGGATACCGGACGCATCGATGAACGTGCGGGTTTGTCCTTTGGTCAGGGCCGAGACGGGTTCTTGCGAGCAAAAAGCAGTTGTTCGAAAGGATGGACAATGGAATACGCTCTCTCCAACGATTCGATTTCTATCAAGGTCTCCACGGCCGGCGGCTCGTTTACCTCGATTGAGGCTGGAGGTCGCGAGTACCTGTGGCAGGGTGATCCCGCCGTGTGGTCCGGCCAGGCACCGATTTGCTTCCCGATTTGCGGAGGCCTGCGTGATGGTAGCGCCATGACGTTTGCCGGGCATCATGTGAAGCTCGCTCGCCACGGGTTTGCGCGCAAACAGGAGTGGAAGCTGCTGAGCCAAGGCGAGAACGAGTTGGCTATGTGCCTGGCTTCGGAGGATAACGCCGCGCTGCTGAGCGATTATCCGTATCCGTTTAGGCTCGTCGCCCGTTATACGCTCGAGGACAGCGCCGTGCGCGTTTCCTATGAGGTGACCAACGAGGGCACCGAGGACATGCCGTTCTTTATCGGTGGGCATCCCGGCTTTAGGTGCCCGCTCGATGAGGGCGAGGCCTATACGGACTACGAGTTGCGCTTTGAGAAAGAAGAGGCTGCAGAGCTTTGCACCGCTGTCCCTTCGACTGGCTTGATTGACGTGGACAAGCGCTCCAAGAACCCCATGGTGGGAAAGACGCTGCCCCTGTCGCACGAGCTCTTCGATTTTGCGGAGACCATCTTTGACGTGCTCGAGAGCCGCCAGGTCACGCTTTCCAAAAAGGGCGAGGACAAGGGCGTTCGCCTGAGCTTTGAGGGCTTTCCGTACCTCATCGTGTGGAGTAAGCCCGAGGGTGATTTTGTGGCAGTTGAGCCTTGGGGCGGCCTTTCGACCTGCTCCGATGAGGACGACGTGCTTGAGCATAAGCGCGGCTGCCTTGTCGCCAAGCCCAAGGAGACCGTCGTTCGCTCGTT
Source organism: uncultured Collinsella sp. (assembly GCA_900542945.1). GTDB lineage: Bacteria > Actinomycetota > Coriobacteriia > Coriobacteriales > Coriobacteriaceae > Collinsella. The sequence continues at coordinate 19,146 of UQPI01000008.1, forward strand.
CACGATTGAGATTCTGTAATTCCGTTTTGTCGACTCGTATCGCGAGGCACAAGGAGCCTGCGAGATAAGGAGCTAAAAATGATCCTCACCGTTACGATGAACCCGTCTGTCGATACGCGCTATCAGCTCGATGAGCTCATTATCGACGACGTCAACCGCGTGACGCCCGAAAAGACCGCCGGCGGCAAGGGCCTTAACGTGGCCCGCGTCCTGGATCAGCTGGGCGACGACGTTGTGGCAACCGGTCTGCTCGGCGGCCACATGGGCGCCTACATGGCCGAGCTCATGGATGCCAACGGCATTAAGAATGATTTTGTACCCATCAAGGGCGAGACTCGTATTTGCCTCAACATCCTTCACGCCGGCAACCAGACCGAGCTGCTCGAGAGCGGCCCGACGATTGCCCCCGAGGAGCTCGATGCCTTTACCGCCAAGTTTACCGAGCTTGCGGGCAAGGCCGACGTCGTCACCATCTCGGGTTCGCTGCCCCGCGGCGTCGAGGCGGACTACTACGCCAAGATCACGGGCATTGCCGAGAACGCCGGCGCCAAGGTGCTGCTCGATACCTCGGGTGCTTCGCTTGAGGCCGCCCTTAAGTCCGAAGTTAAGCCCGAACTGGTTAAGCCTAACCTGACCGAGATCAACGGCCTTCTGGGCACGAGCTTTACCACCGACGATGTGGACGAGCTCCGCGCCGCGCTCGCCTCTGATGCCCGCTTCTCCGATATCCCCTGGGTCGTCGTGTCCATGGGCGCTGCCGGCTCCGTTGGCTTCCATAATGGCCGTGCATTCCGCGCCAAGACTCCCGATATCCCCGCCGTTAACGCTACGGGCTCGGGCGATTCGACCATTGCCGGCTTCGCACATGCGATTGCTGCCGGCGCGGATGACGAGACGGTACTGCGTACCGCCAACACCTGCGGCAAGCTCAACGCCATGGATCCCATGACTGGCCACTTGGTTATGGATCGTTGGGACGAGGTCTACAACGGCGTTGTCGTGACCGAGCTGTAGAAGCTTGTGCCGCGGCCCCGGCATCGGTTGCTTGCTTGTGGTTAGAGTCGACGACAAGTGCGGTAGCATTATGCCGGGGCGCGACGCCGACTTTGTCGTGTTCAATCCCGACCTTAGCCTGGTCGAGACGTATGTGGGTGGCAACAGCGTCGGTAACGCGTTTGCCGAGGAGCCGCCAAAGAAACGATCCGAGAGGGGATTTAGATGATTTACGGTGCACTGGGCGATATCGAGGAATACCGCGGAATGCTCAAGGGCCTCGACGTGCTGATCGATTGGCTCGAGGAGAACGATCCGGCGAAGCTCCAGGTCGGCAGCCATCAGATTCTGGGCGACAAGGTCTTTGCAAACGTCATGGCCCCCACGACGCGTCCCGAGGCCGAGGCTCACTATGAGACGCATCAGCGCTATCACGACCTGCAGATCGATGTTGAGGGCCGTGAGGCCTTTAAGGTCGCCACGGGCAGCCTGACGCTGGTCCAGGAGTTTGACGAGAAGGACGACTACGATCTGGTTGATTCCGACGCTTCGATCGCCGGCGATCTTGCCGACGACAAGTTTGCACTGTTCGTTGCCGGCGAGCCTCATATGCCCACGCTCGAGTTCCCGGGCGATGGCGCACAGCCGGTCAAGAAGATCTGCTTTAAGCTGCTTGCAGATGCTTACTGGGAGGAGTAGCGAACTGCTCGGCTGAGTTGTTCGTGTTGCGAGCGTTGTCCCTTGGAGGAGCGCGCTTGGGCCCCGCTGATCGCAGTTTCCCGTTTGGGAGGCCGCGGTTGGCGGGGCTTTTTGTTGAGTGGGGGAGTTGCCGGCGGCGTTGTGCTTGGATTGGCGGATGTGCGTCCGAAATCGGCAACAAAAAAGCCGCCCGTAGGCGGCTATCTTGTGCAATGGAGCCAGCGACCGGGCTCGAACCGGTGACCCCCGCTTTACGAGAGCGGTGCTCTACCAACTGAGCTACGCTGGCGGCCATGTGGTGACGCAAGTGAGGCGTCAACGGCTGTCTATGATACGGGACATCGCACATCCGCGCAAGTGTTCTGACGGCTTTTCTCACTTTAAATGCACTAATATTGGAGACGCGATGTCTTGCTCTTACGGGTCTCAAACAGAATGGGGCAGCGATGGCTCAACCCAAGATTCTTCTCACACGCATCGACGACCGTTTCATTTACGGGCAAGACGTTGTGCTGTGGAATGAGGCGGTTGGTTCCAACCTCGTCCTAATCGTTAACGACGAGATTGCGGCGGATTCGCGCAAGTGGGCGCCTATGAGGGTCGCGGCGCCAGAAGGCGTGTGGATGCGGTTTTTCTCGGTGCAAAGGACCATCGACATCATTCATACCGCAACGCCGCGTCAATGGATTCTGATCATGGTGGCCTCACCCGCCGATGCGCTCGCGCTGGTTAAGGGTGGTGTGCCGATCACCAAGATCAGCATTGGCCATATGCAGGCAGGGGAGGGAAAGCGCTCTGTAACGCCTGCCGTTGCCATAGACGATACGGACATCGCCGCCCTCGAAGAACTGCGAGAACTAGGCATAGAGCTAGAAATCCGCTACCTCCCCAGCTCCAATCCCGACCCCATCCAACTAATCATTTAAGAACGTCCCCAATGACTAGGTAGCAAAACGCCCGTCGGCGGTGGTGCCGGCGGGCGCTGCTGTGCGATATGTTGCGTTGTGGGCTTAGTGCCTCATAAAGTGGTATTCGATCACATTGCTGTAGGGGTGACCCGGGCCCACGATACCCTGCGGGAACAGCGGCTGATGCGGCGTGTCGGGGTACATCTCGGCCTCGAGGGCAAAGCCGGCGCCCCAGCCATAGTTGGCATCGTCCTTGGCGTGCTCGTCGCCCAGCCAGTTGCCGGTGTAGAGCTGCACGCCCGGGGCAGTGGTGTAGTAGTCCATCTCACGACCGGTCCACATCTCCTCGACGTGCATCGCGCGGCGCAGGTTGCGGCCGTACTGATAGCCATCGATGCACAGGCAGTGATCGTAGCCACGGGCCTGCTTGATCTGCGGGTCGTCGGCCTCCATGCCGGGTGCGACGGGGCGAAGCTCGCGAAAGTCAAACGGTGTTCCCTCGACCGGAGCAATCTCGCCGGTGGGGATGTTCTGCTCGTTAATGGGCAGGTAGTGGGCGGCGTTGGCGACAAAGAAATGTTCGCAGTCCATGCCGGCGTTATGGCCTGCAAGGTTAAAGTACGTGTGGTTGGTCATGGACACGTAGGTGGCGCGGTCGCTCTCGCAGCCATAATCGATGCGGAAGACGCCGGTGCGCGTAACGGTAAACACGGCCGTAAAGGTTCGGTTGCCGGGCAGGCCCAGCTCGCCATCCTTAAGCGAGGTGGTCATGCGCACGGCGTTATGGACCTCGTCGAGCTCAACATCCCACACACGTTTGTGCAGGCCGTGCTCAAGGTCGCTGTGCAGGTTGTTGGCGCCCTCGTTGGCGGGCATATGCCAGTCCGTGCCGTCGATGGCGATCGTGGCGCCAGCGGTGCGGTTTGCCACAGGGCCGATGGTCGCGCCAAAGCAGGCGGGGTTGTCAAAGTAATCCTCGAGCTTATCGAAACCCAGCACCACATCGCGCACGTTGCCGGGAATGTCGGGCACGTCGATGCCCAACACGGTGGCGCCATAGTCCATAATGCGAACGCAGATCTCGGGCCCGTTGAGGGTGTAACGATGAACGGGGGTACCGCACGGCGCGGTGCCGAAAAGCTCGGAAGTGATCATTTGGTTCCTAACATCGAGGTATTTCCGACAAACTGTAGCGCGAACAGGCGAGATTATCACTACACCCCACTAAAGCACGGGGTATTTTTCTCAAAAAAGTGATGATTGGGGCTGTGCGGGCGTTCATTTTTGACGCGCACGAATCTGATACAATTTGTTCGTTACTGTTTGAATGATATGCGCGCAAAGAACGGCGAGGATTCATCGTGATTAAGGCAGAGCGACAGGATAAAGTTCGTCAGCTGCTCGAGGAGCAGGGCACGGTCTCGGTCAAAGAGATTTCGGATGCGTTAGGTGTCTCGGATATGACGATCCGCCGCGATCTTGAGGAACTTGCGAGCCTGGGCGAGATCGAGCGCGTGCACGGTGGAGCCCGTAGTGCACAGGGTCGCCCCCACGCTATGCTGCGCCATGAGTATTCGCACAGCGAAAAGCGCACTAAGCATGCCGAGGAAAAGCTGCAGATCGCGCGCCGCGCTGTGGAGCTTATCGAGGAAGGCTCGACCATCTTTTTGGGTACGGGCACCACGGTGGAACAGATGGCCTCGATGCTGCCGGCGTGCCGCCTGCGCATTGTGACCAACTCGCTTTCGGTGTTTAACCTGCTCGAGGCGCGCGAAGACTGCGACCTGTGCCTCGTGGGCGGTATGTACCGTCGCCGCACCGCCGCTTTTGTGGGGCCAACGGCCGAGGATACCCTGCGTGCGCTGGGCATCGACGCGGCGTTTATCGGCGCCAACGGCATTCTGGACGGCGACGTGTCTACGTCCAATATGGATGAGGGCCGTATCCAGCAGCTCGCCTTTAGCAAGGCAGACTCGCGCTATCTGATCGCCGACTCCAGCAAGATCGGCAAGCGCGACTTCTACACCTTCTGCCGCCTGGACAATTTGGACGCCGTGGTGTGCGAGCCGGGTATTACCGCCGAGGATCGCGCCGCCATTGAGGAACACACGCAGGTCATCTGCTAGCGAGTGCCGCCGTGCTAGACCAGGCGGGCGTAGTCCTGTGACTGGTGAAAGACGTGGGCGATATAGATAGTTTCGCGCTCAAACTTGTAAAGACAGGTGTAGTTGTTGACGGGAAACGATCGGTAATTACGTGCCGCCAGCTCCTGCATGTGTGAGAGAGGTCGTAGGAGCGGCTGCTCGCGAAGCAGATCAAGCTGATATTCAAACTCAGCGACAAAATTGCCTGCTGCACGCGGATTCTTGAGGATTTGAGCAAGGTATCCGACAATACTCTCGTACTCATATCGCGCGCTTTTGAGGATTACGACGTTATAGGTCATATTTGTCTCGTATCGAAGCCGCGAAGGATTCGTAGTCGCTGTAGTCGCCTTGCGATATTTCGTCTTCTGCCAACATCATACGAGACAACAGTTTTGCCTTGGCGATTTCTTCTTGCATGAGGCGATACTGGTCGCTGCTGATGCAGTGCATGGCCTCGTAGCCGTTCTTAGTTACGGTGACGTCGCGCTCAGACTCAACAAGTGCGGTGAATGTGGCAGTGTCCTTCATGTCTCGGACGGGCACACAGATGGGCATAGGTATCTCCTTCGCATTGGGACATAATTGTACCACGCCGTATCAAATAATCGGTACCGTCGAATTGTCTCAATCTGTAACAGATAGACGCCCAAAACCGGGTTTAGTGTTACAGATCGAGACGGCTCGGCATAGCATCCGTTATGCGTAAAGCTCGGTATTACTGTATGTCTCAACCATTGCAATGGTCGGTATTTTTGTAGCTATAAGCTCATTTAAAGCTCGGTATTTTTGTATTATTAGATATATCTGAAGGTCGGTATTTTTGTAAACTAGCACGTAAATTATGCTGAGGTGAGATTATGTTTAAACGGAAGGCATATGATCGTCTGCAGGAGTGGAAAGAACGCTCGCAAGGGCGCACTGCGGTGCTTATTGAGGGTGCAAGACGCGTTGGCAAAACGACGCTCGTCAAGTGCTTCGCGCAAAATGAATACAAGGATTATCTGTACATTGACTTTTCGGCTGCTAGCAAAGCCACGCTCGATATATTTCTGAACCATCGTGAAGATGTCGATCTTTTTTTACGCATGCTTCAGCTGCAGTATGGTAAGGCCCTCGAACCGAGAGAGTCGCTGGTCATTTTTGATGAAGTGCAGCGGTTTCCCATCGCGCGCGAATACATAAAGCATCTTGTAGAAGACGGCAGATTTGATTACATCGAGACAGGCTCTCTTGTCTCCATCAAAAAGAATGTCGATAGCATTGTCATACCGTCAGAGGAAGAAAGAATCCCTCTCGAGCCCCTCGATTTTGAGGAGTATCTTTGGGCGACCGGAAAAGATCTTTATGCAGAAGAGATCCGTAAAGCGCGCGAATCTCGGACCGCGCTTCCGGACGGCGTTCATGCGACGTGCATGAGATTATTTGATGAGTATATGCTTGTCGGTGGTATGCCTCAGTCGGTCGACTCCTTTGTGGCAGAGAATGATTTTAGAGGATGCGACAGGGTTAAACGGCAGATTATCGCACTGTACAGGGAGGACATTGCCAAGTTTGGAGGTTCGGACGCTAGACGTGCGCGGGCGGTTTATGACGATATTCCGGGTCAATTATCTGCGGCAAATAAACGGTTCAAATTTGACAGCTTGGAGAAGGGGTCCCGTTTTGAGACATATGAGTCGGCGTTAATCTGGCTTGAGGATGCGCGACTGATTAACCGTTGCTATTTATGCAGTGATCCGAGCGTGGGTTACCGCCTGCACGAGGACGCGTCTTCGCTTAAATGCTATATGGCGGACACGGGATTGCTCGTGAGCTTGGCGTTTGATGATGGTCCGGACCTTATGGATGTTCATAGAGACATTCAATTTGGAAGAATTTCAATTAATAAAGGAATGCTAATCGAGAACATCGTGGCGCAGCAGCTTAAGAGTCTGGGGCATTCGCTTTTTTATTACAGCTGGCAGGAGCCTTCCAAAACAGAGGGGAGTCGGCCCAGAACGCGTGAAATTGATTTTCTTGTTTCGCGCGGCTTTGAAGACGCGGCTGGAAAACCGCGGGTCACTCCTGTTGAAGTTAAATCTTCCAAATCGTATTCAACAATCTCGCTTGACGATTTCGGCAGACGATTCGAACGACGAGTCGGAGAAGAGATAGTTCTTCACCCAAAACAGCTCAGGGCTGAAGGGCATAGGATATATCTACCTCTGTATATGACGATCTTTATCTGATCGACGGCATGCGGTCCTGTGGCTTATTGAACCGCAGGACCGTGTATCGTTGGGGGTTTATTGTGATAATGCGCGCAAGCTAAGCCGGGGATCGAGTTTTCGGGATATGTCGGTGAAGTTCCGTCACCGCGGACTGGGTGTCCGTGCGCCCGACGAGGTCGTTGCGTGCCTAGAAGCCCCGAGCTCCAGAAGCCGTACGCTTGTTTCGGGCGTGCTGGTCGAATGCTCCAGCGTGAAAGACCCACGGGTGTAGCTTGCTCGGCCTGTTTGTCTCGATCTGTAACAGCTAGGACTGAAAAACTCGGCTACGTGTTACAGGTTGAGATTTTCCGGCTAGGTCTAATCTATTCATCTCGATCTGTAACAGTTGGGGCCGAAACCGCGGGTCAGATGTTACAGATCGAGACAAACGGCTTCCGACCTGCACAAAAAGGCCGGGGGCGGCGCGCCGTGTGACGTGCCCCCCCGGCTGAGGAATGGGGGCAGGTTGTGTGAGCGGGGCATCTCGCTAGTCGCAAGGCACTAGTCCAGACGACGGGTCTGCGCCACGTGCTTGTACCAGTAGGCGCTTGCCTTGGGCGTGCGCTTCTGGGTTTCAAAGTCTACGTAGAAGAAGCCATAGCGCTTGTTGTAGCCATTGGTCCAGGAGAACTGATCCTGCAGGCTCCACAGGAAGTAGCCGCCCACGTTGACGCCCACCTCCATGGCCTTGAGCAGCCAGCGCAGGTGCTGCTCGATGTAGTCGATGCGCGGCTGGTCGTCCACAAAACCGTCCTTGTAGGGGTCCTTGTAGCCCATGCCGTTCTCGGTGATGAAGATCTGCTTGTAGTTGGGGTAGCGCTGCTTAATGTAGACGAGCAGATCGAACAGACCCTCGGGATAGATGATCCAGTCCCAGTCGGTGGTGGGGATGCCGGGCTTGTTCACATGCTCGCCAATGCCCTTGACGCGCCAGCGACCGGTGCCCTTCTCGCCCGTACCGTTGTGGTGCAGGTCGTTCTCGCCGTCGTAAGCCTTGAGGAAGCGGCACTGGTAGTTGTTGACACCCAGGTAATCGTTGTAGAGCGCAGCCTCGCGCATGATTTCCAGATCATCGTCCAGGATCTCGATGGCGCCGCCCGAGACGGCAGCCAGGCGGTTGGCGCACTCGAGGGTGTCGGGAGCATAGTCCCCGCGGAAGGTGGCGTCGAGCAAAAACTGGTTCTGCAGCACGTGCTCGTTGTTGGCGGCCTTGATGTCGGCGGGGTCGTTCTCGTTGAGTGGGTACTTAAACTCCAGCGATTGAATGACGCCGATCTTGCCTTTAAAGCCGCCGTTGTGGAAGGCCAGCACGGCCTTGGCGTGGGCGAGCATCATGTTGTGCTCGCACTGGAAGGCCTCGGCAAGATGCGCCTTGACGCCACCGGGGAAGGTACCCTCGATGTAGGTGTTGGAGGCGTCGGCCCAGATCTCGTTAAAGGTGAACCAGTAGGTCACCTGGTCGGCGTACTCCTTAAAGCAGAAGGTGGCAAAGTCCACAAAGGCATCGATGGTCTCGCGGTTGAGGAAGTCGCCCTTCTCAAAGAGGGGAAGCGGCGTGTCAAAGTGATGCAGCGTGACGAACGGCTCAACATGGTGCTTATGGCACTCGGCGAAGAGATCGTGGTAGAACTGGACGCCCTCGGGGTTGATTTCGCCGGTGCCGTTGGGGAAGATGCGGCTCCAGGCAATGGAGAGGCGAATGCCGTTGATGCCAAACTCCTCGCACAGCTCCAGATCGACGGGGTACTGGTTGTAGAAGTCCGAAGCGGGATCGGGGGAGAAACGGCCTTGGGCTTCCAGAAAGTCGTCCCAGGCAACCTTGCCCTTACCGTGAGTGCGGGTCTCGCCCTCTACCTGGTAGGCAGCAGTGGCGCCGCCAAAGACAAAGTCCTCGGGAAACTGCGCAGGCGGATTGGTGACGCTAGCAGGATTAACGGACATGATGATCCAATCGTCTAAATCGAAGGGCCAGCCGGTCTTGGATGGTCGGCTGGCCCTGAGCGTTACTTACTTCGAAAGCTGCTCGGAGACGAAGGCGAGAGACTTGTCGCCGTTCTGGGAGAGCTCAATGTACTGCTTACCGCGGCAGGCGACGCATTTGTTGCCCACGCGCTCGCAGTCTTTCTGCAGGTCGGCCAGGTAGCTTGCGGCCTGCGGGGCCAGGACGACCAGGTCAAAGTCGGGGAGCATGTCCACGTGGTTGCCATATGCCTCGGCAGCGGTCTCAAGATTGATGCCGCGCTCCTTGGCAGCCTTGGCCAGCGCGTTGGCGAGCAGACCCGAGGTTCCGCCGCCCTGGCAGAGCACGAGCACGCGCTTGCCGTAGAGGTCGCTGGCGGTCGTTGCCTCGGCAGCGGGTGCTGCAGAAGCGGCAGGGGAGTCGACCTTCACGGCCTCGGCAGCAGCGCCGGCGGCAACGCTCTTGGCGTCAGCCTTGCCCTGGAAGGCATCGTTGAGCTTGGCGGCCTTCTCGGCGTTCTTGGCGGCGAGCTCCTCCTGGGAGATCTCGGCCTCCTCGGTGCACTTCTGGGCGTCATAGGCACGGAAGAACGGGTAGTACAGGACAAAGTCGACGACCAGGATGAGGGCGAGCATCACAAAGGCGAGCGGCTGGAAGCCCAAGCCCATGATGGTGCCGATGGGGCCGGGGACGGTCCAGGGCAGGGTGTACATAAAGCCGTTCATGCCCAAGAAGTCGATAAAGATCTTGAGGATCCAGATGTTGGCGATCGGGGCAAAAACAAACGGGACAAAGAAGACGGGGTTGAGCACGATAGGCGCGGCGAACAGCAGCGGCTCGTTGACGGCAAAGCACACGGGGACGATGGCTGCCTTACCGACGGCGCGCATCTCCTGAGACTTGGCCAGGAAGCAGAACATGAAGACCAGGACGAGCGTGGCGCCGGTGCCGCCCATGCAGACGACGAAGTACTGGGCACCCTGGGTCAGGACAGCGGAAGCGTGCTGGCCAGCCTGGAACGCAGCCAGGTTGTCGGTCATGTTGGCAACAAGGGCGGCGGCGATGGCGGGCTCGACGATCGAGGGGCCGTGGACGCCGACGAACCAGAAGAGGCTCATGGCACCGTAGATCACAGCGAGGCCGATGTAGCCGTCGGCGGCGGTGAACAGGGGCTGGAACACCTGGATGACGCCCTGGGCAAAGCAGAAGCCAAAGGCAGCGCGGAAGACGATGTCAAAGACCCAAAAGACGGTGATGCAGACGGAGAAGGGGATGATGTCCTTAAAGGTCTGCGAAATGTTGGGCGGAACCTGCTCGGGCATCTTGACGGTGATGTTGCGCTTAATGAAGAACTTGTAGATGATGCCGGTCGCAAACGCAGCGATGAAGGCGGTCAGCAGGCCCTTGGAACCAAGGTAGGTGGTGTTGAAGCCGCTGGCGGCGTCCGTGGCGATCGTGTCGCTCGAAAGGAGCAAGAAGCCGATGATGGCCGCGCACATGCACGAGATGAAGTTGATCTGGTTGTTCTTGGGCAGATCACGGTTCTGGGCGTCGGCGAAGTGCTTGGCCGTGGTGGCGGCGCAGGCGATGGCCAGGATGCCCATGGAGTAGTTGTAGCACTTCCACAGGGCGTTGTTGATGTCATCGGGCCAGTAGAAACCCCAGATGTTGGGGACCGAGGCTACCAGGCAGAAGATGGACGAGAAGATGATGATGGGGATGACGGAGATAAAGCCGTCGCGGATCGCCTTGAGGTACTTGTTGCGGGCGATCGCGTTGAAAAAGGGTTGGCCCTTTTCGATGATGGCGATGAGTTGCTCCATGCAATGCTCCTAAGAGTCGGTGGGTTAGCAACGATGGTAGCTTTTGGCGTTCGGTTGCCAAAATGTTGACGTTGCCATTATGCGACACAAAAAAAGACGCGAACCGGTGGTTCCTGTGCCTGCGAACCGTCGATTCCTTATGCGTAAACGATTGAGCCGCCCGGTGGCTCTGTGTTTGCATAATGGCAACGTTAACATTTGGGCGACAAAAGCCCTTCGTGGAAGCGGGATTGTCGGTGAACGGTAGGTTTTGGGTGGTGAGCGTATGGCGGAGGAGGCGTTAGATATACTTGAAAGTGTTCAAAATAACTGCGTAGGATGCCATCAATGGCATCGTTGACATAGAAAGATCGACCTATGGCCGCTGTTAAAAAATCGGTTTCCGTTAAGGACGTAGCGCGTCTCGCGGGCGTCTCGGAGCAGACGGTCTCGCGCACCGTGCACGATTCGCCCAGCGTGCGCCCCGAGACCAAGGAGCGCGTGCGTGCCGCCATGCGCGAGCTGGGGTATCGTCCAAACTTTGCCGGCCGTTCGCTGCGTCGCGGCAAGTTCAAGACCGTCGGCGTCGCCATGTTCAACATTACCGGTACCGGCAACCTCGACCGTATGGAGGGCTTTGCCGCCGCGGCCGACAAACACGGCTATGCCATTACCCTCACTAAAGTAGATGGACACCCCTATACCCTCGAGAGCGCATCGTCGCGCATGAGCGCACTGCCAGTGGACGGCATGGTCGTGATCATGAACCGCATGCCGGCGGACTTTGGCACCTTCGAGCCGCTGCCCGGTATGCAGACGGTGCTCGTTACCATGCTGGAGCACCCGCTGTGCTCGACGGTTGATAACGATCAGTTCGATTGCTCGCGCCAGGTTGTCGAGTACTTGCTGGGGCAGGGGCACAAGACCGTGCACTTTATCTCGTGCCCCGAGCGCTCGCTTTCGGGCATGCAACGCGAGGAGGGCTGGCGCGAGACATTGCGCGTGCATGGTATTGAGCCGCCGCGGCTCGTCCGTGGCGATTGGACAGCGCAGAGCGGGTATGCTGCCGGTCAGGCTCTGGCGGACGATCCGACCTGTACGGCCATTTATGCTTCTAACGACGCCATGGCCTACGGCTGCATTCGCGGGCTCGAGTCGCGCGGAAAGCGCGTGCCCCAGGATGTGAGCGTGGTGGGTGTTGATGACAGCCTGGGCGATATCGTGCCCGACCGTCGCCTGACGACGGTACGCTTTGACAACAAGCGCGTCGGCATGTGGGCGGTCGACAAGATTGCCGGCGCCGAGGGAGGTGCGTCTGGCGTGGAGCACATGCTGATCCCCGGTGTGCTCGTAGAGGGCGATACGGTGCGCGATTTGCGTTAGGGTGCGGTCCTGTTTGGGTTGCCGCTAACTGTGTTCGATACTGTTCAGATTGGTTTAAAAACCGTTCACGGACGAAAATTGACCGTTCATAGCTCGAAATTGCGTTTTGCATTGTTCTGTTTTGTTTGAATGTTAATGTTTCTGTCATACACAACGCAGCGCGTATGCCCGGACGCGATGCTCTCCATTGGTTCATATGTGAAAGGAACGCAATATGGCAACCAAAGAAGAAATCTCGATGGTTGGATTCGAGATCGTCGCATACGCGGGTGACGCCCAGACTGATCTGCTTGCAGCGCTCGATGCTGCTCGCGAGGGTGATTTTGAGAAGGCCGAACAGCTGCACAAGGATGCGAGCGATGCACTCATTGGCGCCCACGACACGCAGACCAAGCTGCTTTCGCAGGAGGCCGGCGGCGGCGAGATGGAGATGACCTTCATCATGGCCCACGCTCAGGACACCCTCATGACCACCATGATCTTGGAGAAGCAGACCCGCTTTACCATCGATGCCTACAAGCGCATCGCTGAGCTCGAGGCCAAGCTCGCCTAACGAACCCTCACAACCTCGTCCCCTTCCAAAAACCCTGCCGCTATCCGCGGCAGGGTTTTTTGTATCCCACCTATCTAGGTTGTGGCGAAATAGGGGCCGACAGCCCCAAATGACCCGCTTTTCCCGTCCCCGGAGGATCGGTTGGCAGCGCTCGCCACGAAACTGGCTCATCTACTACGTTTAACCCGATACCCTCGAACACACCCGCGTTTCATGAAAAATCGCAGGACTTCTACCTGCGGTTTTGTTTTTTCGCTTTGTGGCATGGTCGGGGATGGGCGGTTAAACGTAGTAGATGGGCCCATTTCATGGCGGGCGGATCATGCAGCAGCTTGTTGCGCCTCCTGCCGTTCGGTTTTTCGATGGGTGGGTATACTTCCATCCGCAATACAGGCCGGAATGAGGAGGTATCCAAATGCCGGACAACGGATCAATTCAAAAAAGAGACGCGTATGAGATGGCTCATGGGCGTCCTGTCCAGATAACCGAGCATACGACGGTAACCGAGCTGCAGCCCAGCCTGTCCGATGTCGTGTGCGCAAACAAAAAGCTGCAGATTGGCTTTATCGTTGCGCTCGTGGTACTGGCCTTGCTGTCGGGCTTTGTGGCTCGTCCGCATTTTGCCGATACCAAGACTTGGGACTCCACCATCGAGGTTATCGACCAAAAGAAAGGTAACGTACTGGCGCTCACGGCCTCGTGCGTGGCGCTGTCTGCGGGCATTACCGCGCTGCCGGGTGATACGGGAACGCCGGTCGCCGAGCAGCTCGCGCAGCTTTCGGGTAACCTGGGCATCGTGCTCGCCGTGCTCTACCTCGAGAAATATTTGCTCACGATTTTGTGGTTGGTTGGCTTGGGCATCTTAATCCCATTTGCGTTGGTGCTTTTTGCGGTGTCGCTTGGCTTCCACGGGCGCTGGAGCACGAGCGCCGTCCTGCGCCGTGTGGCGACGCGCGTGTTGGTGGTTGCCGTGATCGGCATGGCGTTGGTGCCTGCAAGCGTATGGGTGTCGCAAAAGGTCGACGAAACGTATCGAGTGAGCATCGAGGCAGCCGAGCAAAAGGCGGCCGACGCTGCGAGTGCGGCAGATAGCGACAGCTCCAAGGCAAGCAAGAAAAAGACCGAGTCCACAGAGTCCAAGAACGTGCTTGAACAGCTTGCCGACGGTGCCTCGAGCCTGGTCACGTCGGTAACCAGTGGTGCCAAGCAAATGACCGACGAGATCGTGCAACAGGTGACCGACCTAATTGAAGGCGTCATCGTGATGATCGTGACCTCGTGCGTTATCCCGCTGCTGGTGCTTGTGGCGTTTCTGTGGCTGGGCCACACCCTGCTGGGGATTGATATCTCCGGTCCCGCGAACTATCTGACGGGTCGTTTCTTGAGCGCTCCGTCCAAACATGCCAAGAAGAACAGGCAGTCTGAGTAGCTAAAACAGCTGTATATACCGGGGAATACCGCCGAAGGGGCGGCCGAGACACGTTCTCGGCCGCCCTTTCTATTTGTTGAATACGTGGCAGGCCGGGCCTTTCTCGAGCCCAAACGGTCTGCAATCAACCGTGAACGGTATTTGTTCAAAAAAGAACAAAGATAAACAAATAATGGTTGCAGTCGCTGTTCGAATGTGTTCAAATAAACATGAACAGTGAAGAACCGCACATTCAGATGCCCGGACCTGAACGCGATTCAACACTTCCAAACAGAAACTACGCACCTGCGTATCTCTCAAGGAGGATGTCATGAGGGTTGTAATCGCTTCCGATGCCGACGGTATGTCGATGAAGGAGTCCATCAAGGAGATGCTCATCGCCGACGGTCACGAGGTCGTCGACTATTCCGAGACCCCTGCCGCGGACTTTGTCGATTCCGCGACCGCCGTTGCCAAGGACCTGCTGGAGCACAAGGATTCCCAGGGCTTCGCATTCGATAAGTACGGCGTCGGCTCCTATATGGCCGCCGTCAAGATCAAGGGCATGGTCGTCGCCAACATTTCCGACGAGCGTTCCGCCTACATGACCCGCGAGCACAACGGCTCGCGCATGGTCACCATGGGCCCGGGCGTTGTGGGCACCGAGGTCGCCAAGAAGATCGCCCGCGAGTTCCTGCGCGCCCAGTACGCCGGCGGCCGTCACCAGATCCGTGTCGACATGCTCAACAAGATGGCCTAACGAGAGCCACCGAGAACTCGAACTTCTACCTCAACTTGTGAATTCAGACGAAAGGACGTTCTGATGAAGAAGACCATCGCAATCGGTTGCGACCATATCGTTACGGACGAGAAGATCTATCTGGCCGACCGCCTGGAGCAGGCTGGCTACAAGGTGCTCGACTGTGGCACCTACAGCCACACCCGTACGCACTATCCCATCTACGGTAAGGCCGTGGGCAAGGCTGTTGCCAGCGGTAAGGCCGACTTTGGCGTGGCCCTGTGCGGCACCGGCATCGGCATTACCAACGCCGTCAACAAGGTCCCCGGCGCTCGCTGTGCCCTGGTCCGCGACATGACCTCTGCCCTGTATGCCCGTCGCGAGCTCAACGCCAACATCGTGGGCTTTGGCGGCAAGATTACCGGCGAGTTCCTGATGGCCGACATCATGCTTGCCTTCCTGGAGGAGCCCTACGAGAAGACCCCCGAGCACGATGCCCTAATCGCCAAGATCGACGCTTGCAATAAGGCCGATGCCGAGGCTCAGGCTGACCCGCACTTCTTTGACGAGTTCCTCGAGAAGTGGGACCGCGGCGAATACCACGACTAGTGGGGTTACGCGGTTTTGCCAAACCGCGTAACGGGTCGACGCTGCGAAGCCATCTGGCGGGCAATCTGCCGCTCAGCTTCGACGGCATGACCAGAAGGTCAATGCCGTCTCGCTTCACGGCACCTTGCCTCGCCAGCTGGCTTCTCGCTGATGTCTGAGTGACCTGTGGGGTTACCGCTGTTGTTGCGAAGATTTCTGATACGGCAAGCTGCTCCGATAACACGTTTGCTTGCTTGGCTTGAGTGCTTCGTTTTGGCGGTACCCGGCATTCTGTAGCTTTTCAATTGACGGCTCGCGTTTCTGTGAGGGGGCGCGGGCCGGTTTTCTATCAGCCCCACTGACTCGGCGGGCTGGCGTACGAAAGGGAAGGCTCCTATGGAGTTTGTTCTTGATAACGGTTCTATTCGTGTGGCACTGAGCACGGCTGGCGGATCGTTCACTTCGATTAAAGCCAACGGTCGCGAGTACCTGTGGCAGGGCGATCCTTCGGTCTGGTCGGGCCAGGCACCCATTTGCTTTCCGATTTGCGGCGGCCTTCGTGATGGCCGCGCGATGACCATGGGTGGCCGCGAGGTCAAGCTTGCCCGCCACGGCTTTGCCCGCAAGCAGGAGTGGAAGCTCGAGGAGCAGAGCGACAACATGGTTGCGCTGAGCCTAAGCTCTGCCGACCATGCCGAGTTGCTTGAGCAGTACCCGTATCCGTTTAAGATCGTTGCTCGCTACACGATCGATTCGGAAAAGGTGGCCGTGTCGTACGAGGTGACCAATGAGGGCACCGAGGATATGCCATTCTTTGTGGGTGGTCACCCCGGCTTTAAGTGCCCGCTCGACGAGGGCGAGTCCTATGACGACTATGAGCTTCGTTTTGATCAGCGTGAGGCCGCCGAGCTCTGTACTGCCGTTCCCTCGACGGGCCTGATTGATGTTGAGCATCGCAGTAAGAACCCCATGATCGACCAGAACCTGCCGCTTACCCACGAACTCTTCGACTTCGCGGAGACCATCTTTGATGTGCTCGAGAGCCGCGTGGTTACGCTGACCAAGAAAACCGAGGACAAGGGCGTGCGCCTGACGTTCCAGGATATGCCGTACCTGATTGTGTGGAGCAAGCCCGAGGGCGACTTTGTGGCCGTGGAACCGTGGGGCGGCCTGTCTACCTGCTCCGACGAGGACGATATTCTGGAGCACAAGCGTGGCTGCCTGGTTGCCAAGCCGGGGGAGACCGTCACCCGCGGCTTTGAGATCGAGATCCTTTAACGAGCTATCGTATGTTTGGGGTGGGTCATGCCGCCCCGGAACAGGAGTTCAATATGATTCTGACCGTTACCATGAACCCGTCGATTGATACGCGCTATCAGCTCGACAAGCTGGTCATTGACGACGTTAACCGCGTCACGCCCGAAAAGACCGCTGGCGGCAAGGGCCTCAACGTGAGCCGTGTGCTGCTGCAACTGGGAGACGACGTGCTCGCGACTGGTCTGCTTGGCGGCCACATGGGTGCCTATATGGCCGAGCTTATGGATGCCGACGGCGTCAAGAACGACTTTGTGCCCATCGCCGGTGAGACGCGCATTTGCCTGAATATTCTGCACGAGGGTAATCAGACCGAGCTGCTGGAGAGCGGCCCGCAGATCGCCCCGGCCGAGCTCGAGGCCTTTACGGCCAAGTTCGCCGAGCTCGCGGCGAAGGCGGACGTTGTGACGCTTTCGGGCTCGCTGCCGCGTGGCGTCGATGCCGGCTACTATGCCGAGCTCGTCAAGATCGCCGAGGAGGCGGGCGCCAAGGTGCTGCTCGACACCTCGGGTGCATCGCTGGAGGCCGCGCTGGAGTCCGACGCTAAGCCTGAGCTCGTAAAACCCAACCTGACCGAGATTAACGGCCTGCTGGGTACGTCCTTTACGACCGATGATGTCGATGCCCTGCGCGAGGCGCTTGCCGCCGATGGCCGCTTTGCCGGTATTCCCTGGGTTGTCGTTTCGATGGGCGCTGCCGGTTCGGTGGGCTTCCATGAGGGTCGCGCGTTCCGCGCCAAGACGCCCGCGATTGCGGCTGTGAACGCAACGGGTTCCGGCGACTCGACCATCGCCGGTTTTGCGCATGCCATTGCTGCTGGTGCCGACGACGTCACGGTGCTCAAGACCGCCAATACCTGCGGTAAGCTCAACGCCATGGATCCCAAGACCGGCCACCTGGTCATGGACCGCTGGGATGAAATCTTCAACAACGTTGAGGTAACTGAGCTTTAAGGTTACGCGGGTTTACCAACCCGCGTAACGGCTCGACGCTGCGCGGGCCGCATTTGGACAATCTGACGTTCAACTTCAAGGGCGCGACCAGAAGGTCAGCGCCCTTTCGTTTCACGTCACCTTGTCTCAAATGCGGCCCGCTCGCTGTCGTTGCCAAACATCGGCGTCGCCGTGGTTGTCACTTGGGGTAGTCATTGGGGACGTTCTTTAATGACTGGTCGTTTAAGAACGTCCCCAATGGCTACACTCAAAAACGGCGCCCGTCGGCGATGTTGCCGGCGGGCGCCGTTGTCTTGAAGACGAAATAGTCCGTTTTCCTCCGTCCCCAAGGGATCATTACAGTGAGTCGATAAAGCGCTGCTGGGCGGCGCGGCCGGCTTCGTCCCACTTAAAGACGCCGGCGTTGTCGAGCACGTGGCCAAACACTACGCCGACTTCCTCGTGCAGGATGCCGATGGCGCTATCCGCCGTAAGCTCGTCGGCGCGGCGGGCATAGACGTCCTCGGCCCATGCGGCATGGCTGCGGCAAAGGTCGTCGCCCTCGAGCGCTGCGGCAAGGTCGTAGCTGGTATCGGCTTTGGCTGCCAGCAGGTGCTCGCGGACAGCGCCGAGCTCGGGAACCAGGCGCGGCGGAAGAATAGCCAGGCCCATAACCTCGATCAGGCCGATGTTCTCCTTCTTAATGTGATGGTACTCGGCATGCGGGTGGAAAACGCCCAGCGGATGCTCGTCGGTCGTGATGTTGCAGCGAAGCGCCAGGTAGGCCTCGTAAATCTCGCCGCCGGCGTTGCCGCGGGAGTCGACGCGGCGGATGACGGGCGTCACGGTGTTGTGCGCTACGCCGTCGGCCGTGTGCGCGATAACGCCCACAGACTCGTCGGTCCACTCGCGCCAGGCGAGGATAATCTTCTCGGCAGCGTCGAGCAGCTGAGCGCGGTCATGCGAGCGCAGGCGCAGCACCGAGAGCGGCCACTGCAGCACAGTGCCGGTGACCTGGTCAAAACCGGGCACGCTAAACTGCGAGACCTCGGCGGCATGCATCATGGGGAACTCGTGCGCGCCGCCCTGGAAGTGGTCGTGCGACAGAATCGAGCCGCCCACGATAGGCAGGTCGGCGTTGGAGCCGATGAAGTAATGCGGGAACAGGTCCACAAAGTCGAGCAGGCAGGTCAAGCCCTTGCGGTCGACGTGCATCGGACGATGCTCGGAGCTCATGGCAATGCAGTGCTCGTTAAAGTAGGCGTACGGGCTGTACTGGAAGCCCCAGCGCTCGCCATTAAGCTGAATGGGAATAACGCGTAGGTTCTGGCGGGCGGGGTGGGCGCCGCCGTCGGCTGCGGCGGAGCGTCCCGGGTAGCCCTCGTTTTCGATGCACAGCTGGCAGGCGGGATACTTCTCGCCCGTGTTCTTTGCGGCGCCGGCGGCAGCGATATCGTGTGGGTCCTTCTCGGGCTTGGACAGGTTGATGGTGATCTCGAGGTCGCCCCAGTTGGTGGGGGTGCTCCATTTGATGTTGCGCGCGATGGCGGCACGGCGCACGTAGCCGGCGTCGCAGCACAGGCCGTAGAACCAGTCGGTTGCGGCGCGGGGCTCGTTGACGCCCATACGTCCGTTGAACTCCTCGTTTACAACCGAAGGCCTCGGCATGAGCGCACCCATGATGCGCATGGCGATGCGGTCGCGGCCTGACGCCGTGTCCTCGGCGGCACCGTTGGTAACGGCGGCCTCGGAAAGCGCGGCAAGCGTGCCCTCCAGGTCAAAGTCGGGGAGTGTATCGGGGTGCAAGAGCGAAATCTTCTCGGTCTTGAGTGCCCAAGCCATGTCGAGTGCGGGGCCCGTAGCGCCGATGCACTCCAGAATGGTGTTGTATGCCCAGATGCGATCGTCCTGGCCGATCATCGATCGATGAATGGCGTACTCGATCAGGTTCTGCGCCGCTTCGCGCACGTCAGTCATTACAGCCATGCCGCGTAAGCCCCCTTGTCAGAGATGGCGTAGTGACGGGCAGAGCCCTCGCCCAGCCAGCCGTTCATCTTGGCAATGAAGGTGTCGACCAGATCGAGCGGCACGAAGGCCTGGATGGTGCCACCAAAGCCGCCACCGTGAATGCGAACGGCGCCGCGGCCGTCGAGCACGTGCTCGGCCAGCGCCAGGGCATACATGGAAGGCTGCTCGGAACCCAGCTTGGCAACAACATTCTGCAGGTACATGGCAGAGCTGGCGCCGGACTCGCGCGTCAGGACCAGGAACTGGTCAATGTCGCCAGCGTTCAGGGCTGCCCAGCGCTTGTCGACCAGGCCGTTCTCGTACCAGTAGTGAACGGCGCGCAGGCAAGCGCGGTCGCCCAGCTTGGCGCGCAGCTCGGGGAGCTTGGCGTCAAAGTCGGCAACGTCGACCTCGCACAGGCGTGCCTTGCCAAACTCGGCGGCGACGTCCTGCATCTCGCGCGGAACGGCGGCGTAGTCGTCGGTAGCTGCCACGTGGTCGGCGCCGACCTTAACGAGCACGAGCGCATAGCCGTGATCCTCAAAGTTGAGCTCGAGCTTCTGGGTTTTAGGCTGAGCCTGGTCCTCAAAGTCCATGTAGGCGAGGCCGCCCAGGCACACGGCGGCTTGGTCCATAAGACCGCAGGGCTTGCCGTAGTAGTTGTTCTCGGTTCGCTGGCTCATCTGAGCGAGCGTGACGGGCTCAATGGCGGGCGCGCCCCAGAGCGTCTCCATGGCACGGCCGTACGCGGCCTCGACGGCGGCAGAGCTGGAAAGGCCGCCGCCCGAGGGGACGGAGCAGGTAAAGGCAAAGTCGAAGCCCTGGGGCTCAACGCCCAGAGCAGCGATTTCGTGGGCCATACCGCGCACGAGGCTTGCGGACGTGCCCTTCTCGGACTCCTGGACATCCAGCGTGTCGAGCGTGATCTCAAACGTAGGATAGCCCTCGTCGGCTACGCGAACCTTGTTGGAATCGGTTGCCACGGCGATGCCGTCAACGGCGACATCGAGCGAGCCGGCGATAACGTGGCCACCCTCGTGGTCGGTGTGGTTGCCGCTGATCTCGGAGCGGCCGGGCGCGTGCACATAGAGCACCTGGCGATCGCCGATGGGGCCAAACTCCTCCTCAAACAGTTTGGTGAGCGTTGCGAGTGTCTTTTCGTCGGGGGTGGTCATGAGGGTCCTTTCCTTGGCGCATACTGACGAGTTTTCCGTCGTAGTGAGTACGTTAACAATTTGAAGCGGCATAAACTCAGCATCTACGATGCCGCACGTTACGGGCTATGTTAACGTACTCATAACACAACACTTATCACTTTTTGAGAATCTGGTAATCGGTAGAAATTCAGCCGTGAACGGTACTGCCGTATGGACTTATAAAGCAGAAGAGATGCAGATAGAAAAAGTAGAGTACGTTAACATGCGTCCGACGATAGCGGGCCTCGGCGCGGGATGTATTTCTGCCCGGGCCGGCATTCACGCTATTCAGATCTCTCAAGGGTGAAGGTGATCCTGTGGCAAGGTGCCCGTCCAACGATACCAGTTCGCGTCCGGTCTCCATGGCCGACGTCGCCCGCGCTGCTGGCGTTTCGCAGCAGACGGTTTCGCGCGTCGCCAACGGCTTGCCCAACGTTAACGAACAGACGCGCCGGCGCGTGCAGGCCGCTATGCAAGAGCTTGGCTTTCGTCCGAGTTATGCCGGTCGCTCGCTGCGTGACGGCCGTTACCATTCGGTCGGGCTGTGCGTCAACGATGTCACCAAGTTTGGGAACCTCTCAATGATCGACGGCATCGCCAGCGCAGCTCGCGAGCATAATTGCGCCATCACGCTGGTCGAGATGTCCAAGACCGAGGAGTTTTCGCTTGCCGAGGCCACGCGTCGTATGGCCGCGCTGCCCGTGGACGGTATCATCATCGGCATGAGTCGCATGGCGCCCGATTTTGAGACGTTCGATCCGTTGCCGGGCATTGGAACGGTCATCGTTACCATGTACGCGCATCCGCGCGTGACCACGGTCGATTCCGACCATTACGGCTGCTCGCTATTGCTTATGGATCACCTGTTTGAGCTGGGGCACGAGCAGATTCGCTATATTGGCGGCCCGTCGTTCTCGGTCGACGAGCAATTTCGTCGCGCCGGTTGGCAAGATACACTCGAGCGTAAACACATCGAGACGGTAGAGCCACTCGAGGGCGACTGGTCTGCCAACAGCGGCTACGAGGCCGCTCGGTACTTGGCTGAGCACGACCGCACCATGACGGCGATTTACGCGGCAAACGACCAGATGGCAAACGGCGCCATTGCCGCGCTGCGCGATAGCGGCTTGCGCGTGCCCGAGGACGTGAGCGTGGTGGGTGTCGATGACTCGCTCGACGACTTTGTAGCACATAACGAGCTCACGACCGTGCGATTCGATCTGCATCAGCGCGGACGCGAGGTGTTCGAGCATGCGGTTCCCAAGGCGGGTACGGCGGGCAAAACCGTTGCCATTCGTATTCCCGGCCAGCTCATCATTCGACAGAGCACGGCGATACCGCGCTCATAGTTTGTGCTGGTAAACGGCGATTTATCGCATTTCAATAACAATCGGTAAGGATGCCGGCAGATAGCTGTTGGGATGCAGCCGAGTGCTATGATAGACGGGCTCTTTTGTCTATCTAGGAGGCTTTGCCTGATGGAGATCACCAAGGATATCCGCTACGTTGGCGTCGACGATCACGACATTGACCTGTTCGAGGGCCAGTACGATGTGTCCGAGAACGGTATGGCATACAACAGCTACGTTATCTTGGGCGAAAAGATCGCTGTCGCCGATTCGGTCGACGGCGGTTTTGTCGACGAGTGGCTCGGTAACATCGAAGCCGTGCTCGACGGCCGCACGCCCGATTACCTGGTCGTTCACCATATGGAGCCCGATCACTCCGCTGGCATCGCCGCCTTTATGGAGCGCTATCCCCAGGCGCAGATTGTGGCCAGCATGGGCGCCTTCCGCATGATGGTCAACTACTTTGGCACCGATTATCCCGAGCGCAAGATGGTCGTCAAAGAGGGCGACGTGCTCGACCTGGGCGGCCACAGCCTGACGTTTGTCGGCGCTCCCAACGTTCACTGGCCCGAGGTGCTGTTCTCTTACGAGGCCACCGACAAGGTGCTCTTTAGTGCCGACGGCTTTGGCAAGTTTGGCGCCAATGACATCGAAGATCCGGAAGGGTGGGCCTGCGAGGCGCGCCGTTACTACTTTGGCATCGTGGGCAAGTTCGGCAAGTTTGTGCAAGCGGTGCTCAAGAAGGCCGCCGATTTGGACATCCAGGTTATCTGTCCGCTCCATGGCCCCGTGCTGACCGAGAACCTGGGCTACTACCTCGACACCTACAACACCTGGTCGAGCTATCAGCCCGAGGACGAGGGAATCACCATTGCCTACGCGAGCGTGTATGGCCATCTGAAGGCTGCCGTTGAGGAGCTTGCATCTGCGCTCGAGGCCCGCGGCCAGAAGGTTTCCGTCTTTGACCTGGCTCGCGACGACATGGCCGAGGCCGTTGAGGATGCGTTCCGCTATGACCGTCTGGTGCTCGCCTCCATCACCTATCAGGGCGAGATCTTCCCGTTCGTGAGTACCTTTATCCACACGCTTGCCGAGCACGCCTATCAGAACCGTACGGTGGCGCTAGTCGAGGCCGGCTCCTGGGCGCCCACTGCCGCCAAGGTAATGACCAAGGAGCTCGAGGGTATGAAGGACATCACCCTGGCGCAGAACAAGGTGACCGTGCTGGGCTCGCTCAACGACGCCTCGCGCGCTCAGATTGAGGCCCTCGCCGACGAGCTTTCCAAGTAGCGACACGTTCACTTTTGACGCTCAACCACCACAAAGGGGGCAGACACCTTTGTGGTGGTTTTTGTTTAAGCGCCGGTGATGACGAGATTTGGGCGGGCGTCGTCGGCGGTCTCGGCGATTGAGGTGGCGACGGCGCCATCGGGATCACGGTCCATCACGATGGTGTCGACGTCGACAAGCTCGGCAAAGCGGTACATGCCGCGTCCGTTAACCTTGCTGGCGTCCATGAGGGCGACGCTTTGATGGGCTGCGGCGATCATAGCCGTTTTGGTCTCGGCCATCTGCGGAAAGTCGGTCGTAAAGCCGCAACGGGGGACAAAAGCGCCGGGGCATACGATGGCAAGGTCGGCGTGAACCGTTTGAAGCGCCTGCATAGTGAGCGGTCCGTACAGATAACGATGGCCTTTGCGCAGTGCCCCGCCCAGCATGACGACATCAACCGAGGGCATACTCTCGTCGATGTAATCGGCAATGGTAATGTCTGCCGTGATGACGGTGATGCCGTCGCGCTGGTCGAGGAGCCGGACAAACTCGAGAGCGGTGGTGCCCGAGTCGACGAGCAGAGTGTCACCATTGCCGACGAGCTCGATGGCACTTTGTGCGATGGCCTGCTTGGCGGCGACATTTACGTTGATGCGGCGATCTTGCGTGGAGACAGTTAGGCGTTTGTGGAGCGACACGGCGCCGCCATGCGTACGGCGTAGCTTGCCTGCTTCGGCGAGCGCGTCCAGGTCGGCGCGGGCGGTGACGGAGGACACGCCAAAGGTCTGGGCGATTTCTGCCACCTGCACCGAGGCGTTATGCTCGAGCATCTCCATGATGGCGGCGCGCCGCTCATCGGCGAAAGCTCGGGTTGTTGCATGGGCCATAGTTGCTCCATCATCGTCTGAAATTTGCAGGAATTGTGTTGAGTCTATTTTCGTTCATTTTCTTTTTAAGTAAGAAAACGCCTTTCGATTACTTACTTTTTCTATAAAAGAAAGATGATCAAGGCTCAAAACTCAATTTCGAACACGCGCGCTCAGGTTCGATCCCTTCCGTTTGCTTTTCAAAAATGAAGGTTGGACCTCGCGCGATGACAATATCTCGCACATGCATACCCGCTGAATTTCATACAATGAGCGCAGCAAAACGCAAGGTAAAACGCCTTGTGAACAACTACGCCCGATGTCCAGATGCGGGCGATGGAGAGGAGCAAACGCTCATGGCACTTGTTACCACCGAAAAGATGCTCAAGGACGCTCAGGCCGGCCACTACGCCGTTGGCGCGTTCAACGTCGAGAACCTCGAGTTTGTTATGGCCGTTCTGGCCGCTGCCGAGGAGACCAAGTCCCCCGTCATCATGCAGACCACCCCGGGCACGATTAAGACCGCTGGTCTGGACTACTTCTACGGCATGGTCAAGGCTGCCGCTGAGCGCGCTTCCGTGCCCGTTGCCCTGCACCTTGATCACGGCGATGGCTATGACCGCTGCATGCAGGCTTTCCGCACGGGCTACACCTCCGTCATGATCGACGGTTCGCACGAGTCCTTCGAGGACAACATTGCCCTGACCAAGTCCGTCGCCGATGCTGGCCGCGCCATGGGCGTGCCCGTCGAGGCCGAGCTCGGCAAGGTTGGCGGCAAGGAGGACGACGGTCCCGCGGTTGAGGGCGAGAGCCCCTACACCGATCCGGCCGAGGCCAAGGAGTTCGTCGAGCGCACCGGCTGCACCTCGCTCGCTATTGGCGTTGGCACCAGCCACGGTGTGTACACGAGCGATCCGCACATCGAGCAGTCCGTGGTCAAGGCCATCCGCGACGCCGTCGACGTGCCGCTGGTTCTGCACGGCACCTCCGGTGTGCCCGATGAGCAGGTTGCCGAGGCTGTGAAGAACGGCATCTGCAAGGTTAACTACGCCACCGAGCTGCGTCAGGCCTACACCAAGGGCTTCATGGCCTACATGGCCGAGAACCCCGCCTGCTTCGATCCCAAGAAGCCGGCCAAGGAGGGCATGCGTGAGATCACCGAGCTGGTTAAGATCCGCATGACCAACCTCAACTCTGTGGGCAAAGCAGAGTAACAGCAAGGGTACTCCGACTCGCTACATATCCCGGGGAGGGACGAGGACTTAGTTCCCCAATCGTCCTCGGGCATGCAAAAAGCCTCGCTGCGCACTTCGTGCGGCGAGGCTTTTTGCCCCCTGCGGAAAGATTGGGGAACTAAGCCCTCGTCCCTCCCAGGTTGACCTACTCGAGGTCGTCGCCCTTGTGGCGTTAGGGCGGAAAATAATAAGAAGCCTTCGCGCTGCGGAATGATTTTGGAAACTAAGTACGGGGACCCGCCCAAGCCGTCCTGCTCAATCGCCCTTGTGGCGTTGGGACTGAAAGGGTGGGACGCGTGGGTTATTTGGTTGTTAGGGTTAGCAGGTCGTTGGGGGTTTTGAGGTTGTAGGTGGCGTTTGGGATATCTTGGTGTGATCCCCATGCTGCTCGGGCAAAACTGACCCCTGCCGAAGTTGCGCATTGTTCGTCGTAGACGGTGTCGCCAACGTAGACGACGTTGCCAGGATTCGCGCCCGCACGTCGGAGATATTCGAGCATGGGTGCGGGTGCGGGTTTATGTTCGGTTGTGTCTTCGACAAGGATGATGTGCTCAAAATACTTATCGAAACCAAGGGGTGCAATTTCTTTTGCGTATTCGTCGCGCGCACGTGAGGAGACGATGCCAAGTTTGCAGCCGCTATCGGCGAGTGTTGCGATGACTTCAAGCAAACCTGGAAACACGCTGATGGTGCTTTTAAAGCTGGCGGCAACTTGGCACCAGCGATCCAACGTTGCCTGCGAGTAGATTCCAAGTTTCTCAAGGGCATCCTTGCCGGGTATGCCGAGGGCAAATTCAAGCTCGTGTCGGGGGAGCGTTTTGCCGGTCTCTTCTTGGACAATCTGGACAAGCGATGATAGAACGCTTTCTTCTGTATCTGCCAATGTCCCATCAACGTCAAATACGATATGGTCAAAGTGCTTCATATGATTGCTCCTCTCTGTTGTTTGCCTGCAAGTTTGATGCGGTGACAGAAGAAAGGCTAGCGGGATTTCTGCCTGGTGCTATCGAGATTCTGCCTCGCTGCTCGATAGCTCGAAGGAGTGCATCCCATTTGTTCTTTAAATACCTGGCCAAGATGGCTTGCTGTCGCAAAGCCGCATTGGCGCGCGACTGTCTGGACCGTTCGCGTGGTGTGTGTCAAAAGTTCGCAAGCACGGTTTACGCGGTATGCGCGCAGATATGCCGCCGGGGTCGTTCCTGCGCAAGCTTCGATAATGCGGTAACACTCTCTTTCGCTTACGCCGGCTGCAGATGCCATCTGGGGCACATCTATAGCGGCTGCATAGTTCGCGCGGATATAGTCCAGGATTGCCTTGAACTGTACGTCGCGGTTGGTCATCCAAGAGGCGTTGTCGGAGGAAAAGAGCGGTTCGGCCTTGGCGTAAATCTGAATCCAGAGCTCTGACAAGCTATTCCGAAGCGCCATCTCGTTCTGCGGCCGTTGAAGGTCGTGGTTAAAGGAACTCTTTAGCAAATCGATAAAGGGCATATCGTCGGGGTTGGTGGGCGACCATTTGAGCACATCGACGCCTCGACATTGAAGCAATGGGTTGATGTAGCGCTTTTGGAGACGTCCCGCGGGATCGCCGAGCATCGACGGCTGAAAGATATGCAGCATTTGAATGGCTGGCGCCGAATTGGGTGATTGCAGCGTGCTGTGCAAAACGCCGCCGTTGATAAAGCCGGCGGACCCTTCCTCAAAGCGTACGTGCTCATGAGCCGCGTGCGTTCGATAGTCAATCGCTCCCTGCTCCATATAGAAAAGCTCAACTTCGGAATGCCAGTGCCAGGGGACGGAATTGCCCGGATAGCGAGCGAATTCTGCGCGTTCGGCAATATAGGGCCAGTCTTCGGCGGTCTCGGGAAACGCTTCCTCGCGTCCTCCGCGGTGCAATTCTATGTGATCCATGTTTCGCATGGCATCAGTATAAAGCGCGATGGGCTTAGATTGCTCTTGCCTGTTCGGGGAACGCCTTGTCTAGGGATGCTTGGAGCTTTTCGAAGGATGCTCGTAAGTTGAGGCTCTGATCGGCTGAGCGCTTGGTTTTTGTGGTGGGGGAGTCGAGGAGGCCGTTTCTCTGTGTCGGGGGGAAGGAGAAAAGGTTTGCATGATTTAGGGATGGCCGCTGTGCCGCGTCATTGGAAGAATGCATGCTTATGCGGCCTCCTCGATGTCCACCAAAAGGTTGCGCACGGGGTGTGCTGCTAGGTCCCGTGCGTTGGCAGTATTATGCCGCGGCTGCTGAAAAGAAGCGCTAAAGAAAGGCTTAACCTGGTTTGATGTTACGATGAAACTGCAGGTCAGAGGTATCGAGTAACACTCTTGAAAGGTTTTGGGCTTAAGGACTTTCTAAGGTTTGTGACGTGGATGTGGCGCGGACGTGCGGAGCGTGTGGATGCTCGCTGTTAGCGCTGCGGCTCTGCAGCCCGCACCTGCTCGATGACCTTTTCCATCGTGGCGTCGATGCGGTCTTTTTTGAGCTCACATTCCCAGACGGTTATGGGTGTCCAGCCCATTTGAGTGAGTGCTGCCACGGCAGCGCGGTCGCGCTCGACGTTGCGACGGAACTTTGCCTCCCAAAACTCAACATTGCGCTTTGGCTGGCTCGGATTGCACTTAGGGCAGCGATGCCAAAAACAGCCGTTGACAAAGATGGCGATCTTGCGGCCAGGGAAGGCGATGTCGGGCTTGCCGGGAACCTTCCATTCCAAGCGAT
This sequence comes from uncultured Collinsella sp., assembly GCA_900542945.1. GTDB lineage: Bacteria > Actinomycetota > Coriobacteriia > Coriobacteriales > Coriobacteriaceae > Collinsella. The sequence goes on from UQPI01000008.1 coordinate 47,465, forward strand.
AGCCCGTAAGGCCCGCTGCGCGCAGGCGCTGTCGTACGAGCAGTTCGGGCTTGGTGTTGGCACGCTTGTTGCCCTTCATGGACTTTTTGATGGCGGCGCGCCGGCGGACCAGTTCGCGCTCGTCAGCGGAGAGGTCCGAGGTATCGATGCCGTCGAGCAGGCCGGGCTTGGGGCGTTTTTTGCTACGGCGCTTAGGCGTGCGCTTGGGTTTGGCGGTGGGTTTGTCGGCTGTGTTGGGCGCGGCGTCATCAGCGGAGCTTGCCTCAAGCCGATTTTCCTTCAGCTCAATCAGGGCATCAATGAGCCCCTTGTCGGCGGGCATCCATTCCACCGTGGCAAGCGAGGTGCGCGGAATCCAGCGGATATCGAGCTGACGGTCGTGCTTCTGGGGCTCGCCGGACTCTTTAGCCAGCGAGCAGTAGTAGCACTCCATGGAGAGATGAAAATCGGGGTAGTCGTACTCAACGGTATAGAAATCGCGCAGGTTGGTGACTTTTACCTGCAGCTCTTCCATGAGCTCGCGGCGTACGGCGTCCTCGGGCGACTCGCCGCGCATGAGCTTACCACCCGGGAACTCCCAAAGTCCTTGCATGTCGCCGTAGCCGCGCTGCACGGCCAGCAGCTCGTCGGATCCTTCCTTGCGAATGATCCCAGCGGCAACATGAACAGTCTTCAATAGGAGTCCTCTCTCAACATCAACACATGACAGTGCGCTACCTTACACAACGGTAAGGCAAGCGTAAGCCATATCGATGGTAGCCGACTCGGCTCCTTGCGACTATAGATGCCGTAGACTAATCGCAAGAAAGGACTCGGTATGCAAACCACGCAAACGGCGACCCCGGTACTGGAGGTCGCGCATCTCGAAAAGGTATATGGAGCGCTGGGCAACGTGACCCGCGCGCTCAACGACGTCAGCTTTACCGTCAACCGCGGCGAATTCGTCGGCATCATGGGCGCCTCGGGCTCGGGCAAATCGACGCTGCTCAACTGCGTGTCGACCATCGATGCCGCCACGAGCGGCACCATCCGCATCAACGGCCAGGACGTGACGCGCATGAAACAGGCCAAGCTTTCGCAGTTCCGCCGCGAGGAGCTCGGCTTTATCTTCCAGGACTCCAACCTGCTCGATACGCTCACGGCGCGCGAGAACATCGCCCTGCCGCTCACCATCGCCCGTGTGAATTCGGCCGAAATCTCGACCCGCGTGCAGGACGTGGCCGCGCGTCTGTCCGTGAGCCAGGTGCTCGACAAATATCCCTACCAAATGTCCGGCGGCCAGCAGCAGCGCGTCGCTGCCTGCCGCGCGCTCGTCACCGACCCCACTATGATCATGGCCGACGAGCCCACCGGCGCCCTCGATTCCAAGAGCGCCCGCCTGCTGCTCGAGAGCCTAGAGGCCCTCAACCGTCGCCTGCGCGCCACCGTGCTCATGGTTACGCACGACAGTTTTGCCGCCAGCTACACGAGCCGTGTGCTGTTTATCCGCGACGGCAAGATCTTCACCGAGCTGCGCCGCGGCGACACCGACCGCCGAGAGTTCTTCGACCGCATTATGGAGGTCGTTGCCATGATGGGCGGTGAGGGCTCCGATGCTCTGTAAACTCGCTTGGGGCAACGTTCGTCGCGCCGGCCGCGACTACCTCGTCTACCTGTTGACGCTCACCTTGGGCGTCACCGTATTCTATGCCTTTAATACCGTTTCGATGCAGGTTGATATTGCCGGCATTGAGGAGGAGGGCCTATCCGAGCTCATGGGTACCATGCTCGGCTACCTCACGTACTTTTTGGCCGGCGTCATGGCCTTTTTGATGGTGTATGCCAATAACTTCATCATGAAACGCCGCAAGAAGGAGTTTGGCCTGTACCAGGTGCTCGGCATGGGGCGCGGGCGCGTCGCCACGATCATGGTGCTCGAGACCGTGATAGTTTCGGTCGGCGCCTTTGTCGCCGGTATTGTGCTGGGCGTGGGGCTCTCTCAGCTCATGACGTTCTTTACGGCCTCGCTCTTTAAGACGCAGATCGCCAATTTCCGCTTCTTTTTCTCGGTGCATGCGTTCAACCTGACCCTTGCCTGCATGCTCGTAATGTTTGTGCTCACGCTGCTGCTGAACCTTCGCGCCGTGCGTCGTACCAAACTCATCGAGCTTATGGGTGCCGAGCGTCGCAACGAGAGCATCAAGACGCGCAATCCCTGGATCGCGATTGCCATCTTTGCTGTGGGCGTGGTGCTTATGGGCGTGGCCTATTACCGTCTGCTACGTGATGGGTTCCCGCTAACCGAGACGGGCGACAAGCTGGACGGGGCAATGAGCCAGTTTGGCATCACCACGGCCATGGTCACGGTAGGCACCTTTGCCCTGTTCTGGGGACTCTCGGGCATGCTTATCAAGCTGCTGCAGAGCTTGCGCGGCGTGTATTGGCGCGGACTTAACATGTTTACCGTGCGCCAGCTTGCGGCCAAGGTCAACACGGTGTGCTTTTCGATGGGCGTCATCGCGATGATTCTGTTTTTGGCCATTACCTCGGTGACCTGTGGTATGTCGATTGCCAACGTGATGAACGAGAATCTGGAGCGCTATAACCCTGTTGACGTATCTCAGACGTATGTCTATTACACGCCCGATAGGCTCGACTACTACAAGGAGTATGTCAATCCGTCTGAGGCCGATCGTATGGTGCTGGCAGATGCAACGGTCGATTTGTACGCTGCATGGCATGGCGAGTGCAAGTCGGCGGACAACAACGACGAGACCGGCAAGAAGGTCAATATCGCCGATGTTGCCGGTGAGCATGTGCAGATCGATTCGTATCTGAGTTACCCGCTTGGCGGCTCGGGCCCCTCGGTGGTGGCAGGCGAGATGTGCAAGACCATGGGCGAAAAGCTTCCCAAGGCGCTCGAGGGCAGCAATGCCGATGATATGGGCCTGTTTGTGACGCCGGCGAGCCAGTACAACAAACTGCGCCAGATGATGGGCGAGGATCCGGTGAGCATTGGCCGCGACCAGTACGTGCTTACGTGTGATATGGGCGGCGAGCTGGGCGATCTGTACACCAAATACATGGCTGGGGGCCATACCCTCACCTTGGGCGGGCATACGCTCAAGCCCGCAACCGATAAGTCGGACGAAGACACGGCTGCCATCGCCAACTCGGCGATGGGCAGCAATCCCGGTACCGTGGTCGTAGCCGATGAGCTGTTGTCCCAACTTAATCTGCAGCCGTATTCCAGTAATCTGCTCGTTAACTACAAACAGGGGATGGATACGACCGAGGCAGACGAGAGCATTAAATACACCTTGCTCGATAATCTGCTCGTTGACGGCAAGGAGCCTGGGTCGTGGGGAGTCTTCTTCACACGTTCCGAGATGTACACGCAAGCAGCGCAGATGAACGGCATGATTAGCTATCTGGCCATCTACATTGGCTTTGTACTGGTCGTTGCGTGCGCGGCGATTCTGTCGATCCAGCAGCTCTCCAATGTGGCCGACGGCAGCCGCAGCTATCGTGTGCTGGCACAGATCGGCTGTGACGACCGTCAGATCCGGCATTCGGTGATGGCGCAGCAAGCGGTGTTCTTCCTGTTCCCACTGGCAGTGGGCTTGGCGCACTCCTTTGTGGCGCTCAAGGTGATCATCGAGCTGGTGAGCGTATTCGGCGATATGAGCATCGGCGGCACCGTGGGCCTCACCTGTGCGATCTTCCTGGCGGCCTATGGTGGCTACTTCCTGGTAACGTACCTCATGAGCGCCGGCATGGTACAAGCTGCCATCGCCACCCGCTACAGCGAGTAACAAGCGGGCAAAACCGTCGCAAAATCAGAGCGAATAACCGCCGCGAAGGGAGTCCAGCTCCCTTCGCGGCGTTTTTTGTCTGACTGATGAGTCTCAAGGCCAAGTGAGTAGACTTTTTTGGATCTGTCGAGCACATCGCGGGTGGCGCCCAATAAAACCGCAGGTCAGGGCTGTGGCGTTTTGGGGCGTGCTTGGCCTCCTGCAAAAAGCCTACTCACTTGGTTTTACTGCTAGAAAACCGCCGCGAGGGAAAGTAACTCCCTCGCGGCGGTTTTTGGCGTTTGCCCAGATAAAACCTGCCAAAATGAACTGCGTCCCGAATCTTGGCCTTCTTTATTAGAAGCGAACACTAGGACGCTT
>UQPI01000009.1 GCA_900542945.1 uncultured Collinsella sp.
GTGGATTGCCTCGTAGCCATCCATGCCCGGCATCATGATGTCCATCAGGATCGCATCGAAGCTGCCGGCGGGACGACCAACGTATAGGTCGACCGTTTCGTTGCCGTCGGCGGCGCGAGTTACGACGATGCCTTCGCTTTCGAGCAGAGCCTGGGCAATCTCGGCATTGAGCTCGTTATCTTCTGCCAAAAGGACGTTCATGCCGGCAAGCGAGCAGCTGTTTGCTTGCTCGTTCGCACCTTCTCTTGCCTGAGGGTTCTTATCGATTTCGAGCGGAATCTGGACGTTGAACGTACTTCCCACGCCAACCTCACTCGAAATCTCAATCGTGCCGCCCATCAGTTCAACAAGCGACTTGACGATTGGCATACCCATGCCGGTTCCTTGGAACTTGCTGCGCGCATCGTCACCTTCTTGGGCAAACGGCTCATAGATATGCTTTAAAAACTTGGGAGTCATGCCAATGCCGGTATCCGAAACGCTAAAGCAAAAGAGCGCGCGCCCGTTATCGAGTGGCTTGGTCTTTGAGCTAAAGGTGACGGAGCCGCCGTGCTTGTTGTACTTGATGCTGTTGTCTAACTGGTTGATCATAATCTGTCGGATATGGGTGGGGCTGCCGATCATGTATGGCCCCGTGGCGTATGGCAGACTATTGTCCTGCATTGTGATGCCGTTATCGGATGCGCGGAGCTTGCACAGCACCAGCGTATTGTCACAGAGCTCTTTGAGGTTAAAAGGCGCATGTTCCAGTGTTAGCTTGCGGTCTTCGATTTTGCCCATCTCGAGGATGTCGTTAATCAACGACAGCAGGTGGTTGGCGGCAACACGCGCCTTGGCGCGGCTTTCGCGGGCGACTTGTATGTCGCCTTCTTTCAATTCCTCAATTTCGATAAGACCCAGGATGCCGTTTAGTGGCGTGCGGATGTCGTGGCTCATACGTGTGAGGAAAGCGGTTTTGGCGGCGTTGGCGGCGTCGGCTTTCTGGCGTTCCTGCCGTGCGCGCTGAAGCGACCAGATAAGGATGACGATGCCGACGAGCAAAATGAAGATGATAACGGTCGCAACGGCGATGCGGTTGCGGTAGATAAACCGGAACGTATCCGATTCCTGTGCCGAGTACGATGTGGGGGAATAGCTGCTTGCAGAGAGCGATTCGCCTGCATTGATGATGCCCTTATTAATGATTTCCAACAGCTCGGGTTTGCCGCGCGAAATCAAGCACGATAGTTGCGCCGTGTTGGTGAGTTCCTGTGTCTCGAAGTCCTCGATGTCGTGGGCGTCGCGGATGGTTTGCAGGCGCGTGCTGGGGACAATGATGCAACTTGCCGTCCCCTTATTGAGGGCTTTGAGCGCCTCTTCGGGACTCGAATATTCGGTTACCGTTGCGTCGGGGAATAAGCTCTCGAGCTCAAAACGGTTGACGATCGCATTCGCTGTACAAGCGATATTCTTAAGGTCGCCGTCCAGGTTGTTGCTGCTGTGAATGGCGGTCAGGGAGACCGTTCCCATCGGGTTTGACTGGACGGCTCCTCCTTGCTCGGCAAACCAGTAGTCGCGAAACAGCGGCAGCGCGACATCGATGGTTCCTTTGGAAAGGGCTTTGGTCATTTGCTTGTTGCTCGAGAACGCGACTGTTTTAACCGTAATGCCAAACTTGTCGTGCAATGTCGTCGCAAGCGAGGCGAGCGATCCTTCCATCTCGCCGTCGTCGTTTTGCGTGCAGTAGGGAAGTTGGTTTTTCAGATAGCCGAGCGTGATGGTGTTGCCGTTGTCTTTGAGCCAGGAGGTCTCGGGGCCGGTGAGCGATGATGAACCGCTGTTTTGAGCCGAGTAGCTCGATTTGACTTCGTCGTTATAACGCGGGTTGACGCGGGAGATTGATGCCATGGCGGCATTGATGTCGTTCATCAGATCGGGGCGGCTTTTGGGAACGGCAAAATAGTAGTCGCTCGAGCCTACATAGAACATGGGCGACGCATCGGGCGACGAGATGGTGTCGTTCATGATGACGGCGTCGACCTCGCCGTCTGCAAGCGCCTCAAAGAGGGCGCTGCCGGTGTCGATTTCTTTATAGGTGCAGGTGACGCCTTCGTCGGCAAGCCACTGCTGGCCGACGATGGTTTGCATAACGCCAGAGTTGCAGCCGATGGTAAGGCCCTGGAGCGCTTGGGGGTCGCCCTTGGTCAGATCATCGCGATTGGGCTTGGCGTAGATGTAGTAGCGTTCGGTGCCCTCGGGGTTCGAGGAAAAGAGCAGCTTTTGGGCGCGTTCCTCGGAGTAGGAGATGTTGGGCATGAGGTCGATCTCGCCTGCCTCGAGCATGTCCATAAGCTCGTTGAAGGTGCCGCTAACGTATTCGTATTGCCAGTCCTTTGTGTAGTACGAGAGGGTCTGGAGGTATTCGTAGCCCCACCCCGAGAGGCGCTCGCCCGGCATGCCTTCCTGGAAGCCTTCGTTGTTGACGAGCCAGCCAACGCGGACTGTTTTGACCTGCTGGTCAGAGTCGGCGGCAAAGGCCGGGGTGGGCATGACGATGCTCAGTAGTGTGAGCGCAGCAAGCGCGACGGCTAGGGTGCGATATAGAGCTAAGCGAAGGACGGCGGAAGGTTTCACAGACAATCCTATCGAGTTGAGATAATACCGCATAAGGATACCAGCTCAGCTTGCCTAACATCCGGCACTTAGGGACGTTCCCTAGTCATTGGGGACGTTCTTAAACGACTAGTCGCTGGGGACACTCTTTGGCGGAGTTGGCACTTAGGGACGTTCCTTATGTGCCGGCAGTTGGGGACAGTCCCTTTCTGCCAGCACAAAAGGAGCGTCCTCGAGTGCCGAGTGTGGGACAATACCGAACGAACATGATTGGACGCTTGGGAAAAGGGGTCGCGATGAACAAGTTGAGGACGCTTGCCGACGTGTTGCGCCAGGCTGGCTTTGCGCGCATCACGGGCCTGTTTCTTATCTTTTACCTGCTGTGCTCGACGGCTGTCTGGCTGTCCGAGCCTACGACCCTCACCTTTGGCGATGGTCTCTGGTTTAGCTTTGAGACGGTCTCGACGATCGGATTTGGCGATATCCCCGCCGAAACACCGGTTGCCCGCGGCATTACCGTTATCCTAAGCGTCATCAGTATCTTCTATATCGCCATGCTTACGGGCGTGGCGGTGAACTACTGCAATACGCTCATCAAGCTGCGCCAAAAGGACACCATGGCGCGCTTTATGGACGATCTTGAGCATTTGGAAGAGCTCGATCGTGACGAGCTCGCCGACCTGTCGCGCCGCGTGCGCGAATATCGCCGACGCCAACGCTAGAACGGGTGCCGCGCGTCACGACGAGGGGGATTGCATATGAACATCACGGTGTACCTGGGCGCGAGCGTCGGCAACGACCCGGCGTTTCTGCCTGCAGTGCGAGAGCTCGGCACGTGGATTGGCTCCAACGGCCACGCGCTGGTATACGGCGGGTCCAAGTCGGGGCTGATGGGCGCGCTTGCCGATAGCGTGCTCGATGCCGGCGGACACGTGACCGGCGTGGAGCCAAGCTTTTTTATCGAGGCGGAGTATCAGCACGACGGTATCGACGACCTTATCGTGACGAGCGACATGGCCGAGCGCAAGGCCAAGATGATCGAGCTTGGCGACGCGTTCATCGCCTTCCCGGGTGGCACGGGCACGCTCGAGGAGATTGCCGAGGTCATGTCTGCGGTATCGTTGGGACACCTGAGTGCTCCGTGCATCCTGTATAACCTGGACGGTTACTACAACGACCTCAAGGCGCTGCTCGGGCATATGATCGATAAGGGCTTATCGAGTCCGCAGCGCCAGCAAGGCATCTACTTTGCCGACGATTTGCGCGAGATTGCCTCGATTATCAACGGATAAGTCTTGAGCCTGTCCTGCCGTGGTTCCCAGTGGCTCCGTTTACAGCGCAGACGGTTGGCTTGTCTGGGCCACACTCGCTCTACAATAAAACGTAACTATGTCGACTTTGACCACGGGAGGACCCGATGGGTAACCTTGCCAAACCCAAAAACCGTGCGCTGTTTTTAGTGAGCGTGGCTGTGACCGGTGCGTTTGCGGGCGCCGCGGTTTGGCTGTTCTTCTTTGCGATGGAGCATGGCATCGACTATCTATGGACCGAGATCCCGCATATGCTGGGCGTCGCTTCGCCCGAGCTCGCGAGCGGTCCGTTCGGTTTTCTGCCGTACCCGTTTTTCGTCTGCCTGCTGGGCGGCCTGCTGATCGGTCTGTACGAAAAGCTTACGGGCGCCAAGACTGATGATCTCAACCAGGTGATGGCCAAGGTAAAGCGCGACGGCCGCTACCCGTACGACAACCTGGGCAAGCTTTCGCTTGCGGCGTTGCTGCCGCTGCTGTTTGGCGGAAGCATTGGACCAGAAGCCGGCCTGACCGGCGTCATCGCGGGCCTGTGCAGCTGGGTCGGCGACCGCATGCGCCGCTTTGGCGCCGAGTTTAGGGAGCTCACGCTGTTGGGCACCCAGGCCGCGCTGACGGCGCTCTTTACCGCGCCCGTCTTTGGCTTTGTGGCGCCGCTCGCCGGAAGTGCTGACGGTCAGGGTGCCAATGACGATGAGTCCGCGTCCGGCGAGATCACCATCAAACTGCCCAAGGCGCAAAAGACCGTGGTCTACGGTATCGCGATTGCCGGTGGCCTGGGCACCTACCTGCTGCTTGGCCAGCTTGTGGGCGGCGGCATGGGTATGCCGAGGTTCGAGGCCGCGCAGGTGGGCAACCTGGAGCTTACCTGGCTCATTCCCCTGGCGCTCGTCGGCACGGCCTGTGGCTGGCTGTACTTTGTCTCGGAGCACGCGAGCGAGGCGTTGGCCCACGCCATAGGGGAGCGCCCTGTCGTCAAGGCCATGCTCGCCGGTTTGGCGCTCGCCATCTGCGGTACGGTCCTGCCCTACACCATGTTTGCCGGCGAGACGCAGGCCGACGTACTCATGGAGACCTATCTGACCATTCCCGCCGGCGTGCTTATTGCAACCGGTCTGGTCAAGGCCATGCTGACGCCCGCCCTCATCAACCTGGGCTGGCGCGGCGGTCACTTCTTCCCCGTCATCTTTTCGGGCGTGAGCCTGGGCTACGGCTTCGCTATCCTTACCGGCGCCGATCCGGTCTTTTGCGTCGCCGTCTGCACCGCCTCGACGATGGGCGCCGTTATGCGTCAGCCCGTCATGGTCGTGGGCCTGCTGCTTATGTGCTTCCCGCTCAAGGGTATCGTCTGCATGATTATCGCCGCCGTCATTGCGGCAGGCATTCCGCTGCCCAAGCCGCTGCGCAAGTAGCACAGTAGCGTGCGGTCGATACGAGCGCCCCAAGCCCGGCGTAAGGATGTAACAGCTGTCTGTCTGCTTCAAAACTCATTAAGAAAGAAGCCGCGCGAGGCCGTTTGTTTACGGCCTCGCGCGTTGCTGTTTAGAGCTTCCTCAGCACAATGGCGATGGTGTTGAGATATTCGAGCGCACCCGCTTCAACGGCAGGGCGGTCGCCCGCTGCGTACTCGTTGTCGCAAGCGAGCCAATCCGACCACACTTCTGCCGTGCAGAGCATGGGGCGCATCGAGATGATCTCAATGCCAGCGGTCGGCTCAATCATGGCACGCCACCAAGATATGTCGTGCATATAGTCGAGCTGCTCGGGCGTCCAGGATTTGAGCAGACAATCGGGCAGATTGTCGTGGCAATCTTGGACCATGCCTGGGATGTTCAGGTAAAGCATGCCGCCTTGCTTTACGTAGGGGAGCAGGCGCTCGCCCAGATAGTGTGGATCACGGCCGTAGTAGTTGTACGAGTCGATACTCACAACCGCGTCAAAATAGTCATGCTCAAATGGTAGCCCCTGTGAGACATCCGCTTTAACCGGGTGAATCGTGTCGCGCGAGATACCGAGCGAATCAAAGAACGCGCTGTTTTCCTGTGGGTCGCTCCACAGATCGACAGCGTACGTGTCCAACCCGTATTCGCGGGCGAGTAGGGCGCTGGTGATACCGGCGCCCGACCCAAGGTCGCAGACGCGGGCGTCTCGGGGGATTTCTGCATCGCGAAGAAGCTCTTCGCAGAGCTTGAGGGGGTTCGGACCCATAATCTTAGAGCGCACGAGTGTCGTGTCGAAGCTGCTGGCTTTTGGGAAGAATTGAGATTCCTGGGTTTGCATTGTTCTTTCCTATCAGGTGCAAAAATGGCAGATGACGGAGGCGGAACGGCGCAACAAACTACGGCTGTTCGACGGCCGTTTTGCGTCTGTATGCGATTGACCGTTCCCTAAAGAACAATGACCAAAAAGACATCCCCTTGGATGATTGAGATTGGGCCAAGGCCCGTGACGTCTCCATTGTAGAACGTAGCGCACGGGCCGGGGATATGCCATTTGTCACGGATTTGCGAACGTCTAGATTTCGCTCGGTATCGGCGCTATTTCCAAATCGCGAGCGCGGCGGTGCCCAGTACGATGAGGGCGAGACCGATGGCGCTGCGTCGGGAGAGTTTTTCGTTGAATGCCAGGCGCGCAAATAGTACCGATACGACAATCGATAGTTTGTCGATCTGCACCACGACGCTTACCTGGCCTGCGGCGATGGCATAGTAATAGAGCAGCCACGATGCTCCGGTCGCGATGCCCGATGTTGCGAGAAATGTGAGTTCGCGCCGGTCAACGTGCGCGACCTGCTCCAGTTTTCCCTTGGCTGCCACGATTGCCCATGCCATAACCAGTACCACGCAGGTGCGGATCGCCGTGGCCAGGTTTGACTCGACGCCTTCGATGCCGATCTTGGCGAGGACGGAGGTGAGCGCCGCGAACACGGCGGCGCCGAGGGCGTAAGCGAGCCAGGTCCGGTCTTGCTGCTGCTCGGGTCTGGCGGACTGCTTCTTATCGATCATTAAAAACGTGCCGAGGGTGACGATAGCGGTTCCCATGAGCTTAACCGCAAGGCTGCTCGTCTCACCAAAAAGCGCGATGGCGACCAGCGCGGCGAGCACGGTGCTCATCTTGTCGACCGGTACGACCGTATTGACGTCTCCGATGCTCAACGCCTTAAAGTAGCAGATCCACGAAGCACCGGTAGCGAGTCCCGAGAGGACGAGAAAGAGCCAGGATCTGGGTTCGATGCTGCCAATGGTTCCAATGGATCCAGAAATGCCCGCCATTGCCCAGGCGAAAACGAGTACCACGCAGGTGCGAATGGTCGTCGCGACATCGGAGTCGGTCTGCTTGATGCCGCATTTGGCCAAGATGGATGTGATGCCGGCAAAGAATGCTGACGCAAATGCTGCGACGACCCACGACACGGGTGCGGTGCCTCCTTGGATAATGGGTTTATCCTGCGAGTTTTATGGACATGAGGATACCGCCCCACCATGAAGGTTTGATATGGCCGCGGAGAGGCGGGGTCATGTTCCGGGGAGCCATTTGGTTAAGGATCGAATTGAAGGTGAATGTTTTTCCGAGAAGTGAACGAGTAAATATGGACCCTTGGAGCATGCACACTTTATTCGAATAAAACCGCAGGATTCCTAGGCAAAAACCGCAGGAACTAAGCCCATAAAAATGTCGATGATACGGGGTACTGATTTTACTCGTTCACTTCTCGGAAAAACATTCACCTTCGATATGCCGTCGGCTTCTCTTTGGTTTCCAAGATCTAAACGGCATGCCGTGAAGGGTGGTAACGACGTTGTTGCTGCTTCGTCTTATCTAGTAAATGAGGTGGGGTGCCGCCCAAGTATTTTTAGCTGTCGATTACAGGTCGCGCGTTCGATAGACCTTGGTGCTGATAGCGCAGCTCAGTGTAAATAGCACGAGGGCCAGTGCGGCAATTCCAGCGCACAGGCAGCCGAGGACGGCGGGATCGGGATTTGCCCCGGCAATCGACATGAGCCAGTTGCTGATGGGGTTGGAGGAGCTCAGCGTGGCCATGGTGCCGCAACCAAGCAGGGCAAACAGACCAACGGACAGGCGCAGCGCCTCCATGTGTCCAAAACGAAAGAACAGCGGCTGCGCCAAAAACACCATCATGAGGGAGATGAGCATCGAGGCTGCCGAGGCGGCTGCGATCTCAAAGACGGCCTGTCCCGTCGGAGGGATGCCTGCATTATTGAAGAGTGGGATGGTGACGATGTTCAACAGTGCAGCCGCACATGCCATGATGGCCGAGAAAGCAACGATACACAGGTAGCGTGCGCAGATGATGTCTTTGCGCGAGAAGGGCAGCGTTGCCCGATAACGCTCCCAACCGTTTTGATTGTCGAAGCCGGCCAGCGAGCTCATGACCATGATGGGTGACATGGCACTGACGGCGCAGGCGCCGGCACTCATGCCGGAATCACCATCCGATGCGTTGGCGAGCGTCAGCACGACGAAGATGAACAAGCCGACGCCCGCAATGCTCGGGACAAGCGTGCGAACGATGGCGAGCTCGGACATAAAGGCGCGTTTCATTTCGAAGCCCCTTTCAGTATGAGGCGAAGATAGTCATCAATGGTTGCCCGATCGCAGGGAATCTCGGGGAAGGCTTCGAGCGCTTCGCGACGGTTGGGCACGAGTACGTCCACGCTATAGGCGTGGTGGGCGGCACGGGCGCCTTCGACGCAAGCCATAAGCTCGGCGGCCTGTGCTTGGGTGCAGTGGGCGATGCCGGCGCGGTCGGTAATGTCCTCGCGTGGCAGGTCAAACATAATCGAGCCGTTATCGATGCAGATGACGCGGTCGGCGGCGCGATCGAGGTCGGACGTAATGTGGCTCGAGAGCAGCACGCTGTGTTGGCCGTCGGCGACAAAGGCAAGCAGCTCGTCGAGCAGCTCTTCGCGCGCCATGGGATCGAGGCCCGCGGTGGCTTCGTCCAAAACGAGCAGCTTGGCATTGTGGCTGAGCGCACAGGCGAGCTGCAGCTTCATGCCCATGCCGCGGGAGAGGTCTTTGACCTTGGCTTTGGGGTCAAGGCCAAATCGGTCGATAAATCTGGCGAACGTTTCGCTACTCCACGTGGGGTACGCCGGGCCTACGAGCCTCTCGATCTGGCCTACCTTGAGCGTGGAGGGGAAAGGACACGTGTCCAGGACAAGACCGACGCGGGAGCGCAGGTGACGCTGTGCCTCGCCGGGCGCGTTGGTGTCGCAGTGCTGTCCAAACAGATGCACCTCGCCGGCATCGAGCTTTATAAGCCCGAGCGCGGCGCGAATGGTCGTTGTCTTGCCGGCGCCGTTTGCGCCCACAAAGCCGACAATCTGGCCGGGCTCCACGGTGAGCGTGACATCGCGTAGCGAAAAGCGGTCGCTTACGCGGCGTGAGGCGCCTTTGAGTTCTAGCAAGTTTTGCATGGTATAGCCTTTCTTGCAGATGGCTACTGCATGGTTTCGGGGGCCACAAGGTCGAGCATTTCGTGCAATTTGTCGCGCGTGACGCCCAGGGTTTCGGCCTGCGTAGCGGCCTGCGCAAGCAACTCTTCGATATGGCAGAGCTGGTTTTCGCGCAAGAGCTCCTGGTTGCCCTCGGCGACAAAGCAGCCCTTGCCCTGCACGGTGCAGATAAAGCCGAGCTGTTCCAGGTCGGCATAGGCGCGTTTGGTGGTGATGACGCTCACGCCGAGGTCGCTCGCGAGCGCACGGATGCTGGGTAGTTTGGCTCCCGCAGCGAGTTCGCCCGAAAGGATCTGCGCTTTGACCTGCGAGGATATCTGCTCGTAGATGGGCTTGTCGCTCGAATTGGATAAGATTATGTCCACAGCGGCTCCTTAGCTGTTGGGCTACACGTGTATATAACCGGTAAGCACAGTATATATACACTATGCACAGTTATGCAAGAAGAAATGTAGGCCCGCCTGTCTCTTCGTTCGTTTGTCTCGATCTGTAACATCTGGAGCCGATTTCGGCAGCTAGATGTTACAGATTGAGACAGCCCCGACCTTCCTGCTCGTTTATCTCAATCTGTAACACTAGGGCCCGTTTTTGGTGGCTAGATGTTACAGATTGAGACATTGGTTGCCCGCCTGCGCGTTTATCTCAATCTGTAACAGGTAGAAGCTCAAAACCCGTCTTTCTGTTACAGATTGAGATGGCGTCGATCTTCCCAGCCGTTTATCTCGATCTGTAACATCTGGAGTCGATTTTGATGGCTAGATGTTACAGATTGAGACGATCCTTGAGGCGGCTGCCCGGTGCACAGCGAGCTCGGCTAATGAATTTGTCCTGATAGGTGCCCTATGGCGGGATTTCGCGGCTACAATAGTACGGTTTCAACGACGTAATGCACTCAATGCAAGAAAGGATCCGCATGGCAAGCCTGTCGGATGAAATCTCGTCGCGCCGCACATTCGCGATCATCAGCCACCCGGACGCCGGTAAGACCACGCTTACCGAGAAGTTGCTGCTCTATACCGGCAGCATCCAGACCGCCGGCTCGGTCAAGGGAAAGGCAAGCTCGAAGCACGCCGTCTCCGACTGGATGGACATCGAGAAGGAGCGCGGCATCTCCGTCACCTCCTCGGTGCTGCAGTTCACCTACAACGGCGCCTGCGTCAATATCCTCGATACCCCCGGCCACCAGGACTTCTCGGAGGATACCTACCGCACCCTTATGGCCGCCGACGCCGCGGTCATGGTCATCGACGGCGCTAAGGGCGTCGAGGCCCAGACCAAAAAGCTTTTTAAGGTCTGCACACTGCGCCACATTCCCATCTTCACCTTTGTGAACAAGCTCGACCACGAGGCTCGCGATCCGTTTGAGCTCATGGAAGAGATCGAGAACGTCCTGGGTATCAATACGTATCCCATGAACTGGCCGATCGGCAGCGGGCGCAACTTCCGCGGCGTGTTCGATCGTCAAACCCGTCGCGTCATTGCCTTTGAGGGCGACGGTCATGCCAACGCCACCAAGAAGGTCGCCGAGGTCGAGGCCGAGCTGGGCGATCCGGCCATGGACGAGCTCATCGGCGAGGAAAACCATAAGAACCTGATGGACGACATCGAGCTGCTCGACGGCGCCGGCGACGAGCTCGACTTGGATGCCGTGGCCTGCGGCAAGCTGAGCCCGGCGTTTTTTGGCTCGGCGCTCACCAACTTTGGCGTGGAGCCCTTCCTTAAAGAGTTCCTGCGTCTGGCCCCGACGCCGCGTGCCTATACTGATACGCTCACCAGCGAGCCGGTCGCGCCCGCCGAGAACGACTTTAGCGGCTTTGTGTTTAAGATCCAGGCCAACATGGACAAGAACCACCGCGACCGCATCGCCTTTGTGCGTATTTGCTCGGGCAAGTTCGAGCGCGGTATGGACGCCTTCCACATGCAGGGCAACCGTAAACTCAAGCTGGCCACGGGCACGTCGATGATGGCCGATGACCGCGCCATCGTGGACGAGGCGTACGCGGGCGATATCGTGGGCCTGTTCGACCCGGGCATCTTTAGCATCGGTGACACCGTGTGCTCCGGCAAGCGCCACGTGCAGTATCCGCAGATCCCGACGTTTGCCCCCGAGATGTTCGCTCGCATTACGCAGGTCGACACGCTCAAGCGCAAGCAGTTTGTGAAGGGTATGGAGGAGCTTGCCCAGGAGGGTGCCATCCAGATCTTCCGCGAGCTGGGTGCCGGCATGGAGAGCGTCATCGTGGGCGTGGTCGGCGTGCTGCAGTTTGAGGTGCTCGAGCGCCGTCTTAAGGCCGAGTACCGTGTTGAGGTCCGTCGCCAGCCGCTGCCCTATACGGACATCCGCTGGATCCAGAACGACCCCGACACCATCGATATCCCGGCTCTTTCGCTCACGCGCGACACCCTGCGCGTCGAGGACATGCGCGGCGGTAAGCTGCTGCTGTTCACGAGTCCGTGGAACGTGGATTGGGCGACCGACCATAACCCCGACCTTATCCTGTCGGAGTTTGGCAACGTAGCCTTTTAGCGCGTCGGTGCGGTGGCCTTGCGGGGCTGCCGCGCCGTTTGCTTGCCTGCGGCTGCGTGAGCGGCTATCATACCCACCGTTGCCTCAAGACCGGGGCGGCCGAGCAGTTCGGGTCCGATATCCTGCTCGTTAAACCTAAAACCAAAGGAGTACATAATGATCAAGAAGGTCATGGAGGACTACAAGGTCCTGTTGCGGAGCATTCCCGCGGCAACGGTTTCGCTGTTTTTCGTGAGCGTCATCATGATGAACCTGCTGGCCAACAAAGAACTCATCAGCCTGCCGTATCTGGCACTCGATTGCGGCTTTGTGGTGAGCTGGGTTTCGTTTTTGTGCCAGGACATGATCTGCAAGCGCTTTGGCGCCAAGGCATCCATCAAAATCTCTATCCTCGCGCTGCTGGTCAACCTGGCTGTGAGCCTGTGCTTTTGGGCATGCTCGCTCACGCCCGGCATGTGGGGCGCCTACTACGACACGGGTATGATCGAGGTCAACACCGCCCTTAACGCCACCATCGGCGGCACCTGGTACGTGGTGTTTGGATCTTCGCTCGCCATGCTCGTCTCTGCCGTGGTCAACTCCACGCTCAACCAGTCGCTCGGCCGTATGCTCAAAAAGAATAACTTTGCGAGCTTTGCCTTCCGCTCCTATGTGTCTACGGGTGTTGGCCAGTTTATCGACAACCTGGTCTTTGCCATTGTGGTGAGCCACACGTTCTTTGGCTGGACCTGGGTACAGGTCCTTATGTGCTCGCTGACGGGCGCCGTCGCCGAGCTGCTGTGCGAGGTCTTCCTGAGCCCCGTGGGCTACAAGGTCGTGCGCGGCTGGGAGCGCGAGAATGTGGGTGCCGAGTACCTCGAGCGCCACGCAACCGCCTAAGGAGCAGATATGCGGGTTTTGATCACGGGCGCTTCGGGCGGCATCGGAGCCGCGTGCGTGCAGCGCTTTTTGGACGAGGGCCACGAGGTCATGGGCTTTGATCTGCTGCCAGCGGCGATCGAGCACGAGCGCTATCGCCATCTGATCGTCGATGTCCGCGAGCCGGATTCGTTTCCAGACGAGCTTGAACCCCAGGTGATCGTGAACGTTGCCGGCACGCAGGATTCGGCCGACGACATCGCTGCCAACCTAACGGGCACCATCAACGTGACCGAGCGCTATGCCTTTGTGGGGGAGGGGCTTGCCGCCAAGCCGACGCCGGCTATCAAATCCGTGGTCAATGTGGGGTCGGCGAGCGGACATACGGGATCGGAGTTTCCCGCCTATGCTGCCAGCAAAGGCGGCATTATCGCCTACACCAAGAACCTTGCAAACCGCCTGGCGCCGCGGGCCATCGCCAACAGCGTGGACCCGGGCGGCGTTATCACGCCGCTCAACCGTTGCGTGATGGAAGACGAACACCTGTGGAACCAGATTATGGAGCTCACACCGCTTAAACGCTGGGCCACCGCCCAAGAGATCGCCGAGTGGATCTATTTTGTGGGCGTGACCAACCGGTTTATGACCGGGCAGAGCCTGCTGATCGATGGCGGCGAGGCCGGCCGCACACAGTTTATCTGGCCCGAGTAACAAGACGCGCCCGATGGCAAGATTGCCGTCGGGCGCGTTTTTATGTCACTCATAGGTAACTTTTGCGGAGCATCATCTCTGTAACGTGCTTTTGAGCTGGTAGAATGAGCCTTTGAATAAAAAAGGGGGCATATTGGGGCTGTTCGGTTCACACGAGAAGCGCGACGCGGACCGAGCGCGTCGGCTGTTTGAAGAGGCGCTTGCGCAGCAAGGGCCCAACGTTGCTCTGGTCTTGCGCGCCAACGACTGCCTTCCGCTCTATATCACCCCAAATTTCGAACGCGTATTTGGCGTGTCGTCCGAGCGTATCGGCGACGACATCGAGACACTATACCGCTTTATCCCCAATAGCGACCGCGTTCGCATGCAGCGACAGGTGAGGGACTGGGACCATGTGACCCCGCTGAACCTCCTGTGCTCCTACCATGCGCCCCATGGAGCAAAATCGCAGCTCAGCATAAGGTTTACGATTTCGCTCATACAGAACGGCACCCAGTACCTGGTTTCTGCAGTCGATGTAACGGCCGAAAACGAGCGCATCGCCAAGGCGGAGGCCGAGCGCGATCGCGCCGTCGAGACCGCCAACGCGCGCACGGACTATATGAACCAGATGAGCCACGAGATCCGCACGCCGCTCAATGGCATCGAGGGCATGATTTCGCTTGCTCGCGAGCATCATGCGGATGAGCCTCGCCTGATGGATGACTTGTCTCGTGCCTCGCAGCTTTCGGCCTACTTGCTTTCGCTTATCAATGACATGCTCGATATGAGCCGCCTCAACAGCGGGCGCGTGCGCATTGACGATGCACCGTTTGATATGCGTCTGTTTGCCGATGAGATTGAGCGTATGTTTGCCTCGCAGGCGGCCGACAAAGGGCTTGCGTACTCGGTCAATCTGGAGGACTGCGAAAACGTCTTTGTCGTGGGCGATCGCATGCGCCTGTCGCAGGTCGTCATCAACTTTATCTCCAACGCGGTCAAGTTTACCGAGCGGGGCGGCAGCGTTACCGTAACCCTGCGCGAGATGTACCGGACAGACGACGGCGTGAGTTATATGCTGCGCGTGCGCGACACAGGCAAGGGCATGGACCCGCGCTACATTAGCAAGATATTTAAACCGTTTGAGCAGGAAGACCGTACCATCGCGCGCCGCTACGGCGGAACGGGCTTGGGTATGGCCATCACGAGCGCGCTCGTCGACCTGATGGACGGTGAGATTGTCGTCGATACCGAGCCTGGTCGCGGTTCGACGTTTTCGGCCTACATCCCGCTGCGACTTGCCACGCCGGAGCAGGTCGAGGAGCTCAAGCTTAAAGAGCAGACGCTCGAGACGGCGTCCGATTCCATGGGGTCGTCGTTTACCTACCAGTTTGAGGACAAGCGATTCCTGCTGGCCGAGGATAACGAAATCAATGCCATGATCGTGATTGAGCTGCTGGCAAGGCGAGGCGCGGCGGTCGATCGCGCCGAGAACGGCCAAGCGGTCGTTGAGCGGTTTCGGAGCATGCCCGCGGGCACGTACGATGCGATCCTCATGGATATTCAGATGCCCGTGCTGAACGGCTGGGAAGCGGCGGAGCTGATTCGAGGGCTCGATCGTGAGGACGCCGGCGCCATTCCCATCATTGCGCTTTCTGCCAATGACTACACCGAGGACGTTGAGCGCTCGCGCAGTGTGGGCATGAACGGACATGTGGGCAAGCCCATCGATCTGAACGTTTTGAAAGCACAGCTGGCGGCCGCGACGGCCGAGGCAGCTTACCGAGGAAATGAGTAACCGTGATTGTCGAACAGTCCAACAGCATCATCAACGAAGTGAGCCGCGCCCTGCTGGGCAAGCGCGATGTGATCGAGAAAGCTCTCATGGCCATCTATGCCGGCGGCCATATCCTGCTGGAGGATGTGCCCGGTACCGGCAAGACGACGCTGGCCCTGGCTCTTTCGCGTGCACTGGGTCTGGACTTTAAGCGCGTGCAATTTACGCCCGATACGCTGCCCTCGGACATTACGGGCTTTACGATGTTCGACCGCGACGCCGGCGTGTTTCGCTTTGTGTGGGGCGCCGTCAACTGCAACATGCTGCTGGGCGACGAGATCAACCGTACCAGCGCAAAGACGCAGTCGGCCCTGCTCGAGGTTATGGAAGAACGCGCGGTGACGATTGATGGGCAGACGCATCAGGTCCCGCGTCCCTTCGTGTGTATCGCAACCGAGAACCCGGTGGGCTCGGCGGGCACTCAGCCGCTGCCCGATAGCCAGCTCGACCGCTTTATGGTTCGCCTGTCCGTTGGCTATCCGTCGCGCCAGGACCAGATTGATATCCTCAAGGCCCGTCGCTATGCCAACCCTCTCGACGACATCAAGCCCATGGTTGCCTGCGATGACCTGCTCGATATCCAAAATTACCTGGGCAATGTACAGGTTGCCGACACGGTGCTGGATTATATCGTGCGCCTGTGCGAGGAGACCCGCAATGACGACCTTGTTGAGCTGGGCGTGAGCCCCCGTGGCATCATCGCGCTCACTCGCATGGCGCGCGCCTGCGCATTGATTCGCGAGCGCGACTATGTGGTGCCTGAGGACGTGCGCGAGGTGTTTAAGGTCGTCTGCGTCCACCGTCTCGTTTTGCGCCCCCAGGCCCGCATCGAATCGATTACCGCCGAGGACGTCCTCGACTGCATTCTCGCTGCCGTTCCCGCCCCGTCCATGGGCCAGGTTCGCGGCCGCTCGTAGCGGCTCGTTCGCCCTGCGCGTCCTACGGTACGCCCATGATTGCCAACAAGATTACCTATATCGTGTCCGTGGCGCTCCTGCTTGCCACGTTTGTGTTTACCGCCAATGCGGCTGCGCTTGCTGCTGCCGCGGCGTTGATCGCCATGCCCGTGGTCACGGTGGCGGCGTGCCGCTCGAGCGTTGCCTTGCTCAAGCTCGGCTTTGAGCTTCCCCGATCGTGTGTTGTAAACGCGCCTCTTGTATTGCGCATCACGTTGGATCGCCCGCTTATGTTTCGCGGTCGCATGGAGCTGTCGTTTTCGGTGTACAACCAGCTGACGGGAACGCGGACGGTCCGTTCCGTAAGCCTTGCCCCCGCGATGGGTAGGCCCGCCTTGTTTGAGCTAGAGCTCGATTCGACCGTTTGTGGCGCGCACACCATTACCCTTGATACCGCGCGCCTGGTCGATGAGATGGGCTTTACGTCGCTTGCTCTGGAGGACGCCGACTTTCACGGGTTGTTTACGGTCTATCCCGAAGTGCTCGACATCCAGGTCGATCCTCACCAAAGTGCTTCTGCCGGTCTTGAGGGCACGAGCTACGATCCCCATCGCAGCGGCCAGGACGCCTCCGAGGTCTTTGACGTGAGGCCCTATCATGAGGGCGATGCGGTCAAGTCGATCCACTGGAAGCTGTCGACGCGCTTTGACGACGTGCTGGTGCGCGAGGCCTCACGCCCCCAAGACCACACGATCGCCGTCTTGTTCGGTGCGTTTGCGTGCGATTTTGAGCACTCAAGCCGCCCCGAGCTTCTTTCTGCGGTACTGAGCTTAACCGCGTCGATATCGCTGGCGCTTATGCGTCAGGGATACCATCATATGGTCGTAGCTGTCCCCGAAGGCTCCCTGGCCGCCTATCCCGTCGATGACCGACGTGGTTTTAATAAGATGCTCGATGCTTTGACGGCAACGCCGCTTGGCCCTGCCCATCCAACATCAAACGAGCAGTATGCCAAGCTTATGGCGGCACGGGGCATTAGTAAAACGGTGCTGGTGACGTTGGGTGTCGATGAGCAGGTCTATATCGATTTGGGCCGTCTGACCGATCTGTCGGTGCTCCATGTGTCGGATTCAGTCGAGTCGTATAGCATCGAGCGCGGCGCCAACTACTCCATCACCCATTGCCCGGTATCGAGCGATTCGGCTCGTATTAAGAGTCTGGAGCTCTAGCATGGACTTTGTGACTCTTACCTCGACGGAGCGCGTCGCTTCGAACGGCCGCGTCGTCGCCGTGTTCCTGTCGGTGGCTCCCGCGGTTTTACTGTCTGCAAGCTTCTCCTGCGCGATTGCCGGGTGCCTGAGTGCAACGTGCATGGGGGTCATGCTTACCGTCGCCGCTGGCGTGGCTGTTGTACTGGGCGCTTTGGGCACCTCAATGACTTCGAAAAAGACTCCCTTCTGGATCGCCTTGGCCGCGGCGTTCGTGGCGCTTGCATGCGCACTCTTGGTTCCTTCGGCGCGCTGGGGCTTCTATGCCTTCGTCAATGCCGTAATCGCTCGTATCAATTCAATCTGTGAGCTGTATATTCCTTTGGTGGCAGATGCTGGCACGCTGTGTGAGGCTGTGCCGCTGGCAGTGCTCGCCGGTGTGTTTGCCGGCTCATTTGGCTGGCTTTTTGCCAACTTGAGCGTCTCGTGGCCCACGCTCTTAATCGTCGTTATTTGCGGCGCTGATTCCATGGTGTTGCAGCTCGGTGATTGCGCGGCGTCTATGGCGCTGGGCGTTGCGGGCTGGCTTGTCCAGTGCCGTGCTCGCGAGTTGCGCGGCTCTACGGTGGGTTTGCCCCAAGTCCTTGTCGGTCTTGGCGGTCTATGTGCCGCATGTGGCGTTCTCTTTGCGCTGACTGGCTCCCTTGTACAGCCTCTTCCCGAGTTGTCCGCCATGTCGGCGTCTGCCGTCAAGGCAGTCCAGAACCTCCGATTTGGGGACGATACGCTGCCCGAGGGCGACCTTTCGCAAGCGGCGGACATGAACGAAGGAGACTCCACAACGCTGTCGCTTACTGCCAACAAGACGCTTAGTGACGATCTACTCATGAAGGGTTTTGTGGGCACGACGTTTGACGGCGTGTCGTGGGGACGCGGCGACTGGATGTCCTACGAGGGCAAATGGTCCGGCATGCGTGCGTGGCTGCACCAGAACGGTTTGACGGTAGCCGAGCAACGCGCCGCGTTTGATGCCGAGGCCGAGCGTGAGGACGGCGAGCCTGTCGAGACGGTTGAGATTTCGGTCTACGCCTCGGGCGCCAACCGCCGATACGCCTATGCTCCCTATACGCTGCGCTCGCTGAGCGGTACCGCTGCGATGTTGACGAGCTCGACGATGCTCAGCACGGACCTGTTGCCGTCTAAGGCATATAGCCTGATCGTCGATAACGTGTCGATGGACGATGTCATTGCAGATTCGAGCTGGTTGGCATCCTCCGAGAGCGATTACGCAAAAAGCGAGCGGGTGTACGCCGCCTTTGTCCGCGATAAATACCTGGACGTTCGCGAGGAGGAGCGGGATGCAGTCGATGCATACCTGTTCTCGAGCGACAGCTGGGATGCCCAGGCGAATGTTTCGGATGCAGCCGTGATCAGTCGCGTTCGCACGATGATGGCTTCGCTTGCGGGGCAGACGGATAACCCGCCAGCTTATACCGGGGCGACGTCGTTTGTCGCGTGGTTCTTGGGCTCGGCGCACGAGGGCAACTCTGCCTACTTTGCCACGGCGGCAACGCTCGCGTTTCGATCTCAGGGAATCCCCGCGCGCTATGTCGAGGGCTATCGGGCGGCCGACGATCAGCTCGCCGCTGCCGTCGACGCGGGTGTGCCGCTAAACTTGACGGCCGCCGATGCGCACGCGTGGACCGAGATCTACCTCGACGGGCAGGGATGGACGCCTGTCGAGGTCACCCCTGGGTACTATAGCCAGACGCTCGATGCCGATAAGATTATCGACGTGGGCGAGGCGTGGAGCAGCGGCGCCGACGATAGGACGCTCGATGTGGGCTCGGTCGCTGGTCGGGGCGAGGATAAGCATCGCGAGGATGTGCCGGTGTCGCACGGCATTCCTGTTGCTGCCAAAGTCGGAGTCGGTTTGACCGGTGCGGTGATTGCCGTCCTGCTCGCTCTGTTCGTCCGCAGGTTCGTCTTGCGCGTTTTGCGCGCGCGGGCTATCGAGAACGATGAGCAGGATATATGTGTGCCGGCACTCTACGGCTATCTTGCCCTGGTGATGAAGCAAAGCAGTGTGGACGCCTTTGACGAGACCAAGCCACTCGATTGTCTGGATGCCTTTGCTGCGGCGTTCCCCGAGATTGATCCATGGGAATACCGCCGAGCGATTCGGCTCCATCAGGCTTATGCGTTTGGCGGCCGCGAGCTTAAGCCGAACGAGCTGCGCACGCTCCGTCGTTTTACCGAGCGCCTGCATCGAAGCATGCCGGCGCCTCAAAATGTTATCGAACGCTTCCGTCGCTACATGCTGTGCGCGTTGTAGAGGGAGTAGGTTTACGTGTTTTCCAAGCATCCTCAACATATGGTCCCGCGCAAGATTGCGGCGCCTGCCAAATTAAAGGGCCCGCAGAATGCGTCCGCGGGTGCTCAGCATGCCGCTAAAAATATGTATCGTGCCAAGCCTTTTGCCGCAACGCGTGTCGTGGCGGTGGCGGCTTCGGTTGCTGCGGTCGGCGTATTTGGCACGGTCGCCTTTGAGCTGGCCCAGAGTAATTTGAACTTCGATCCTTCGGGATATATCGCTGCATACAGCCACGGTGACACGGAGTCCGGCGAGGCGTACCAGATCAGTCCGCTTTCGACGGATGCCGAGGCAAATCGTCACGACGAGCAAAGCGATAGTCGGGAAACGAGCGCACGCGAGCAGCAGGCGCCGCTCGATACCGCGCAGGGACAGGCAAATCTGACGGGGCAAAGCGGCACGACCGTCTACAACGTCACCGGTAGCGCCGATGGTACGGGCGTGAGCGTTGCGGGTGGCTCGGGCAGCGGTGCGGGCGGCTCGGGAGGCGGGCAGAACGCTCCTGTTATCAATGCGGGCGGAGCGTCTGGCGGCAATGCCGGCAGCGCGGGTGGTGCCGGTTCCGGTGGCTCGGCCAACTCGACGGCTAATTCCTACAAGTATCTCTTCCAGGACCCCACGCCCCAAAAGGGTGCTCCCATGGGAGACTCAACGTTCTTTACGCAGTTTAACGGTGCGGCTGGATTGATCGATCCCAATAAGGTGCAGATTACACCCATGGAGGATGCAATCTACGATGGACAGATGCTCGATGCTTGGACGCTGTTCTGTGCCATGGATGTCCACTGGAGTGACGACATCGGCATGTACTATCTTGCCTGCACCAAGGATGAGTTCGCCACGTTTCCGTATCTGCGCATCAACTCGTGGACCAATGCCGAGGGCGAGCAGAATCCGGTACTGTGCTCGAGCCAGCCGCTCACGGTAAGCGTCTCGCTGCGCTTGTCGCAGGATGCGGCGTGGACGACGCGCAGCGTTACCATCCAGCCGGCGCAGTCGTGCCTGTTTGTGGTCGGTCAGCCCGATTCGATGGGCCAGCGTAGCGTGATTTGGAGCACGCTGAGCTCCAAGGTGAACCTGCTGAATGTCAACACGCAAGAAGCCTTTATGAAACAGACGGGTCACGTCGATTCTGAGGGCTATCTCAATGCCCTGCTGCTGGGGTGGCGCGAGAACGAGGCAGTCGCTCCGTATTTCTACACGCTGACGCCCGGTCGCCATGTGGTGGTTCCCGGCGATGTCGTGTCCATCGACCCCGCCTACAAGGTTCGCTTTCAGGGTTATGCTCTCGACGAAAACTATCGCTTTGACGACGACCCGACCAGCCCCAATAGCTCACGTCTGCAGACGCTCGTCGATGTGGACGAGTCAGTCGTGTCGGTGGATGGCGGCACCGAGACGCTGCGCGTTCCGCAGGGCGTGCAGGCGGTCGACGCCTATACCGACAGTCGCCAGCGCGAAGGCTTTACGTGGCAGATCGACAATCTGGAGTTGCCGTCCTCGGTGTACTACGTCAACGTCAATGCGGGTTTTCAGGTGCTCGATGCCTACCGTGTGGCGTCGGATAACCCCGTCTATGCCGCAACGGACGAGGGAATCTTGACTTCTCGCGATGGCCGGGAGTATTTGGGCGTTCCCTACAATAAGTGCGAACTCGATGTCCCCGCCGATATTGACCGTGTTGCCATTCCCGATCGCAATAAGCTCGACCGTATTGTTCTGCACGCGTCCAAAGGGGGTGAGTTGCCCCAGATTGACGTGAGCAATCTGCGGGACTGCACCCTTGTCGTTGACGATGCCGCACTGCTCGATTTTATTACCGAGCATGCGGGCGAGCTGGAGCGCGCCTACGGCGTTTACGTATCGCCCGCGAGTAATCCCGACGTCCGGCTCATGTACTCGCAGGGGCTGGTGTACAACATGAATTCGCAGCTCGAAGGCGATTTATGCTATGTGCTCGACACGGGTTCCAATATCGCCCTGGTGCAGATTTCCAACACCATTATGAAAGATGCCTTTACGGGCAACACATCGGTTAACACGTTGGTGCTCATGCCATGGTTTGCCGATAACGTGACGCTCGAGGACGGCAGTCTCGCAGGCGGTTCCGTGCAGACCATCGTGTGCGTAACCGACGAGCAGGTTGCGTATGTCGAGCAGCACAAGGCCGTCGCCGGTGCACCCGACGCGCGCGTGATCAAGGCGAGCCTGTCCCAAGACGGTTATTTGTATTATGTCAACGCCGGTAAGACGATTTTGCTGTCTGCTGCAGGCGATGAGAACGGTAATCTGCCCGCGACCTTCGACGGTACCTTGCTTGCGGATGGCGGCAAGCGGCTCGAAGTCGATTCCATCGCACCCTACGCTTTCTCGGGCGATGCGGAGCTCATGTTTGTTAATCTGGGCGAGCGAACGAGCGTCATCGGCCGCAATGCGTTTGAGAACTGCCAGAACCTTCAAGGCGTGTTTATCGGCACGCCCGATAGCATCGAGGTGGGAGCCGATGCCTTTAAGGGCTGCACGAGCCTGGGCTTTGTGGCGTCGCGTGCCAAAAAGGGCGTCTTTGCCACGACCGAGAATCCCAATTCGGCCGGCTGCACCTGGTATGCGCCCGATGGCGAGTTGCAGGGCTACGACAGCCGCTTTGTCACCATCGACGGCATTTCCGATTTTGGTTGCGATGCTCCAAGCGACGACGCTGTCCTTCTCTACGGCTATTTAGATGACGATGCGGAAGGCAAGCCAAGCATCTTGCTCGGTGCGCCTTCGGTGCTCAACGGAACGATTGGGCTGCTGCCGAGTACGACTGAGATCTTTGGCGGCTATTCCTTGTCCGGCGCCAAGGACCTGCCCGGCGCCTTTGAGGGAACCGGAGGCGTGTGGGATATCGATTGGACTTCGGCTCCTCATCTGGCATATATCGATCGCTATGCCTTTAGGAATTCTGGCATCGCGGGCGACCTGAACATCGACCTTCCCGATAACGATATCCACGTCGGCGTGTCGGCGTTCGATGGCTGTACGAACCTTACGTCCGTGTCTCTGCACGCGGCGACGATGGAAATCAACGACCAGGCATTCACGAATTGCCCGAGGCTCACGAGCGCATCGTTCGTGGCGGACACCAAGGGCGACTACGACGCAGCTACGGGCATGGGCTCTCGCAACTATCTGGCGTCGTCGGTATTTGGCAATGATGCCAGCTTTACGAACCTGACAGTCGGCGCTGGTATTGCGACGCTGGGCTATCCGTCGCCGGGCGTGGGTTTCTTCTTTGACGGCGCAACCGATGCCGAAGAAGAAGCCGGTCGCGTTCATCTGTCGGTGCCTAGTGGCATGGAGCAGGACTACCTCAATGCGTGGGTCTACGGATTCATGGGCTACGACGACTACGACACGTATTTCGAAGAAGTCTATTGGAATATGTACTTGGATTTCTATATGGGGACGGGTCCGGAGCCGACGGTCGAGGCGATCGAGGCACAGATGGCTGCAAATCTGTTGGAGCCTGAGAATCGCCTGCGAACCATGATGGGGCTGCCGCTGGTCGAGTCTTCTACGGTTATCCCGGCGGGTGGCGATGCACCCGAGAGCGATGAATGGAAGATCGAGGACAACGGTGACGGGACCGCCATGCTGGTCTCGGCACCGTCCGATGTCGAACGGGCCGATCTGGCGAGCGTGTTGACGGGGCCAACCGTAATCGCCTCGAACGCCTTCTCGCGCTGCTCGAACCTCACCGAGATTGCGCTGTGCGATAAGGTGACCGGCATCCAGAACGGTGCGTTTATGGGCTGTAGCGGTGTGACGGTGACGCTGCCTTCTGGCTGTCCGCTGCCGGAGTTGCTGGGCGGGATGGAGAGCGCGCCGTTCTCGTTTGGCGGTGGCGTGATGCTCGATATCGCCGAGGCCGATCGCGAGTCGTTGCTCAAGACATGGCCTCGTCAGATGGTGGGGGCTGCCACGGACGACGAGGAGGCCGACTACGTCGTGAGCAAGTGGTTCGGCAATGTCAACATGGATACGTTTGAGTCGCCGACGTTCGATGTGCTCAATAGGGCCGTAAACGAGCCGATCATGGGGTGTGAGAATCTCTTGCGCTCGCTGATGGGCATGGATGCCATTAGCGATATCGGCGAGCTTGCCGCTCCCATCGATATCAATAAGTATCCGGATTATTGGATTGCCGAGTAGACAGCTTATAAGGTGAGGCAGCCCCACTCGATGGGGCTGCCGCCGTTTTGCTCGAGCAAGTCGTTGGCAGCGGAGAAGGGGCGCGATCCCATAAAAGCGGGGAGTTCTGCTGTGGCACGGTTGGCCGAAAGCGGCGAAGGGTGCGTAGAGGCCAGGCAGAACTTGCCGGTTGCCTTGCCCGCGCCGGTCGCGGCGAGCTTGCCCTCGACCATCTGCTGGGCAAAGCGGCCCCATGCCAAAAAGACTACCGGCTGGGGTAGCTGGCAGCAGCGCTTGATGACATAGTCGGTGAGCGTGCTCCAGCCCAGTTTGGCGTGCGAGTTCGCGGCATGCTCGCGCACGGTGAGCGTGGTGTTGAGGAGCAGGACGCCCTGTTGTGCCCAGGGGGTTAGGTCTCCCGTGGCGGGAATGGGGCAGCCTAGGTCGGCGTTGAGTTCCTTATAGATGTTGCGCAGGCTCGGCGGTAACTTGGTTTGCGTCGCGGGAACCGAAAACGACAGCCCCATGGCCTGGTTGGGTCCGTGATAAGGGTCTTGACCCAAGATGACAACCTTGACGTGGTCTGCCGGCGTGTAGACGAGGGCATTGAGGATGTCGTCTTGTGCCGGGTAGATAGTCTGCTCGGCACGCAAAAGGGCGATGCGCTCGAGCAGCTGGTTCGTCGTGTCACGTACCGGCTGCGGCGCATCGCCCAACCAAGTTGCTATGTTGCGGTCGCGGGTTGCGGTGTCCATGGGGCTCCTTTATGGCAGATGCTCTGTTGGCATCTATTGTAAAGGCGCACCGGAAACCTTTATGCCACGG
The DNA here is from genome assembly GCA_900542945.1 of uncultured Collinsella sp. Lineage (GTDB taxonomy): Bacteria > Actinomycetota > Coriobacteriia > Coriobacteriales > Coriobacteriaceae > Collinsella. Next base: position 24,768 of record UQPI01000009.1, read on the forward strand.
CTGCATAAAGGAGTGGGGTCTACGAGACGCGCTCGGGCGCTCCTGCCATGCGAGCCTGTCCATGTGCGCGAAGGCGCGGAAGCTCGACGGTTGCCACCATGACGCCGGTGAGGATGAGGGCGGCGCCAAAGAAGGCGATGGGGCTCAGGACCTCGCCGACCAGGAAGAACGAGAAGACGGCGGAGCAGACCGGCTCGAGCGAGAAGGCAAAGCCGGTGGTCTCGGCGGGCACGTGGGGCTGCACGAGCGTCTGGGTGATAAAGCCGTAGGCAGAGCAGATGAGTGCGAGTGCGACGACAACGACGATCTCGTTGGGCGTGCTGGGAAGCGTGAAGCCGCCAAAGGTGCACGCGGCGATGCCCGAGAACAGACCGCCAAAGCCCAGCTGCCAAACACCCAGGGCCAGTGGGTCGACTTCTTCGACAAAGCGCTTGGCTACGATAATGTGGCTGGCATAGATAAAGGCCGAGAGCAACATGATAATTGCGCCGGGATTCAGGCTGGTAAAGTCGGCACCCGAGAGCAGCAGCATACCGCAGGTGACGATGGCGGTGCCGACGAGCACCTTGCGCTCGGGGGCACGACGCAGCAGGGCCGCATTGGCAAACGGCACGATCACGACCGTCAGGCTCTGCAAAAAGCCGGCGGTGGAGGCGGAGGTAAGGCTGGAGCCCAGGCACATGCAGGTGAGCTCGGTTGCCATGATGGCACCGATGATGGCGGCGCGAACCATAAGGTCGCGATTGATGCGGAAAGCGTGCTTGTGGAAGAGCAGCAGACAGGCCGCAAAGGCGATGATGCAGCGCAGCGCAACGATGCTCGTGGCGTTCATGCTGTCCATGCCGATCTTCATGAGGGGGTACGAAAAGCCCCATGCGACGGGAACGGAAAATGAGAGCGCGATTGCTTTTTTGCGATCCATGGGACTCCTTTTGTTACAGAACGGTTTCGCAAAAAGGATTCTGCTCCCAGATGTAGATGTAGTAAAGCGAATGTATCTTCAGTATGATTAAGGACTACTAATGTTGGCAGAAAAAGCCCTGGCAAAACGTTTTACGGCTACATCGATGTGGAGGCACGATGGCATCGCGATATCAGATCGTATGTATGGTGGTCGATTGCGGCAGCCTGAAACGCGCGGCCGACGAGCTAGGCTATACACAAAGTGCGGTGAGCCAGGCCGTCAAGGCGCTCGAACGCGAGCTGGGCACCACGATTATCGAGCGCGGCAAGCAAGGCGTCTCACTTACGCGCGACGGCAAGCAGTATCTGCCGTATCTGCGCCAGATCGTAACTGCCGAGGCCGAGCTTGAGGGCAAACGTCAGGAGTTGCTGGGACTTTCCTCGACTGATATTCGTATCGCGACGTTCACTAACGTGAGCCGCACCGTATTGCCGCGCGTGATTCGCGACTTTGGGGCTCTGCATCCTGGCGTACGCTTTACCCTCAAGCAGGGCGATTACACGCGCAATGCCCAGTGGGTGCACGATGGCGTGGTCGACTTTTGCTTTACAGCGCGTGGATTTACCGAGGGGCTCGAGAAACGCGTGGTCTATCACGACGAGCTGGTGGCGCTGTTGCCAGCCGTCCATCCACTGGCGGCAAAGGAAAAGGTGACGCTTGCCGACCTGGCGTCCGAACCGTTTGTGCTGCTGGATGAGGGCGAACAGAGTCTGGTGCTCGATGCGTTTGCCGCGCACGGGCTATCGCCGCATGTGACGAGTGAGGTCACCGATGACTACACCATTATGGCGATGGTGGAGGAGGGCCTCGGTGTGAGCATGCTCTACCGCCGTACCGTCGAGGGCATGCGGGCCGATATTTGTGTGCGCCCCATCGTGCATGCTCCCTCGCGCGACGTCGTGGCGGCTTGGCGCAGCTGGGACACCATGCCTATCGCCACGAGGCGCTTTATCGACTATATGAGCTCTCATATCGTCAATTAATGACTGGCGTGGCGTTGAGTGTGGTGATTAGCGGGCTGTCGCTTTGGCTTGCGCCAGACGGTAGGTGCGTGCCGGATGGCAGAGCAATACCGCCACGACCATAAAGAACGCTGTGGTGCCCAGGCTGATGGGGTAGACCATCATGATGTTCGCAAAGGTGCGGAAGTGCGGGAACACGCAGAATACCCAGTAGAAGCGGATGCCGCAGACACAGATCATGGTGATGAGGGCGGGCATGAGCGAGATGCCAAAGCCGCGCAGGTAGCCGGACATATTCTCGTAGAACATGCTAAAGGCGTATGCCGGGAAGATCGAGCACACACGGATATAGCCGATCGAGACGATGTTGGGATCGCTGTTAAAGAGCGCCAGGATCTCGCGCCCCAGACCGACGATGATGACGATGGTGGTGAGTGCGACGATACCGCCTTCGACCAGGCAGACCTTGAGCGTTTTGGTGCAGCGGTCGATCTGGCGGGCACCGTGGTTTTGTCCCACAAAGGTGGTGCAAGCCTGGCTAAAGCTGTTGAGCAGGTTGTAGCACACATACTCCAGGCTCATGGCAGCGCTGGATGCCGCCATGACCTCGGTGCCCAAGCTGTTGATGGCGGACTGGATGATGATGTTAGCGACGGCAAAGACGGCGCTTTGGATGCCGGCGGGCAGGCCGATCTTAACGATGCGCTTGAGGGCGACGGGGTCGATAGCCAGATCGCGCAGGGTGACGCGGACGACGGAATCGGTCTTGAGCAGACGGATAAAGAGCGTGACTGCGCTGACGGTATAGGCGATGGCGGTGGCGATGGCGACACCCGCGACGCCCCAGTGGAGCACGGGGACAAAGATGAGGTCCAGGCCAATGTTGAGGACGGTGGACACGGCAAGCGCCTGCAGCGGCATGCGGGTGATGCCGACGGAGCGGAAGATTGCGGCCTCAAAGTTGTAGAGCAAGATCGAGGGCATGCTGAGCAAAAAGACGCGCAGGTAGAGCGATGCGAGCGGCATGGTTTCGTCAGGGACGTTGAGCGCGGCGAGCATGGGCTCGGCAAAGATCTCGCCCAGTGCGATGACGACAAAGCCCACGAGTGCCATCAGAATCGAGGTATGGACGGCGCGCTTGACCATGTTCTGATCGTTGCGGCCGATGGCGTTGGCGATGACCACGTTGGAGCCAAGCGACAGCCCAATAAACAGGTTGATCATAAGACTGGTAAGCGGAACATTGGAGCCGACCGCCGCCATGGCGAGGGTTCCCTGGTCGCCCGAGAAGTTACCGATGATGACCGTGGCGATGAGGTTCGACAGCTGCTCAAGGATGCTCGTGGCGGCGACGGGAAAGGCGAACAGGGGAATATTGCGCCACAGCGAGCCGGTGGTCATGTCGATGTGCTTAGATGCGGTGTCTGCCATACGCTCTCAATCTCTAACATGCTCATTCGTGCTTATTTGCGCAGACGATGATACTCCTAATGCAACCAGTCGGCACTTAGGTAGTCTTTTTGGGACGGGGCTTTTTTAGCTGCCCTATGTCAAATGCGGCTCTATGCTTCGAAGGCTCCGGATGGGGTAGCTAAAAAAGCCCCGTCCCAAAAAGACTACCCAATGACTAGGTGGGGAAGGCGTGCGACAATGGTGGACGTTGTGTTGTCCGCGCTAAGGAGTTGCCATGTTGTTGTGTCCCGTTTGCCATGAGCCGTTGGTGGACGACGAGCGCGGTGCTGCATGCGCGGGCGGACACCGATTTGACCGTGCGCGCGAGGGCTATCTCTATCTGCTGCGCTCGTCCAAGAGCGGCGACTCCATGGGCGATCCCAAGTCGCAGGCGCGCAGTCGTCGCGACTTTCTGAACCGTGGATACTACGCGCCGTTGCGCGATGCGATGGTCGAGCTGGTGCGCAAGCAGGTGTCTGGACGTGCAACGTCTACGAACTGCCCCATGACGCTGCTCGATATTTGCTGCGGCGAGGGCTACTACACCAGCGCCATGGGTGCGGTGCCGGGCGTGGATGCTTACGGCTTTGACCTGGGCAAAGAGATGGTGCGCCTGGCCGCCAAGCGCGGCGATGCGACCTACTTCGTGGCTAACATGAAGGATATCCCGGTTGCTGATGGTGCCTTTGATATGGTGACCGAGCTCTTTGCCCCCTTTAACGAGCGCGAGTTTGCCCGCGTGCTGGCGCCCGAGGGCTCGCTCTATACCGTGGTGCCGGGTGCTTGGCATCTGTTTGGGCTCAAGGAGGTGCTCTACGACACGCCATATCTCAACGACGAGAAGCTGCCGAAGACGACCGAGCTCGAGTTGGCCGGAACGCAGCGGGTGTCTGCGAATATTACGCTCCAGACCCAGGCCGACATTGAGGCGGTGTTCCAGATGACGCCGTACTACTATCGCACGCGCCCCGCCGACAAAGAGCGCCTGGCAAACCTCGACACCCTTCAAACCGACATCGACTTCATCATCGCCGAGTACCGCCACAGCTAACAACCTGCCAAAAAGGGACAGGTTTATTTTGGCAGGTTTTATCTGGGCAAACGTAAAGGGCCGACCGCGGAGATGCGCGATCGGCCCTTGTTGGTTGCTTGGATGTGGGGGGCAGTGGAAGGCGGGAGCCTACAGGCGGTCCTTGTTCTCGGCCTTAACGGCGTGAGCCTGCTGAACAAAGAACAGGTCGTACACCACGATGACAAAGGCGCCAAAGTTGATGGCGTCGCCGCCAAACGCGGGAAGCGTGAGCACGGCCTGCGCAATCGTGGCGATTGCGGCGACGATGCCGAGCTTAAACGCGCCATCCACCTGCGAAGGCTTGTTGGCGCCCTTGATGCCCGCAACACCTGCGGCAAGATCGACAAGACCCTTGATGACAAGTACGGCCGCGGCGAGCATGGTGTTCGACCCGTACGTGGAATCGAGGCTGCCCTTGGCGATGCCGACGCCGGCGATGACGAGGCTGGCGATGCCCAAAACAAAGTAAATGAGGGCAAGGATTTTGAGTGTCTTGCGAGCGTAGCTCATGGCTGGATCCTTTCGATACGAGTACGGCCGATCTGGCGTACCCCCTGTGCTGCACATATGGTGAAGCACATTGTAGTTCAACGCGGCGGCGCATGCGTCTGAAAGCGCTTTAGGCCTGCGCACCTCAACCTTTCAAAAAGGAAAGCTGGACGTAAGTCAAATCGATGGCAGCTCATGTGCGGCGCTGCGATGATGAGGATGTAACAAGGAGTTGGTCTAAGGAGGAGCCATGATGTACGGAACAGGGCAGGCGCGCGAGCCGCAATCGTTGGGAAGGCGCATGAGCGATTCTGTGATCGCTGCCGTGTGCACGGGATTGATGGCGGTGCTTTGCATTGGGATGCTGTGGGCCATGTCGCATGTGGGACAATAGCGGACGATTGGGTGCCGACACATGCGGCGCTCACGTATCCGCTTTGCTTGCTAAGGAGTACCCATGGGCGTCGGCGATCCCTTTTCTGTTGCTCGGGCCGCGGGGCTTGAGCTGATCGGGAAGCCCGAGGGCCTCACGCTCACCGACGGTGCGATGGAGCTGCGTGCCGATTTTGCCCGTATGCTCCCACGGCTCAAGCAGGGTCGTCTGCAGCAAGAGCTGTTGGTGAAGGCTACACGCACAAAAGGTATCGAGAACCCCTGGGCGATTGACGCCACGGCAGGCTTTGGCGAGGATTCGCTGCTGTTGGCCGCTGCGGGCTTTACCGTCGATTTGTATGAACAGGATTGCGTGATCGCGGCGCTCCTTCAGGATGCCCTGGATCGCGCGGCAGATGATCCGGCGCTTGCGGCTGCCGTGGCGCGCATGCGCTTACATGCGGGCGAGGACAGTGTTGCCGGCCTTCGCCATACGGCTGAGCTGGTCGAGCGTGGTGAGTTCGCGGCTCCCGATGTGGTGTATCTGGATCCCATGTTTCCCGAGCGCACCAAGAGCGCGGCGGTTAAAAAGAAGTTCCAGCTCTTGCACCATTTGGAGCAGCCGTGCGCCGATGAGGGGACGCTGGTCGAGGCTGCGCTTGCGGTACGTCCGCGCAAGGTCGTTATCAAGCGGCCGGTGAAGGGGCCGCTGCTTGCCGGCGTTAAGCCGAGCTATCAGCTTGCGGGCAAGGCTGTCCGCTACGATGTCTTGGTGCCGCCGCGCCCGTAGCCTGCGTGCGATGGCCGGCGATGTGTCGGTGCCGTGCCGCTGCGTGAGCGTCGCGCCGATGCGGCGCCTATTTCCAAGGGTGCGACGTCAGGTGCCACCCGCCGCAGTATTCACATTTGTAGCAGGCCAAGCCACGTCGTCCACGGTTTTCGCAGTCGGCCATAACGGCCTCGGCCTCGGCGCGTGTGTCGTAGCGGTTTTTGCGCTCGCACGACTTGTAGCGCCAAGCCTCATCGCGCTCGGCGTCCAGAGCATCGCGGCGCTCGTCCTCGCGCGCAAACAGGTCGCTCATATCGCCGCCGGTGGCAGCGCCCAAAAACTCGCTTTTGGCCTTTGACCAGGCGGCTCGCTTTTTGCTTCCCATCTGCTTCGTGCCCTTTCCAAACGCTGGTATCATTGCCCAATCAAAGTGATACCAATAAACGTGAGGTCGCCGCGTGATGATCAGAAAAACCCTCGATACCGACATTCCCGCCGTCATGGCTATCTATGACGCCGCCCGCGCCTTTATGCGCGCGCATGGCAACGCCACACAGTGGCCCGAGGGCACGCCTTCGGCCGAGCAGCTGGCTGCCGATATCGCCGCCGGTGGCAGTTACGTGTGCGAAGTCGACGGTCGCGTGGTGGCGACGTTTGCCTTTTTGCCGGGCCCGGACGAGTGCTATGACGTGATTGAGGACGGTCAGTGGCGCAGCGACACTCCGTATGCCGTGCTGCATCGCGTGGCATCCGACGGCACCGTGCACGGTATCGCGGCCGCGATGTTTGCCTTTGCCAAGGCGCGCGCTGACCACCTGCGTATCGACACGCACGCGGACAACCTGCCTATGCAGGGCGCGAGCATGAAAGCGGGGTTCGAGCGCGCCGGCGTCGTGTATGTGTCGGACGGCACGCCGCGTGTTGCGTTCGACTGGCTGCGCGAGGCATAAGAGCGGGGACGCGTATCAGCAATCCACATACATGAAAATGGCCCCGGGTGGGGCCTTTTTGATCGCTGGGCTGTTAAGGGGAGGTGCCGGCTTTCGCAAGGCGCGAACCTGCGAAAATCGCCGCGCGGCAACGCGGGGCGATGAGCTCGGTCGGGGGATAGGGCCCGCTTCGCCCGCCGGCCCGTAAATTGTATCATCCAGTGTGGAACGAGAATGCCCGTTGCCGCGTGCGGTGGGCTTGCAATAAGAGGAGAGCCATGTCGAAGCAAGCGGTCGTTGGAATCTTGGCGCATGTCGATGCCGGCAAGACTACGCTGGCCGAGGCCATGCTGTTCAACGCAGGTTGCATTCGCAAGCGCGGCCGTGTGGACGACGGCGACTCGCACCTGGATACCAACGCTATCGAACGCGAGCGCGGCATCACGATTTTCTCGTCGCAGGCTGTGCTCGATCATGGAGATGCCCACGTTATGCTCGTGGACGCCCCCGGTCACGTGGATTTTTCGGCCGAGGCGGAGCGCACATTGCGCGCGCTCGACTATGCGATTTTGGTTGTAGGGGCCAACGACGGCGTGCAGGGGCACACCGAAACCCTGTGGCGCCTGCTTGCGCGCTATGACATCCCGACGTTTGTCTTTATCAATAAAATCGACTTGGAGAATCCCGGCCGCGATGTTTTGCTGGCACAGCTTGGGCAGCGTCTTTCCGAGGGCTGCCTGGATGCCAACGAGCTGTTGGCGGGTGGTACCGTTCAGGAGGACGCTGCTGCGTTGGACGAGGCGACGCTCGAGGAGTTTCTTGAAGCGGGTGAGCTTTCCGTCGCAACGCTGTCACGCATGGTTGCCGAGCGCAAGCTCTTTGCCGGGTCGGCGCTCAAGGACCAAGGCGTGGACGAGCTGCTGGATGGCATATGCGCGCTGATGCGCGAACAGGCATGGCGCCCGGAGTTTGCCGCCCGCGTCTACCGCGTGAGCCGCGGAGATCGCGGCGAGCGCTTGGCTTGGGTTAAAGTGACCGGCGGCACGCTGCACGCCAAGCAGATGATTGACGGACGTTCCGGTACCGAGGTATGGGGGCAGAAGGTCGATCAGGTACGCATCTATAACGGCGAGAAGTTCGAGCTTGCGCAAGAAGTTGCCGCTGGCGGTATTTGTGCCGTGACGGGTCTTGCGCACGTTCGCCCAGGGGATGCCTTGGGTGCGGAGCCCGGGTGCGATGCGCCTGTCATTGCGCCGGTCCTTACCTATACGGTGCTACCGGGCGAACACGATGTCCATGCGGTGTTCAAAGCGCTGACTGAGCTGGCGGACGAGGACCCCATGCTCGGCGTAAGCTGGAATACGCATCTTGAGCAGATCCATTTGCAGTTGATGGGCGCCGTGCAGCTCGAGGTCGTGCAGCGGGTGTTGGCAGATCGCTTTGGCCTTACGGTCGAGTTTGAGCCCGGCGGCATTCTCTATAAGGAGACTATCTCGCAGCCGGTCGAGGGCGTGGGCCACTTTGAGCCGCTCCGTCATTACGCTGAGGTACACCTGCGCCTGGAGCCGCTGCCAGCGGGCTCGGGCGTGCAATTTGGTACCGTTGCCTCGACCGACGAGCTCGATCTGAACTGGCAGCGCCTGGCGCTCACCAACGCCATGGAGCGCGATCACCTGGGTGTTCTGGCCGGTTCGCCCATCACCGATGTGCGTATTACGCTCACGGGCGGCCGCGCGCATGCCAAACACACCGAGGGCGGTGATTTTCGTCAGGCAACGTACCGCGCGATTCGCCAGGGTCTCATGCAAGCGCGTGAGGCCGGCGCAGCCGTGCTGTTGGAGCCGTGGTATCGCTTTGAGCTCGAGGTGCCGGGGGAGTGCGTGGGCCGGGCGCTCTCGGATGCCACGCGCATGGGTGCCGCGTACGAGCCGCCGACGATGGCGGGAGACCGGGCGAAGCTTGTGGGTCGCGTGCCGGCATCCGAGGTGCAGGATTACGCGCTGGAGGTGGCTGCCTACACGAGCGGTCGCGGTCATCTGTACCTGGAGTTCGCCGGTTATGCGGCTTGCCATGATGCCGAGCGCGTCATCGAGACGGCCGCCTATGAGCCCGAGGCCGATCTGCCCAACACGCCCGATTCGGTCTTTTGCTCTCACGGCGCCGGTTACACGGTCAAATGGTACGACGTACCCGCCGCGGCGCACGTAAAGATCGATTCCGCCACCTTCCGCCCCTGGCGAGCAGCAGATGCCGAGTTTTTCGGCCACATGTGACAAAGGGACAGCCCCTTTGTCACATGATATTGGTATAACTCGGTATAAGTTGGTATAACTATTACCAGGGTTTGCCAATCCGAGGAGGCCGACATGAATCCAAATCCCTTTAAGCCCACGGCTGGCAAGCGGCCCCCGATACTCATCGGTCGCGAGTCGGTCATCGAAGATTTCGAGGAAGGGCTCGATAACGGCGCCGGAGCGCCGGGCAGGCTCATGCTCATTACGGGAAACCGCGGCTGTGGCAAAACGGTTCTCCTGCGGGAGCTGCAGCGTCTAGCCAATGAGCGCGGATGGGCGGTTGTCTCCGATTCCGCTTCGCTTGGCTTATGCGACCGCTTGGCCGACGCGCTTCGCTCGAACAAACCCGTTGTGACGTCAATGGAGTTCGGTCCGTCGTTTGGCCGGATGTCGGTCGAGGCGGCGCGAGCAAAGGGCGAGACGTTGCGAGGGCTGGTCAACGAGCGCCTCAAGGGGCTCGGGCCGGGAAAGGGCTTACTGTTTGCGATTGACGAGGCGCAATCTGCGTCAATCGAGGAGCTGGCGGCTCTTGCCGTTCTCTATCAACAGGTGCTGGGAGACCAGGATGCTACGGGCTTGCCCGATAGCGACCAGCGGGGTCTTGCGCTGGTCTTTGCCGGCTTGCCCAGCATGGTTGACGATCTACTCGAAGAGCCGAGCGTGACGTTTTTGCGACGTGCCCAGCAGCGTACGCTGGGGGCGATTGCTTTGCCTAAGGTGCGCGATTCGTATATCCAGGCAGTCAAGTGTGCTGGTCTTTACGTTGACGCGGAGACGGCGGACCTTGCGGCGCACAAGAGCATGGGGCATCCCTATATGATTCAGCTGGTGGGATATTACATGTGGCGGTCTGCCGTCCGGCGTGGCTCGCAGGTCATTGAAGGGTGCGATATCGAGGATGGCCATGCGGATGCCGTTTCCGAGTTTTACGAAGCGGTTGACGTGCCTCTGTATTACGGGCTGCGCAGTCCACAGCGCCTCTTTATCGAGGCCATGGCGGTTGACGAGGGTAAGCCGACGCGCATGGCGGATATCATTGAGCGCTGCGACCGCACCCAGAGCTGGGCGAGTAAATATCGCGCAAGCCTGATTCGCGAGCGCGTCATCGAGGCCGCCGGATACGGCCTCGTCCGGTTTAGCGTGCCCATGCTGGGCGAGTACATTCGCGGCCGCATTTTATGGCACGAGTAATGTGGCAAAGGGACAGTCCCTTTGTCACATGCGATCAACAGGAAGGGAAGCGATGACGGTGTCGCAACAACCAAGCGCTATCAAGGTACGTGGCGCACGTGTCCATAACCTCAAGGACATCGATATCGATATTCCGCTGGGAAGGCTCGTGGGCATTGCCGGCGTGTCAGGCTCGGGCAAGAGCTCGCTGGCGCTGGGGGTTCTGTATGCCGAGGGTTCGCGCCGTTACCTGGAGGCGCTCAGCACCTATACCCGCCGTCGTCTGACGCAGGCCGAGCACGCCCAGGTGGACGAGGTGCTGCACGTGCCGGCGGCGCTCGCATTGCATCAGCGCCCCAGCGTGCCGGGCGTGCGCTCCACTTTTGGCACCATGACCGAGCTCAACAACAGCCTGCGCCTGCTCTTTAGCCGCTGCGCCCATCACGTGTGCCCGCATTGCGGGACGCGTGTGGAGCCGAGCCTTAACGTTGCCGCTGGTCTGTCGCTCACGTGCCCTGCATGCGGTCGCGAGTTCCATGCGCCGGGTGCCGAGGACCTTGCCTTTAACAGTGGCGGCGCGTGCCCTACCTGCGGCGGTACCGGCGTTATGCGCGAAGTGGACGAGGCGAGCCTGGTGCCCGACGAGTCAAAGACCATCGACGAGGGCGCGGTGCTTCCCTGGGGCACGCTCATGTGGGATCTGATGAAACAGGTGGCCGGCGAGATGGGTGTGCGCACCGACGTGCCGTTTAACCAGCTCACGCCCCAAGAGCGCGATATCGTGTTCCATGGCCCGGCGGTTAAGAAGCATATTCTCTACGTCCCCAAAAACGGCGAGGGCGCCACGCCGCTCGACTTTACCTATTACAACGCCGTCTATACTGTTGAGAATGCGCTCGCCAAGGTTAAGGACGACAAGGGACTTAAGCGTGTGGCTCGTTTTTTGCGCGAGGGACCATGCCGCGATTGCGGCGGCACGCGTCTTTCCGAGGCCGCGCGCCAGCCCCAGGTGCGCGGTATCAATCTGGCGCAGGCGGCGGCCATGACACTGGGCGAGGCGATTGAGTGGGTGCGCGGGGTGCCCGCATCCTTGCCGATCGAGATGCGGCCCATGGCGACGGACATCTGCGATTCGTTTTTGAGTACGGCCCGTCGCCTGGTCGACCTGGGCCTCGATTACCTTTCGCTCGACCGCGCCGGTGCCACACTGTCTACGGGTGAGCGCCAGCGCGTGCAGCTTGCCCGCGTGGTGCGCAACCGATCGACGGGCGTGCTGTATGTGCTGGACGAGCCTTCGATCGGCTTGCATCCCGCCAATGTCGATGGCCTGGTGGGCGTGATGCGCGATCTGGTGGACGACGGCAACACCGTGGTTGTTGTCGACCACGACACACGCGTGCTGGCAGAAGCCGACTATCTGGTCGAGATGGGCCCCGTTGCCGGAGCGGGCGGCGGTCATGTGATCGCCGCCGGTTCGGTGGACGAGGTCGAACAATCGCAGGGCAGCCGCATTGCGCCGTTTTTGCGCTCGGATCCCAAGCGCTTGCGCCCGCAGGTGGCTGACGACGAAATGTTCGACCTAGGCCATATCCGCATGGCGACCGATGCCATCCATACCGTCAAACCGCTCGAAGTCGATATCCCGCGCGGCCGCCTTGTCGCGGTGACGGGCGTTTCGGGTTCGGGCAAGACGACGCTGGTGCTCGAGACGCTCATCCCGGCGCTCAAGGCGCAAGCGGCCGGCGAGCGCCTGCCCAGGCACGTGCGTTGGGCCGATGCCGAGGGTATCGCGCGCGCCAACCTGATTGACGCCACACCCATTGGCGCCAACGTGCGCTCGACGGTGGCGACCTATGCCGATATCCATGATGAGCTGCGCCGTGCCTTCGCCCGCTCGCCCGAGGCCAAGGCGGCAGGGTATAAGGCGGGTGCCTTTAGCTACAACACCGGCGCTTTGCGTTGCCCCACGTGCGATGGCACGGGCTCGATATCGCTTGACGTGCAGTTTTTGCCCGATGTCGAGATTGTCTGCCCTGCATGTCGCGGCTCGCGTTATGCAGACGCGGCCTCGCATATTCATCGCGAGGGCAAGGACGGCAGCCTGCTTACGTTGCCGCAACTTATGGATATGAGCGTGGATGAGGCCCTCGACGCGACCGTCGGACTCAAGAAGGTTCAGGTGCGTTTACAGACCTTGCACGACCTGGGCTTGGGTTATCTCACGCTTGGTGAGCCCACGCCGGCGCTTTCGGGCGGCGAGGCGCAGCGCCTTAAGCTTGCGAGCGAGATGGGCCGCGTGCAGGACGATGCCGTATTCGTATTCGACGAGCCCACGATTGGCCTGCATCCGCTCGATGTTCAGGTGTTGCTGAGTGTGTTTGATGGCCTTGTTGCCAAGGGCGCCACGGTTATCGTGATCGAGCACGACCTCGACCTTATCCGTAACGCCGATTACGTGATCGACATGGGCCCGGGCGGTGGCGACGCGGGCGGGCAAATCGTCTGCGCCGGCACTCCGGGCGACATCGCGGCCTGCTCCGCAAGCATTACCGGTCGCTACCTATAACCGAATGTGACAAAGGGACAGTCCCTTTGTCACATTGACTTCTATTTCACGCATTGAGCGGCGAGATAGTCGCGGAAGAATGGCAATTCAAAAGCGACGATTCCGCGCCCGCGTTCTCCAATGATGCCGGCATCTATCATGCGGCGTCGGTAGCGGGAGACCTGCTGCGGCGAACGTTTAAGGCGTTCGACAAGGTCAGCGGTGGTGGACTCTTCCTCGTCATCGAGCATGGCGATGAGGAATCGCTTGTCCTCTGCAGTGAGTTCCCGATAGGTTGCCGCGAGGATTCGGTCATCCATCTCGTCGCGTGCGATTTTGATTCCTAGGTCAAAGTCGCGTGACGAGATTTCCTTCGAATCGCTTGTAAGATCCCAGGCACGGTAGCCTACGAGTTGCAATAGGAAGGGAAAACCAGAGATTGAGCGAACGGCTCTATCGATTCCCTCGGCATCTGCTAGGCGATCGTTTTCCTGGATTGTGCGAATTAGGGCCTCGCGCACGTCATAGTCGGCAATGCGACCCAGATGATATTGTTGGGCGCGGCGAAGGAACGAGACCGTCTTGTGGTTCAGTAGCGTCGATACGTTGTTGGGAAGTCCCGCCATGAGCAGGGCGACGCGTTTCCCATCGGTCACAAAGTGCTGATACGTCGCTGCGAGCTGAATCATCTCGTCGAGTGTCGGGTCCACCTCGTCAACCGTGACGAGCAGACCGGTGCCCGCCTCGTTGAGCTGGTCGATGATGTCGCTCATGCGATAACGCCAGGTTGAGACATCGTGAACGCGATTGACCTCGATGCTGCCGAGCGGTGCAATTCCGAGACCGGTGACTTCGAAGTTGTTAGACGGGTCGATAAGATGGCCTGCAGCACGTTTGGCCCCGAACTCGATTTCCTCAAGCATTCCCGAGAGCGCGGTCGTCTTTACGGCAATCCAACCATGGGATTCCGCCCTTGTCGCGAGCGACGACATGAGAGCAGTTTTACCGGTTCCACGCGCGCCTGAGAAGATCGAGGCCAATTCCGGGCGTCTGCGCTGGCTCAAGAAGGCACGGTCCAAATCCCGAATAATCTGTTGTCTGCCAGCGAGATGGGCAGGAACCTCGCCAAAGCTAGGGGTAAACGGGTTCTCGAGATATTCCACAAGGCTCTCCTTTCATGCCACCGTTTAACTTCATTTTATTTTAGTTAATTTTGATTAAAATCGACGGCTCTTAATTTAGAGCATCAATTAGGCGTGTGTGTCATCGATGTGGTGCTTGAATGTGACGAAGGGACCGTCCCGTTATCACATTCCAGGAAAGCCTGTTTGGCGCAGGGCCTCGTAGAGGACGATGGCGGCGCTGTTGGAGAGATTGAGGGCGCTGATGCGGTAGTCGTCCGGGTTGACGAAGTTGCCGCAGATGTCCTGTTGAAGGATGGCCTCGTGGCTGTCCTCGGTATGCCCGAGCGATTCCTCGTGGGCTTCCCAAGCCTCGGCGTTATCGAGCGAGTCGCAATCGCGCAGCATCGGGATGCGCTCGCAGCGCTCGGGCGCCGCGGCAAGCAGTGGCTCGGGAATCCCTGAGCTCTCGCTGCCAAAGACCAAGTAGTCGCCATCGCGGTAGGTACTCTGCGCATAGGTGTGGCGTGCCTTTTTGGTCAGCAGGTGCAGGCGCTCATCGGTGGGGGAGAGGGCGTTGCGCGCAAGGAAGTCCTCCCAGCCGGCATAGGTCGTCACGTCCAAGTTTTGCCAGTAGCCCAGGCCGGCGCGACGCACCGTCTTGTCGTCGAGCGAAAAGCTCAACGGCTCCACCAGATGCAGGCGGGCACCGGTAACCACGCAGGTGCGGCCGATATTGCCCGTATTGGCCGGAATCTCGGGCGCATACAGCACGATGTTGAACATGAATCTCCTTGGCTTAGAACGAAAAACCACCACGAAGGGACAGGCACCTTCGTGGTGGTTGGCGGCTACTTTGCGGACAAACGTCCGCTTCGATAAATCTAGGCGCGGTGCCAGTCAGTCAGGCAGGCATCGAGGGAGGCGATGAGCGCATCCTTGTCCATGTGACGGCCGATGATGCACAGGCTCGTCATGCGGTCGCCCGTCTCGTCGTCCCAAATCTGCATGATCTCGGGGTTCTCGTCGATGATCTTCTGCTTCTCGCCCTCGGGCGCCGAATCGACAAACAGGCCGTTCTCCATCAGGCGCATCTGGTGGCCGGCCTGCTCAAACATGTAGCACATGTCCGGATCGCCGGTCTGCCACAGCGGACCCTTGACGCGGATGACCTCGTCGGGCCACTCCTGCTCAACAAAATCGGTGAACTTCTGCAGGTCAAACGGCTTGCGGCGCGAGTACACAAAGGTCTCGATGTCGTACTCGAGCACCTCGGGGTCGTCGTGCTCCTCGGGATGCTCCATGGCCTCGATCCAGGCGGCGGAGTTGTAGGCGCGCATAAAGTCGAAGCGGTCGGTGTCGAGCAGCTCCTCCATGGGGACCTCGCCGTTTTGAGCCTCGACAATCACGGCGTCCTTCTGCAGACTGCGCACGATAGCCTTGAGCTCAGCGATCTGCTCAGGCGTGACGGTATCGGTCTTGTTGAGGATCAGCGTGGAGCAAAACTCGATCTGCTGGATGAGCAGGCTCTCGATGTCGTCCTCGTCGATATCCTCTGCAAGCAGGTCGCGGCCGCCATTGAACTCATCGTACATGCGGGCGCAATCGACCACGGCCACGATGTTGTCGAGCGCGAGCTTGGGCTCGCCGCCCACCTTGGCCTCGTCGCAGAAGCTCGAGATGGTGTAGGCGATGGGGATAGGCTCGCAGATACCCGAGGCCTCGATGATGATGTAGTCGAACTTGCCCGAATCGGCGATGCCCTGCAGCTGGTTGGCAAGGTCGTCCGAAAGCGTGCAGCAGATGCAGCCGTTGGTGAGCGGGATGAGGTCGTCGGTCTCGGAAAGGCCGCCGTCGGCGATGAGGCTGGCGTCGACGTTGATCTCGCCGATATCGTTGACGATCACGGCGGCGCGGATGCCGCCGTCGTTAGCGAGGATGTGGTTGAGCAGTGTGGTCTTGCCGGCACCGAGGTATCCGGTAAGCATGATGATCTTCACGGGTTTGTTGGGCATGTGCCCTCCTTTGTTAGACATGGCTTACAGTTGAATCTTATGCCAAACGCCTGCTCTTATACCCACGCGCCGGCAAATAACACAGGCTACTCCCAGGCTCCCCATACATCGGGGCAATAACCGACGGTGGCCTTTTTGCCGTTGCGCACGATGGGCTCGGCTAGAACCTGCTGGTTCTCGAGCAACTTGTCGAAGCGCTGGCTAGGGGTGAGGTGCTGGATGAGCGCGAGCGTCTCCTCGTCCTTGGCCTTGGGGTTGAGCAGCTTGTCGATGCCGCCGACCGCCTGCATCACGCTCGTGAGCTCGCCTTTGCTCATCTCCTTTTCCTTAAGGTCGATAAACTGCACCTTGATGCGGCGCTCCTTAAAATAGCGCTGGGCCTTCTTGGTATCGAAGGACTTCTTGGTGCCAAAAATCTGGATATTCATGTTCCGCCGTTCTAACGAATGAAGTTGGTGCGCTCGCGATCGGCTTCGGGGGCTTCGATGCCGGCAGCCTGTCCTGCCTCGATACAATGCAGGAGCCAAGCCATGTTCTTGCCGATGTTGCGCATGGTGGCCAGGCCCTCGGCGTCCTGGGCGGCCTCGCCCGGCATGGCACCAAAGACGTTGTTCCAGTATGTGGAGGCCACCACGGGCATCTGGTTGATAGTGAAGTATTTGTTGAGTACATCGAAGGTGGTCGACGTGCCGCCGCGACGGGCGACGGCGACCGCGGCACCCGGCTTGTGCACAAAGGCCTTGCTGCCAGCATAGAATGCGCGGTCGAGAGCCGAGAGGATGCGTCCGCTGGGATGCGCATAGTAGACGGGGGAGCCAAAGACAAAGCCATCTGCCTGCTCGGCGGCAGCGATGAGCTCGTTCACCACGTCGTCGTCAAAGGTGCAGCGACCGCCAAGCTTGCCGCACTGACCGCAGCCGATGCAGTCGCGGATGGGCTTGGCGCCCAGTTGGAATACCTCGCTGTCGATGCCCTCGGCTTTAAGTTGCTCGGCGACTTCGGCGAGCGCGCGAGCGGTGTTGCCGTTTGCCTTGGGGCTGCCATTGACCAAAAGAACCTTCATC
Organism: uncultured Collinsella sp.; assembly: GCA_900542945.1. Lineage (GTDB taxonomy): Bacteria > Actinomycetota > Coriobacteriia > Coriobacteriales > Coriobacteriaceae > Collinsella. The sequence continues at coordinate 41,986 of UQPI01000009.1, forward strand.
ACAAACTCCCTCTGCTGTTGGTGACTTCTGCAGAGGATTATCGCACGAGCGGGCAGATGGCGTGGGGCACGATGCCGGCCCCGAGGGCCCACGGCAGGCACGCTCACCAGGTACGAGCGGGATACGGTCCAGAGGATGTTGGAGTGCGGGGCCTCGTGCGAGCAGATTGTAAGGGGTCTGGGCGGGTCGCCCTCGATGGCGAGCTTTGAGGCCTTGGAAGGCGGGCTGCTGCGGCGGCTATGGTTTATACTAAGGCGGTTGCTATCGAGTAATTCATACTTGGTTTGATTCGATTGTGAATGCGTAACTAGGATGGAAAGCAAAGGAAACTCTATGGAAACAGAGGATGCTGTTTGCTTGATGACTTCGATTGCCTTGATTGTCCTTTCAATCCAATACCGAAGAGGAAGATGGCTCTGCTCAATTGCTGGATATGATGTCACAAAAAGGGAGAGCGAGATTGATATACGCCCTTACGCAAAGCTGATTTCTTCTGTGACGTTATGGATGGGGCTGCTGTTTTTCTTGTGGGCGGTAGAGGACTGGGTACGCGATTGGAATACCAGCGTTTTTGAAGTTTTGGTTCTACTTCTGTTCAGCTTGGCCTCTTTGTCGTTCGTGCGGCTCGTTAGGTTTGTGTTTATGAGGCGATAGCCAGCGGAAGTGGCTGGACGACAAAATGGACCAATGCAGCCAATTGTCAATAGAATTTGATAGGCTTGGCTTAACAGATTTACTCGAGGGCATATCCGTGGCGGGGGATAGGTTCTATCTTGTTGAGCACTTATTTGCATCAGGCAAAGTAAACTAAGAGTATCGAAACGGTGCCCCCGGGCCCCGGGAGGGACTGCGGGGACGTTCGGCTAACTGCGGGTACGGCCTATTTGCCCAATGTGTTCGGTTGAGATCGGAAATTAACCATCATGCGCCCCATAACGCTAGTCCAGCTTGGTGCCCGGTACCTGCGGCGCCTCTTTAAGCAACGCATTGAGCTCGTTCAGAATGGAAACGGGCTGTCGGTCGACGGTGTCCAGATGAAGCGTCGCCACGTGAAGGGGTGGTTGATATTCAAATGAGCCGAGGAGCACGGGCGACCCCAGGAACCGCTCGATTTCGTCTGCAACCGCGTCGGTCTCTTCGGGATCAAGCTCGTCAAAGAGCGCCACGAACATCGGCCCCGTCGAGCGGAACAGACGACCCTTGCCGCGCGAGCATTCCATGAGGCAGGCGGCAGTTTCTGCCAAAACGCGGTCGCCCGCATCAAAGCCAAAGCGGGCATTGACCTCGGCGATATCGTCAACCTTAATGGCAATAAAGCCCGCCATGCGCGCCACGCGGCGCATTTCGCCAATGGCGTTGACCAGGGCGTGGATATCGCCCAGGCCGGTCACGGAATCGGTCGTATCTGCCAAGCTTCGGTTGACGACAATGCCCACGTACATGTTGGGCTCGGTATCGGTGCCGTCCAGGCGGTGGCCCGTGCAGTCGCAAAGCGCGTATTTTCCGGCGGTATTCATGACGCGATACTGCATGCAGTGGAAGTGCCACGTGCCGTTTACCACCATATCGAGCTCGGCACGTACGTTGTCGCGGTCCTCGGGGTGAACACGGGCAAGCCATATATCGAGCGAGTTGTAGGGATGCTGAGAGGGTAGGTCAAAATCGCGCACGGCATTAACCGACCATTGCGATTCGCCGGTGTCGAGGTTAATGATGAACGGATAGCGTGTCTCGGAGCTCATGGAGATCGCTTGGAACACCCGGTCGTTGCAGGGAAGCTGATCGACGATTGGGCGTTGCGGCGCGTCATTGTCTTTCGGTTGCTGCACACGATGCATAAGCTTATAGCGATACATCTTGCGATCGGCATCCATCGTCATCAAGCGACGCGTGTCGCCGGCAAGTGGATCGACGCGCGAGCAGCCAAAGCTAAAGCTGCCGATCATGGGCGCCTTGCCGCCTGAGCTCGCCTCGATCAGCCCGGCACGTACCTGCTCCAAGCGCTGCTCGAGTTCAGTCTCGTTTGCGGAAAGCGAGATGAGCACAAACTCGTCTCCACCGATACGGAACAGCAGGTCATCGGGCTCCATTGTCTCGGTGAGCGTGCGGCAGATGCTCAGAATATAGCGATTGCCTTCGGCGTGGCCAAACCTATCATTGCAATGTTTGAGATGGTCGATGTCAATATAGGCGCAGGTGAAGGGGTCGCCTTTGTGCCAGAGTTGCTCGACGTGACGGTCGAGTCCGCTGCGGTTGCCCAAGTTGGTGAGCGGGTCGATATAGGCGTTGCTCTCAAGCAGCCGGCGCTCTTGCTGCAGGATGGCATGCGTCTTTTGCAGTTGTTCGCCAACGGCGCGTAGCTCAGCAGGCAGCGCGGCAACATCGAGTTCGGCGGTCGAGATGCCATTCGCAAGTCGCTGAAGATAGGCAATAATCGATTGCTCGCCCAAGCGATACGACTCGTTCATGATGGATAACCTCCTTGGGCACAACAATGGTTTGTATCATATCCCCAATTTGGTTTGGATTGGGGATATAAGTTAGCCAATGGGGACAAAACACCCCTTCGACGGTGGCGTTTGTGCACGAGCGTATTAGTTGTTGTCGCCACCATCGAGCAATGCCTCAAAATCCTTCGCCGGCATGGGGCGGTAGTAGAGGAAGCCCTGAGCGTAGCGGGCGCCCATTTGACGCAGCATGTTTGCCTGCTCATTTGTCTCGATGCCTTCGACCACAACGGGCAGATGGAGCGACTGCGCCATCTCGAGCATCGATGAAATGATTTGCACACTGCGGCCTTGATCGCCGTCGACGGGCACAAACGTGCGGTCGAGCTTGATGACGTCGACGTTGACATTCTTGAGCATCGCGAGCGTGGACTGTCCGGTGCCAAAATCGTCCATGTAGGTCGAGAAGCCACGGTTGTGCAGGTCGGCCGTCAGCTTATCCACAGCCTCGGACTCTCCCGTATAGGCTGTCTCGGTGATCTCGATGCGCATGAGCTCGGGCGGCAGATTGTATTGGTCGGCGAGCGCCCCCATATGCTCGGCAACGTCGCAGGCAAGGATATCCACGCGCGACACGTTGAGCGAGATCGGAACCACGCGAAGCCCTCGATCGATGCGCCCGCGCAGCCACGAGGCAACGCCCTGCCAAACGTATTTGTCGAGCGTCACCACAAAACCACTTTCCTCGAGAGCGGGGATAAAGGTGACGGGTGAAATGAGGGAGCCATCCTTGTCAATCCAGCGCGTGAGCGCCTCGGCGCCAATAATCTCGCCGGTTTCCATGTCGACCTGGGGCTGCAAGTAGTAGGTGATGCGGCCGTTTGAGAGCGCGTACTGGAATTCGGTCAGCGTGCGGTGGAACGAGATTTCGCGCTCATACTCCTCGGGGCGGAAAATGGCAACGCGCTCCTTAAAGTCGTTTTTTGCACGCCGATTGGTAAACATGGCCTTGGCCTGCGCATCGATAGTGATTTCCTCGTTGGAGTCGATGGGGTAGACGCCCATGGACGGCCAGAAACCCACGCCGTCATCATGCTTGGCCACGGCCTGGCGAACGCGGCTATAAATCTGATGGACGGTGTCGTGTTCAAAGGGGATGAGTATGCAAAAGTCGTCTTGGCCCCAGTACCCTGCGACGCCCATGTCGGCATTCTCGATGTCCTTGAGGACCGTGCCCACGTCGGCGAGCATGCGGTCGCCCTCGGCCTGTCCGTGCCATTCGTTGAACAGTCGCATGTGTCCCATATCGACGGTGGCGATACACCAGGCGCCGTTGCGCCTTGTCTCGAGAAATTCGTTGGCGTGGCGCATAAACTCGCTGGGTCGATAGAGACCCGTGAGCGGATCGATGCGTTCGGCGATGGCGCTTTTGCGCTCCACCTCGGGTATGGGGAGGCTGTCGTTGGGAACAAGCCCGCCGGCCGTGCGAATGCGACGGTCGAGTTCGCCTAAAACGGCGGCCGTTTGATTGGTCAGGTGCTCGTAAAAGGCCGGAACGACAAGACAGACGGGGGTAATGGTGTCGCCCGCGATTCGAACGGGAGCGAAAACGGCCTCTTTGAGATGTTGGATCAGTTGCTCGAATGCTTCGTGATCCAAATTGTTGCTAAGCACGACGAACTGGGCGTTGCGTGAGCGGAAGACGCGACTCCTGCCGCGAGTAATCGACAGCATGCGGCCTGCGTATTCGGCGAGCATGTTGTCGACGGCCTCGCCCCCGTAGAGCTCGTTGAGCTTTGCCGTGCCACGAACGCGTACCGCTATAAGCCCCGTCTGGCAACGGTCGCGACGGCAGGCATCGATAACGTTGGCCAGCATGCGCTGCGTCCCGAGGCCCGTGGCGGCGTCGACGGTCTCGGCAAGCGAGTGGTTGACGAGCTCGCCGACGTAGAGTGAGGGGACACCTTCGTCGCCGTCGATACGAAACCCGCGAGCGCGGCAGAGGACGAAATCGCCGGCGGCGTTGCGCACACGATACTGCATGACGTGACGGTGTTTGGAGCCGTTATAGATCTGGTCGATGTCGTTGGTATAGGCTTCAAGGTCATCGGGATGGACACGCGTTTTCCAATAATCGTGACAGTTGTCTATATGCTCCGAAGGAAGACCAAGATCGCGCATAGCGCCTCGTGACCAAAGGGTTCGATGTTTGTCCAAGTTCTCGATAAAGAAATATCGGCCTTCGTTGAGCATCGAAAGAGCGTCGAAAATGCGATCGCTTATTTCGAAGTCGTCGGTGTGGACTTGTGCGATATTGCGTCGATCAAGGTGCACGGCATGACGTAGCTTGTAGTCGTACATGCGATGGTCGGCATCGTTCGTCAAGCGATTGGGGGCTTCGCCCAGGGCGGGGTCGGCGTGTGCCACTCCGTAGCTAAACGAGTGAGGCATCTCGGAATCGTTATTTTTGAGCAGGACCTCTCGACAGTGCTCCAGACGTTCGGCAAGGTCATCCTCGGTCGCGATTGTGGACAGGATGGCAAACTCGTCGCCTCCCAGGCGAAATGCCGCCTCGTCCACCTTCATATACAGCTTGAGATAGAGGCTCACCTGCAAGATATAGCGGTTGCCCTCGTCGTGTCCAAAGATGTCGTTGCAGTGCTTAAGGTTATCGATGTCGATAAACGCCATGGTTACGGGCAATTCCTGCTCCCAGATTTCCTCTAGGGAACGGGTAAAGCCGCCGCGGTTGCCAAGACCGGTAAGCTCGTCGGTAAAGGCAGTCCTGATCAGATCGTCCTGACGCTCGAGAAGGTCACGGATGGTCTTTTCGAGCGTCTCGGTGTAATTGCTGGCGATATCCATGCTGTAAGCGGCTTCCTGAGGTCGGGGTGTATTGCGTCGGGCGAGCTCGTTGTACACACGCGTTGCTGCTCAACGCTTTGCGTGTATCCAGGCCCCCGCCTTGCTGCGTCGCTGGTTTAATATGTCGGTCCGTGTTCGCTGCTGATAACTATTGAGTAGTATAAACAACAATAGAGGATTGTATATGGGTGCCCCTGCCGCGGGCGGCTATTATTCGCCAATCGGTAGCGTGACGATGCGATGCTCGATATAAATGCGACTGAGTCGATATATGTTGGCGGGTATACTTGTTCCGCTTTAAAACACGGGAACGGAGATGGTCGCATGGCACAGCCAGACACGACGCGCACGGTGGGGCTTGCGCTCGAGGGGGGCGGCTACCGCGGTATGTATACGGCGGGCGTGCTCGACGTATGGATGGAGCACGGCTTAACCTGCGACCATATGGTGGGTGTCTCGGCGGGCGCGGCGTTTGGCTACAACTTTAAATCGCGCCAGATCGGCCGCGCCATTCGCTACAACAAGGCCTATTGCGCCGACAAGCGCTATGCGAGCGTGACGAGCTGGTTGCGAACCGGCGATATGTTCAATGCCGAGTTTGCCTATCATGAGGTACCCATCGAGCGCGATCCCATCGATCTGGAGGCATATCGCGCCTGCCCCATGCGGTTTACGTGCGTATGTACCGATCTTAAGACGGGGCAGGCCGTCTACCATGACCTGCCCTATGGCGACGAGCGCGATATTGAGTGGATCCGGGCGTCGTCGGCGATTCCCGTGGCGACGCGTCCTGTTGCCATCGAGGGTCGTAAGTACTTGGATGGCGGTGTTGCCGATTCCATTCCCAGCGCTTGGCTGTTTGCGCAGGGGTATGACCGAAACATCGTGGTACTCACGCAACCGGCGGGCTTTGTAAAGCAGCCCAATAGCGTGATGCCTATGCTGCGTCGCGTGTATCGTCACTACCCTGAGTTTGTCGCAGCGCTTGAGCATCGGCATGAGGTCTACAATGCCACGCTCGATGACCTGGCACGTCGAGAGGCTGCCGGCGAAATCTTTGTGGTGCGGCCGAGCGAATCGGTGAAGGTGCCGTCGCTGTGCCGCGAACCGGATGAGCTCGAGCGCATCTACCAGGTCGGCCGCCACGATGCAGAGGCGACTTTGCCGGCGTTGGAAGCGTATCTGGCGGGGTAGGGCAAGCTGCCGTGGACTCGGCGGAAAGCGCGTCCCAGAATGAGCGCTCAGAACGGGTTACAGTTTCCCAAGCGGTGGGGTTTCGGAAAGTACGTCCCGGAATATGCGTTCAGACTGGGATGCGGTTTCCCGTTGAGCCTCTATATGGAAAGCGCATCCCGGAATGGAGGTCCAAACTGGGATGCGCTTTCCGCTATTGAAGATATGAAGCTGCGAATCGGCTGCACGGCTTATGCTTATGCCTGCTGCCAGGTGTCGACGAGCTCCTTGGCTGCGGCGTGGGGGTCGTCGGCACCGCAGACGGCGCTCACCACAAAGAAGCCGTCGACGCCGGTGGCCTTGAGCTGCGGCAGATCGGCCGTCTTGACGCCGCCGCCCACCACGATGGGTACGGGGCTTGCCGCATGGAGGGCTGCCAGGTCCTCAAAGCTCTTGGTGATGATGGAACCGTCGGCCGCGCGTCCGCAATCGCGCTTGGTCTCGGTCTCGTGGAGCGGGCCTATGCCCAGGTAGTCGACCAGGCTCATGTCGGCGGTCTTGACGTACTCGAGCATCTCCTCGCAACGGGCCGAAAGACCCACGATGGCATCGGGGCCCAGCAGCTTGCGACAGACCTCGACGGGGATGTCGCTCTGACCCACGTGCACGCCGTCGACAGCGATGCCCTGCTCGCGCGCGGCGAGCACGCAGTCAAGGCGGTCGTCGATCAGCAAGGCGACCTGACCGGTCTTGCCGGCCTGAGCGATAGCCTGCGCGGCGTCGTCGGTCAGCGCGATGATCTCGCGGGCACTTGCCACCTTGGAGCGCACCTGGATGCAGGTAAAGCCGGCGTCGAGTGCCTGGGCCACTACATCGCCCACGGGGCGCCCGAGCGTGTTTTCGGGACCGAGTACCAGATAGGCCGAGATATCAAGGTTGTCGCGGATGCTCATCGTGCTTCCTCCTGTTTCTTGATCTGTGCTTCCATGCGCTCGAGTTTGCCGGTCATGGTGTCGGTAAATCCGGGTCGAATATCGGCTTTGAGCACGACTTCGGTGCGGATGCCCTTGCTCGCTAACACAAAGGTTGCGTCGCGCACGACCTGCATGACCTCGTCCCAGTCGCCCTCGATCTCGGTGAACATCGAGGTGGTGCGGTTGGGAAGGCCGCTCTCGCGAATGACGCGCACGACCTCAGCGACCTCGGCGGACAGTTCATCGCCGGTGCCACACGGGGCGATGGCCACGGCGACGAGCGTGTTCATGCCGGCGTTGGTTGCGGGCTCGGACATGGCTTACGCCTCCTCGAGCTCGAGTCGGTTATCGGCGATGTCCTGGGCGGTTGCGCGGTAGAGCTCGTCGATAAAGGCGACCTTAAAGCTTGCCGGGGCATCGGCGACAGCGGCGGCACGCGTGCCGGCTACGTTGTAGACGGCGGTGCCGCAGACGGCTGCCGTAAACGGATCGGCAGCGCAGGCGTACACGGCTAGCACGCCGCCCTGCGAGCAACCGCAGCCGGTAATCTTTGACATGAGCGGGCTGCCGCCGTGGGATTTGGCTACAGTCGTGCCGTCGGTAATCAGGTCGACTTCGCCCGAGACCACCACAGCGCCGCCGGTGTAGCGGGCGAGCGCCACGGCGGCATCGCGGGCGGCATCTACCGTGTCGGTGGTATCGACACCGCGGACGCGGCTCAGATCGGCCGCCTCGCCCTCAAGACCCCACAGACCGGCGAGCGCGATGATCTCGGAGGCGTTGCCGCGCACGATGGCGGGCTTGTACTGCTTGAGTTCGCCTACCAGCTGGGTGCGTAGACTGCCGATACCCAGGCCCACCGGATCGAGCACCCAGGGCTTGCCGGCGTCGTGTGCCGCTTTGGCCGCGCGGGGAATCGTCTGCTCGTAGATGGGGAAGAGCGTTCCCATGTTCAGATAGATGGCGCCGCCGCCGGCAACGAGTGCCTCGCCCTCGTCGGGCAGATAGACCATGGCGGCCGAACCACCCACGGCGAGCTGCGCGTTGGCGACAAAGTCAATCGTCACCGTGTTGGTGATGGAGCCTGCCATGGGATTGGTGGTGCGAATCTCCTCCACGGCCTTTACCACATGCTGCTTAAGCTGTTCCGAATCAATCACTGCACATGCCTCCTTGGCATAGAAAAGGGGCGCTGTGCATAGACAG
>UQPI01000010.1 GCA_900542945.1 uncultured Collinsella sp.
AGGGGCGCCGGGGGCGGGAATCCCGTACTCCATATTTTGTTCACAAATTAATAGGTCCCTCAGTCACGTCACTGAGGTTATAACTGAAGCATCAGCTTCTGATATTGGCGGTGACCAGCTGGTTTATAGATGTTGAGGCATCGGTCATCTCTGGAGCGCCACTTTACTCCAAAAGCATCGGTTATTTGTTTCCCGTCGGTAAAAGGCAGGTTTTGTTCGCCAAGCGTTCTTATATATAGAGAAGTTCGGGTTCGAACCCGTGGCGCGGCAACAAAAAAGCGACCAGCCGGAGCCGATCGCTTTCTATTCTATGCTGGAGCATCCAGAGGGGTGCTTCCGAACTCATTTTCTCGCTGCCATTCATGCTTTCGAAGCATCTTTCTACAGCCCTCGTTGTCTATCCTCGTATCTCACAGGTCTTCCGGAAATTCACAAGCAGTCTTAGGGTCAATTTAGTTCTGCTTTCAGAGATTTGTTTGAGAGTTTTTAAAGACAGTTCAAAACAATAAGTGAGACACCATAAAGCAGAGCAAGATGAGCCGGATAGAAAATGTAGAAGAAATATTTGAGCTTCAGCCCTCGCTTGCCATTATAAAGATTGATAAGCAGCAACGAAACGACCGCGGCAGCAACATCAGGATTAAATATATTAGCTGTAGCAAACTCAAATCCGCCGCCAACTATATGGCATGACGAAAGGAGCACTGCGCATACTGCAGCAAAGAACATCTTGGCCTTGCTGTCGTGGAATAAATAGAATGCAGCCACAAGCAGAATGCCATACACACCGCCATCTAGTTTAGTGTATTCAGCTGCCAGTGCTGTCAAAACAATCAGAGCAGTTTCTGCGATGTACCTCTTCCATTTTGAAAGGCTTTGTATCTTTTCCAGAATTATCAAGAAGACCAAGCAAAGCAGGAGCTCACACATAACATTTTGTTGCCGAAGGTCAAATAGTTGCCCGGTTTGAACGAAATCGTATATGGGCTCCGCAATGATTGCGAAGACAAGCATATTTCGCAGGTACCTCTTTATGTCATGAGTATGCAAAAATCCCTCAACTATCAAAAAGCAAAATAAGGGAAATGCAATTCTGCCAAGAACATGAAGCACATCCGAAGCCTCGCTTAGAATCGCCCACTGTTCGTCTGATATCTGATTGTACGATGCGTGAGTCATGATTCCATTGGTCAGGACGATCCTGCTTACATGATCGAGAACCATCGAAATGGCCGCTATTATCTTTAATGTGCTGCCGCTAATTCCGTATCTATCTGTTTTCATTTCGTTTTCCTTTCTTTGGGTGGGCCGTCAGAGGTTCGGCCTGCTCTGCAGACGGCCGCTGCGGCGCTTCGCGCCTTGCGCGCTGCGCTGGCAAACGCTCACGCGTTTACTCAGCTCCGCGCCCTTTCGGGTTCGAACCCATGTCGCGGCAACAAAAAAGCGGCCGGCATCCGCCAGTCGCTTTTCTATTCTATGGTGGGCCGTCAGGGGTTCGAACCCTGGACCTTGGGATTAAAAGTCCCCTGCTCTGCCAGCTGAGCTAACGGCCCGCGGGTGGCATTGTACCACGGTCTGGGGCTATTCCCAACTCCATTGGCCGTTCTGGAAAATCACAACTTCACGTCCATCAGGCGTAATGCCCGTAATATCGATGTCGTCCGTGCCGATCATAAAGTCGACATGCGTGCTCGAGACGTTAACGCCATGCTCCAGGAGCTCCTCCTTGGACATGTCATACCCACCCTCGATGCACTCGGGGAAGCCGACACCCAGCGCAAGGTGGCAGCTGGCGTTCTCGTCATAGAGCGTATCGTAGAACAGAACACCACTTTCGCGGATCGGCGTGTTCTTGGAAATGAGCGCAACCTCGCCCAGATGAGCGGCACCTTCGTCGGTGTCAATGATGCTCGCAAGCGTCGCCTTGCCCACGCGGGCGTCGTAGTCCACCACGCGGCCACCCTCGAACTTAATCCAAAAATCGTCGACCTTATTGCCGTGGTGAATAAGCGGCATAGCCGAGTACACAATACCGTCCGCACGCATACGATCGGGCGAAGTGAAGACCTCCTCGGTGGGAATGTTGGGGAAGAAGGGGTGTCCATCGGGCGTCTTGCCCTTGCCGCCGGCCCACTCGTGACCTTTCGTCATGCCAATCGTCAGATCGGTTCCGTTCGAAGCGGTGTAGTGCAGGCAATCAAATTGATTATCGTTTAGGAAACGCAGGTTCTTTTCGAATGCGGCGTCATGAAGTTCCCAGTCGCTCTCTGGATCCTGGCCATCGGCACGAGCGGTATGCAGAATCGCATTCCACAGCTTATAGATTGCAACCTCATCGGCGTCTCCCGGGAACACCTCGCGCGCCCAAGCCACGACCGGAGCGCCGGCGATGCACCACGGGTTAATGTTGTAGTCCAGTCCACGGCGGAAGACCTTGCACTGCGTATTCCTCGCCTTGGACGCCGCGGCCGGCTTGGCCGGATCGATGCCCTTAAGAGCCGCAGGATCCGCACCCTCAATAAAGATAAAGCAGGCACCGTCCTGGGCCAACGAATCCAGCTGCATGCGCTTCCACTCGGGCGTCTGCTCAAAATAGCTTTTCTCGACGTGCTCGTACGCGAGCCTCATCACGGCATCATCGGCCCAAATGACCGTCACGTGGCCAGCGCCGGCGGCATAAGCCTCCGCGACCACCACGCGTGCAAAAGGCGCGCAGTCGACCGGAGACTGAACGACAACCTCCTGGCCGGGTTTGACGTTTACGCCCTTGCGGACAACTAGGCGCGCATAGTTTTTAATCTTGGGCTCCAGGGCCTTCATGCCCTCCAGAGCTTCTTCGACCGTCAGGGCAGCTCGAATCATGTGCCACTCCATCTATCTATAGAACAGTAAAAAGGCGCGCCGCAAAAACGACGCGCCTTATATCTTAGCGATAAGTATGGATACAAACGCTACTTCTTCTTGGAGTCCTTCTTGTCCTCCTCGGCAGCCGAGCGCTCAATAAGAGCGTTGAGCTTGTTCTCGGACATGCCCTCGGCCTGCGTGCGGTACATGTTGCGCAGGGGACGAATACGAACGAAGTCGTAGATAAAGTCACCTAGGATGATGACATAGGACAAGACAATGCCGACCATCTGAACGGGACTGGACACCGTGCCGCCGGGAACGAAGTAGAACGAAACCCAAATTGCCACGATGAACACCATGCCGATAGCGAGCACGGCCCACCAAATACGGCGGCGCTTGGTGTAGTCCTCATCCTGCTTGAGAAGGATATTCGACACCGTGTAGATGCGATCCTCGCGGGCGCGCTGCTTGGCCTTGCGGGCGCGCTTTTCCTCCTTGGAAAGGCCTTCCAGGTTTTCGCCCTTCTCGAGCTCTTTACGGCGTGCCTTGGATGATGCCGGCACGACGTGAACAGAGCTCGCTGCCTGACGGGCGGGCTTAGCGGATGCGGCGGACTTGCGCGCAACCCCGGTAACCTCGCGGGATTGCGTGCGCTTGTTCGTGGCGCTGCGGGTACTCACTTACGCGTTCTCCTTCATGCTTGTGAACTGGGAGCCCGTGATGATTTGGAAGGCCTCGCGATAGCGCTCGGACGTGCCATCGATGACCTCGGCGGGCAGGTGCGGGGTCTCCCCCGTCATATCCCAGTTGGCCTTGAGCCAATTGCGGACGAATTGTTTGTCGTAGCTGGGCTGAATCTTGCCCTCCTCGTAGCTGGCGGCAGGCCAGAAACGGCTGGAGTCGGGCGTGAGGCACTCGTCGATCAGCGTAACCTTACCATCGATGACACCAAACTCGAACTTGGTGTCGGCGATGATGATGCCTCGAGTCGCGGCATACTCGGCAGCGGCCTTGTAAATCTTGAGGGACAGGTCGCGAATCTGCGCGGCGATGTCCTCGCCCACGATCTCGCAGCAACGCTCGAACGAAATGTTCTCGTCGTGGTCGCCGATCTCGGCCTTCGTGGACGGCGTGAACAGCGGCTCGGGAAGCTTGGAGGCCTCGGTCAGACCCTCGGGCAGCTGAATGCCGCAGACGGTACCGTTCTCGTCATAGGTCTTCTTGCCCGAACCGGTCAGATAGCCGCGGACGATGCACTCGATAGGAATCGTCTGGGCCTTCTTGACCAGCATGGCGCGGCCTGCGAGGTAGTCACGATACTCGGCAAACTCCTCGGGGAAATCCGCCGGGTCGATGGAAACGAGGTGGTTGGGAACGATGTCGGCAAACTTATCGAACCAGAATGCCGAGATGCGGTTGAGCACCTCTCCCTTAAACGGAATCTCGTCGGGAAGAATGAAGTCGAACGCAGAAATGCGGTCGGTGGCGACCATCAGCAGGTTTTCACCGGCATCGTAGATATCACGAACCTTGCCACGGGAATCCGGACGACGCTCCATCGTTGTCACGTGAGTCACTCCTTACCAAAATACGACAGTAATGCGGGTTCTTTCCCGCACGTTTTCGCAAACTCGGAGCGGCAGGGACGAAACCCCTCCTTCACCGAATAGCGAAAAGCTAGTGCTCCATTGTAGTAGATGCCGCGTCCGCCGTGTGCTCGCGAGGCAGATGAATCGTAAAAGTCGTACCCTTTCCAAGCTCCGACTCCACGGAAATGTAGCCATGATGGCGCTCGACGATCTGTTTAGTCACGGCGAGACCCACGCCCAGGCCACCCGCTTCGCGGGCGCGGCTGGCGTCGGCACGCCAAAAACGACCGAAGATGCGCGACAGGTCTTCCTTGGCGATACCGATGCCCGTGTCCGAGACCGCAATATCGACGTGTTTACGATCGCTGAGCACCGACACCACGACCCATCCGCCCTCGGGGGTGTAGCGCATGGCGTTGCTCATGAGGTTGATGACGCATTGCGTGATCATGTCGGGATCGGCCTCGACGACATCATCATGCCCCTGGGTCTCATCTGCAAAGCGAAGACGAAGGTCACGGTCGGCAAACAGACGCTCCTGGCCGTTCACAATCGATCGCACAAACGGCACCATGTCCACCGGCTCCAGGTTGAGCGGCGCGGTACTGTTTTCCATGCGCGACAGGTCGAGCATCTGCTGCACCAGACGGGCCAGGCGGCGCGTCTCGGAAGCGACCGTCTCCAGATGCTCGTCGTCGGTGGGATACACACCGTCTTGCATGGCCTCGACCGTTGCAAGCATGGCCATGAGCGGCGTGCGCAGCTCATGAGCCACATCGGAAGTCAGGCGCTTCTCGTGCTTCATGTCCTTTTCGAGTGAGGTGGCCATCTCGTCGAAGGTCTCTCCCAGCTGATCGATCTCATCATCGCCGCGCAAGCCCGTACGAGCGGACAGGTCTCCATCGCGGATCTGCTTGGCGGTGCTGGTAATACGATGAATCGGCTTGGTGAGCATGCGCGACACGAGTGATCCGATAACGACCGAGATGCAGACGGCCACAACCGCAGCAAGGGCCATGGCATTAAAGGTCTTTTCTCTGAATGCTGAGTCTGCCTTGGTGAGCAGGGCATCGGAGCCAATCGCCCACAGCTTTACCTGTCCGACATGCTCCCCGGAAGACGTTATGATTTCGACGTTGGCAACGCTATCGGAGCCGGTGGGAGCCGACGAGACTGGACTATGCGATGCTTTTTTCCCGCTCGAGCTGCTCGACGGCGATTCGCTCTCGCGCACATCGGCGGTCGCGCTTGCCGAAGGCCATGAGTCGTCATAAACGACAACGCCTTTCTTGTTGACGACCTGCATACCCAAATCGTCGGACACCAAACTCGATGTCGCGACCGTACGTAGCTCGCCCGCAGTCCAATTGCCGTTTTCCTCATACGATGTCGCAAGCTTTTCGGCAGCGGAATTGGCGATTTCGACAATATTGGAGCGCGTGTAATCCGTAAAAACCGTGCCCCATACAACGGAGACTACGCCCACCAGCACCAATACCGTCATGAGCGATGTCAGGGCAAAAGCCAGGGCCATACGCGAGGGATAGCTCATCGTTGGCCGTGAATCGGAACGAGGCGTGTTCCAACTAGCCTTGGAACCCGCCTCGTTCTCCTGCTTATGCTTTTGCCCGATTTCAAAGCGCGCAGGTGTCATATGTGATTTCCTTTATTTCTCGTCCGACTTATCGGTCTTGGTCGGAGCCTCGAAGCGGTAGCCGACACCGTGGACGGTGTAGAGCCACTTGGGCTTCTTGGGGTCGTCGCCCAGCTTGGCGCGAAGGTTCTTCACGTGGCTGTCGATGGTGCGCTCGTAACCCTCAAAGTCGTAGCCGAGCACCTTCTCGACCAGCTCCATGCGGTTGTAGACGCGGCCGGGGTGGCGGGCAAGCGTGGTGAGCAGCTTGAACTCGGAAGCCGTCAGGTCGACTTCCTTGCCCTCGACCAAAATCTTGTGGCCCGAGATGTCAATGACCAGATCGCCAAAGTCGAGCACCTCGACGGCCGGCTCATCGGCCTGGTGGGCACGGCGGAACAAGGCGCGTACGCGCGCGACAAGCTCGCGCGGCGAGAACGGCTTGATCAGGTAGTCGTCGGCACCGAGCTCGAGGCCGATAATACGGTCCTCGATCTCGCCCTTGGCCGTCAGCATAATGATGGGGACATCCGAGGTGTCGCGAATGGTGCGGCAAACGCGCTCGCCGGGAATCTTAGGGAGCATGAGGTCGAGCACGACCAGGTCGAACTGATGCTTCTCGAACTCCTCGATAGCGGACTGGCCGTCGCCGACGCCCACAACCCAATAGCCCTCGCGCTCGAGATAGGCAGCGACAGCGTCACGGATTGCCTTCTCATCCTCGACCAGCAGAATCTTTTTTGCATCTGAAGCCATAACACGGCCCCCCTGTCTCAATTAGCTAAGAACAAGCTCATTTTAACGCACCTGAGCCCACCGGGTATCGCATGGGTGCGATAGCTCGGCGGGCGGTACTCATAGTCACAACGCGCTTATTCCCCTGTCGACGCCTTTTTAACCCCTCGGAGACTAAAGAGAGAACAAGCGAGCGGTAACCGTCTCGGGAATTCCCTGGCTGTTTCGCACCGTTGCGTACGTTAAGAACGAGTTCGATTTACCCGCCGTAGCAGGATAATCGCCATACTCCAGGGCTCGGTCGGGCGACAGAAGCGAGCCGTAGGTCTTAGCCGAAGTGTCAATCAAAAAATGCGACGCCTGGACTTTAACCAGGTATTTATTTTTCCTTCCCGCAGCGCACGCGAGCGGCTCACGCGAAAGGAAGAGGTACGGCCCGCCCTCGTTACCGATATAGGTGCCCATATTGCCCAGGCTACCCACACCGTTATACGTCGCCTCAATGGAGAACACGAAGGTGTCGCCCATATACACGGCCTCGAAAGGCGAAACCGACGAAGGAAGCACCAGCTGAGCTCGCTTCGTGTTGTTGCCGTCAGTCAGGTCGATTGCCGTCATACCGTAATAGACGCCCTCATCATTGTGCACGCGGGGCGAGATGGTCAGGATGCCGTCGCTCACACGCGGGGCGGATGCGAAGCGGCCCGTCGACTTCCAAATAGTCTCAGGCTTGGACTCGTTGGGCGACTGACGGTAGCAGTACGAATCGTTACTCGTCTTGCTGCCGCCGGACGAGGGCATCTTATACCAGATGACCGACGACCCATACGCTGTGAAGAGCGGCGGATCGTAATTTTCGCCACCGCGATCGAGCTCGACAGCGTTGCCGGTAAGGGAGGAGCCTGCAAGGTTTTGCGCATAGAGCTTCCAAGACGCATTGGCAAAGTTCATCTCGACCCACGCGAACACGCCATCACCCGCACGAACGTCGTAAAACGCATAACCGGTTCCCTCAACGGGATCCTCGATAAGTGTGGTAAGCGAGCCATCACCCAGGTTGAGCACACCAAGCGTATTGGCATGCAGGGCAGAAGCAGGCGCCATCATCGCGGCAGCGTAGTCGCCATCGCAGTAGTACAGCAGCGTGCCCAGCGGCAGCGTCCACGAGGCCGTGGGCTCAAGATCGATATCAACAGCTTCGTACTCATCGGTGATCGAGACAATCTTCGAATCGTCCTTGATAACCTGCGGCTCGCCGGCGGCATCGTCGCTGGTGCCCGTTTTTTTCGAGCAACCGGCAAGCACCGTGGCAGCGCCCGCGGCAGCACCGCCGAGCACAAAGCCACGGCGCGATATTCCATTCTTGATGTGGTCGGCGATACCCATTAGGCGATCTCGGCGCGAGCGGCCTCGATAGCGCGCGTAAGCTGATCGGCGCAAGAGGTCTTTTTCATACCGCAGGTATTACCGGCGAGAACCTCGATTACGCGATCGGCAGGAACACCCTCGACCAGCTTGGAGATTGCCTTGAGATTGCCGTCACAGCCGCCGGTAAACTCAACGCCCAGCACCTTATTGCCGTCATCGGAAAGGTCAAGGTGAATAGTGCGAGAGCATACACCCTGAGGCTTGTAGTCAAAACTAATCATTGAGATCCCCTCTCAGAAAGAAATTTCAGACGTCTATTATCCCCGCCTGGGCCGACTTATGATCGCAAGCACCGATTCAACATCCTACGATGCATGGACTCGTGGGGGCAAGATTAGCAGTCCGCACCCTGTGCGTGGACAGTGCGCTTCTCCCGATACATATTGTGGTCGGCGACACGATATACATCGGCCAGCGTGTTTCCAGCCGTCTCGACGGTCGCCACGCCAATCGATGCGCTGACCGTCAGGGCCTCATCGCTTACCGCGGCAAGACCGAGACGAAGATCCTGTTCCAGCCCGAGCGCAGACTCGTTGTCAGTATGGGGGCAAACCAGCAAAAACTCGTCGCCGCCAAGGCGCATCGGCAGATAATCCGCACCAGCCACCCGCCGCAGCACGGACGCCGTCCGTCGCAGCAGTTCATCCCCCATCTCGTGACCATAGATGTCGTTGGTCCGCTTGAGATAATTGCAGTCCAACATAATCACGCTCACGGGCAAGTCCTCGTTTACCAGGCTATCTCCGCGCGATTCAAGATAGTTGCGGTTGCGAAGCCCCGTCAGTTTATCTTGGTATGACAGCTCCTCGGCATGCTTGACCATCGATATGTTGTGCGTCGCCACGACGACCGACTCCAGCCGGCCTTGCTCATCGCGATGCTGGGGGACAACCTGTAGCGAGTACCAAGCGCCTCGACAATCTCGCACCTCGGCAGCCAAGTACGGTACGCCCTCCATACGTTCACGAAGAGTGCTTATATCTACGAGCCCCACGACCGCTTCGCGGCTTTCGGGGCTCACGATATCCCGGCAGACCGTGTCCATAAAGTCATATGCCTCGCTGTGCTCGGCAAATATCTTCGCTATCGCCGGCGACATATTGATCCCCTCGATCTCGAGGGTGTCGAGATGCAAAAGGAAGGTCGAATCGTAGATGGCGCTTATGGCATTGATAATGCCGAGCTGTTTATCCTTTTCGACCAAATTGCGGTGGTTAACGATATTTCGAGCCAACAGCACCACGACCCAAAACGCAAGGCTCACCAAGACGCCAGCGGCGACAAATGTGATCCTGCCAGACATGACCTCAGATTTGGGATACAGCGCAAACAGGCGGTAGTCCTTATACGCCGCACGCACGGCATACCAGGTAGCCCCCCGATATTCGACACGTGTTAGTCCTTCGTCTTTCCAGTCAATTCCACTATCGACGAGAAGTCGAGCAAGGGTTATATCGACGGTCGAATCGTTTGAAGAAACGATTTGTGCATCGCGCATCACGAGCACCGTTGGGCTCTGATGGAATGTGTTGTTCACGAGCACGTCGGCGATCGTGTACGAATAATCATCGGCGGGCTCGGGCGCAAGCGATCGGTACCCCAGCGCTACGCCATCACCGTACGGAACGGCACTCACGGCAAAGTCGACATCGCGACGCTCGACGACGGTGGAGTAGGACACCTTGGAGCCTCGATACATCGATACGACCGACGAACAGGCCAGCTCCTCTCGCCACAGCATCAGCGGATCGCGACCGTCGATATCGTAATGAGCGGCCATATGGCCGTCGGCGTCCATGACCAGCATTCCCGAAAGGTGCTCGGTATGGACGCACTCCTCGACACGATCATCGTTGACCTCAACGCGATCAGGCGGCAAGAACGTCGAAAACGACTCGACCGCGGCATCCAAATTGTGCGTCGCCTCGGTTTTTCTTCCCTGCTCATATCGGTCATATTTTTCGCAGGCGGCCTGTAAAAACACCATGGCTTCCCGGCCAAACCCAAGCGTCTTATCGAGGCAGCGATGCGTGCCGATCGTATACAGCAGGCCCAACAAGACAATGCTGGTCACAACGGCGACAGCCGCGGTAACTAAATGCTTTCGATGCAAGCGGCGCTCATCATTTGTCATGATTCCGCTCCTTGCCTACCTGTCGTCGCCCCTGCCTTGTAACTGTCCACAATGCGCTCAATCGTGCCATCTCGGTCCATGTCGAACAGCACGGTATTGAGGTTTTTGACGTACTCCCCCTCATAGCTGTTCTCAAACGCAACGCCCAGGTCAACTGTCATAACGCTGTCGGCAAACACGCGATAAACACCGGGATACTGCGCGACGAGCCGGTCGAGCGATTGAACGTCCGCCATCCAACAGTCAACATAACCTTTGACCAGGGCAGCTTTGCAGAGTTCGGCAGAGCCATATGATTTGATATGCACATCCGGCGAGATCCCTAGGTCCCCGGCAAGCAATCGGCGTTCACTCACCGAACCCGCAATCACCGCAACGGTCTTGCTTCCATCGAGAGACGCCAAACCCTTGATACCACTCGTTTTCTTGGCGGCAACCGAGACTGTCACGGTCAGATACGGCTCAGTCCAGTAATAATCGTCTTCGCGATAATTGGGCGAATAGTCGCACCACAGACAATCGATATCGCCGTTTTTGAGCAGGCGATCGCGATCATTCCAAGATATGTCAACAAATTGCGGTTTGATTCCAGCACGCTTGCAGGCCTCGAGGGCGATATCGATATCGATACCGGCATAATCGCCTGTGGTATCGACATACACATAGGGGTCATTATCCGTAACGCCAATCTTGAGCACCGGGAGATCTCTGTCGGCTTCATTCGAGGAGGAAGAACTGCTTCGAACGGTATACGTCAGGGCGCCCGCACAGACGGCAACAAGGAGTATGAGCGCGAACGAGACGATGGTGGCCCGCTTGATGCGTCTGGGCACGTGCCCCCTTTCATCGAAACAGCAGTCGAAGTTCATTTTATTACCCGGGCGCATATGCGACAGTAAAAAAAGCGCCTCGCCCAAGACGGGCAAGGCGCCAAAGGTTGAAATGCATCCGCAAGCGGTCGAATTAGGCTAACCCTACTCGAAGCTCAGCTGCTCCAGGCGATCGAAGACCGTGTCAATGCGGGTGAGGAAGTCCCACGGGTCAAAGATCTCGTCGAGCTTCTCCTGGCTGACGGTGCAGCGCGGATCGGCCTCGAGGCGCTCCTTAAAGGTGGGGCCAGAGACACAATCCTGCACCTCGTGCCAGGTGGCCATGGCATTTTCCTGCACGATAGCGTAAGCGTCCTCGCGGGTGATGCCCGTATCGACGAGGGCAAGAAGCACCTTAGAAGAGAAGATGAGGCCGCGGGTCTTGTTGAGGTTGGCCATCATGCGGGCCGGATACAGCTGCAGGCCGTCGATAACGCGGATGAGGCACTGGAACATATGGTCAAGCGCGATGAAGCTATCAGCCTGGGCGACACGCTCGGCAGAAGAGTGCGAAATGTCGCGCTCGTGCCACAGGGCAACGTTGTCAAAGGCGACCTGAGCGTTGGACTTCACGACGCGCGACAGGCCGCAGACCTTCTCCATGGTGATGGGGTTGCGCTTGTGCGGCATGGCGGAGCTGCCCTTTTGGCCCTTGCGGAAGGGCTCCTCGGCCTCGAGCGTATCGGTCTTCTGCAGGTTGCGGACCTCGGTCGCGATGCGCTCGCAGGTGGCCGCTGTAGTGGCAAGCACGCCGGCAAGGTAGGCGTGGTGATCGCGGCTGATGACCTGCGTGGACAGCGGGTCGTGAACCAGACCTAGGTGCTCACAGACGTACTCCTCGACGAACGGCTCGATGGAGCTGTAGGTGCCGACGGCACCGGAGATGGCACCGAAGGCAACGTTCTTGCGAGCGTCCTCAAGACGATCGAGATCGCGCTTGAGTTCCCATGCCCAAGAGCCAAACTTCATACCGAAGGTCATCGGCTCGGCATGGATGCCATGAGTGCGGCCGGCGCAGAGCGTATTGCGCTCCTCGAAGGCGCGGCGCTTGCAGATCACGCCGAGCTTCTTGACGTCCTCGATAATCAGGTCACACGCCTGAGTAAGCTGATAGCACAGAGCCGTATCACCCAGGTCGGAGCTGGTCATACCATAGTGAACCCAGCGGCTAGGTTTGGGCTCGCCCTCGGGAACATCGGCGTCGATATATTCCTTCATGTTGGTCAGGAAGGCGATGACATCGTGGCGCGTGACCTCCTCGATCTCGTCAACCTTCGCCTTCTCAAAGTTGGCGTGGTCGCGAATCCACTGGGTCTCTTCTTTGGAAATACCGATCTTGCCGAGCTCCGCCTGAGCCTCGCAGGCCAGGACCTCAATCTCCTGCCAAATGGCGTACTTGTTCTCGAGGGAGAAGATGTGTCCCATCTCCGGGCGGGTATAGCGATCGATCATAGCGGCTCCTTTTTGGTTATTGGCACGTTGGTCGTAACCCAACCATTGTACCGTGCGCAGGTGCAAGTATGGGCAGCAGGCATGAACCTAACATTTTGGAATTGGAGCGGGCAACGAAGATGGACAGCAGCGTCACCGCAGCAGGCGGCAATAGTTCCGTGTACTAATGTAATTTCACGCGTTATCCGCGAAGCTACATGCGAAATTACATTAGAAGAAGACACATTATTTTCCGTTTCCCCTGGCAGCTAATCTGCGAGGTAAATTAAAAGTACAGACATTATATGCACTGAAATATATGACCTTACAGTCGGCCTACAACCTTATGCACGGGCGGCTAATGTAACAGGAGATATAATTACATTAGTTGCGGATAAAATTACATTATATGGAGTGTCATGATACGGAAAACGAGCGAAATGCCCTCCCTACTTCTGCGCATCATTGCAGACGTCGAGACCGAGGTCGTCGAATACAAGGCAGCAAAGCAGAACTATGACTTCGAGGACATTGGCAGGTATTTCTCCGCCCTCAGCAACGAGGCCAATTTACGCAAGGCAGAGTGCGGATGGCTTTTCTTTGGCATTTCAAACGACCGCAAGATAAAGGGAACCGCCTACCGTAAAGAACCCCAATCGCCAAGTGTCGGCCTGCGACGCCTAAAGCACGAAATCGCCCAATACACCAACAACGGCATGACTTTCGAAGAGATTTACGAGTTTGAGGTTGATGACAAAAGAGTCATTGCTTTCCAGATACCGGCTGGCAGCTTCGCAACGCCAACGACTTGGCACGGAATCCCTTGGTCACGAGAGAATGAGTCCCTCGTAGAGATGCCCAAGTTCAAACTCGACGCCATTTACGGGCAGAGCCGGCCCGACTGGTCGCGCCAGATTGCCTACGAGGCAAACTTCGGTGACCTTGATCCAGATGCAGTTAGCTTTGCATGCTCCAAATTCGTCGAAAAGTTCGGAGAAAGCCAGCCTGCCGTTCGTAGCCTCGACGAAGAATCTATCCTTAGCAAGATGGCGCTTGTGATCCACGGCCACGTGAGCAATGCGGCGCTCGTTCTTCTGGGCAAACCGGAATCGAGTGTCTTTCTGGGTGGCATTGAGCCGCGCATCACTTGGACGCTCTACGCGAGCGACGGCTCCACTATGGCCTATGAACACTTTGAGCCGCCCTTCATTCTGCAGGTCGATCGTATCCTGGGAAAGATAAGAAACGAAAAGTATCGCTTCTTCGACCGCGAAGAGACGCTATTTCCCACCGAAGCGCATCGCTACAGTCCCGAAGTCATTCGAGAACTTCTCCACAACGCTATTGCGCATCAAGATTTCAGGATGTCAGGAAAGATCAATGTCCTTGAGTATGAGGACAAGCTTATATTCAAGAACGAGGGTGCCTTTATCCCCGAGACGATAGAGAACGCGCTCGCGAGCGGCTACAAGCCGCCCTACTACCGTAACCCCCTGCTTTCAAGCGCTATGAACAAAACAGGCATGATGGACCGCAACGCCATAGGCATTCGCAACGTCTTCGATATTCAGCGCAACCGCCTATTACCAATGCCCACCTACGATCTATCTGAGATTGGGCGCGTTGCCGTAACGCTGTACGGTACGGTTCTCAACGAGGACTATTCTCGACTTCTCGCAAGCAATCGAAATCTTGATTTGGTGACAGTGCTGCTGTTGGACCTCGTTCAGAAGGGACTACCCGTCACAAAGGAACAGTCACGTCTGCTTCACGAACAAGGCCTCGTTAGGGGCCGTTACCCCAAACTGACGGTCTCAGCCGAGGTGGCAGCAGCCACCGGTGCCCACAGCGAGTATGTGCGAAACAAGGGCGTAGACAATAGCGTCTTCAAGGAGTTGATCTTGGAGCTCCTGCGCGTGCGCCCATGTTCAAGAGCGGAGATTATCGCAGGGCTGGATCATGCCTTGCCGGCAGACCTTACGGCAAAGCAAAAAGGCGACCATGTAAGCTATCTGCTCCAAAGCCTACGGAAAGCTGGCCGCATCACCAACGCTGGAAGCACTTCGGCAGCTGAGTGGCACATAGTCGAGTGATATGGCTCGCGATTTCGATTCTGCCAAACAGGCACATTCCAAGCCAAGTTCGCAACTAGCCCAGAATGTGCCTGACTACCAGTCGTGATAGGACGCATCCTCCGTCGTCTGGCATCGCGCAGCGTCAGGCAACAGCGCATATGGTTGATCCAACTGAAGTCGACATCCAATCGGGCATTGCAACCTTGCGAGACGGCAGTCTCATACAACAAAAATAGTTCCCTGCCACTCCATGCACGAGCGGCAGGGAGCGCTCATGGCGGATCATTTCTCAAGCTCCACTTTCCTCAACCGTAAAAACGTCCAATGTCTTAGAGGCCGTTTTTACATTTGTTGGCTTCTATTTCTTTAATTAAAAATCATCCTTTACCTGCTGATTCGTGATATTTTGCTTGTCTACATATAGGTGTAGACCTATACTAATTCCTATTATGGCTAAGCTATGTCCTTGGGAGGTGCCATGCCGTCAGAAGCTCAGAAGCGAGCCGATCGTAAGTACAAGCACGACAAGACCCAGCAGTTCTGTCTGCGGTTCTATCCCGCCGAAGAGGAGATTTGGTCATTCCTCTCCGCACAGGAAAACAAGCAGGGATTTCTTAAAGATTTGATTAGCCGCGAGATGGGCGTCGCATCGGGCGGCCCCGCACGCGTTGATACCAACACCAAGGTTGGAAGGACGGAATCGTAATGTCGCAAGTGAGCAAGACTTCGGTCATCCAGCCGGAGACTATACTGGACTTCATCGACGGCGTGACGCAGCGCAGGGACACCCCCGAGGAGCGAGTGCGCCAGGAAATCCTAAAGTCCCTCGTGCGTGAGTACGGTTACAAGAAGGAGCAGATCGGGGTCGAGGAGTCGATCAAGTTCGGCAGCAACCGAAAAGCGGTCGACGTCGCCATCTGGGAGCCGGGAAAAGCGCACACCCAGGAAAACATCCACATCATCGTCGAGTGCAAAGACCCCAAGACCAAGGCCAAAGGCAAAAAAGACGGCGTAGATCAAATGCACTCCTATGCGTCTGCCTGCATGAACTCGACCTATGGCATGTGGACCAACGGCGACGAGTTGCTTACCTTCCGTTACGTGGTGGACGATGCCGGCAAGCGCGGCCCCGAGGCCGTGCCCGATCTGCCACATGCTGGTGGCGAGGTACCCGACGACGCGCCGCGCTTCGACCAGTTGCGCCCCGCCGCCAGTGACTCGCTGCTGTACTCGTTCCGCCGCTGTCACAACTACATCGCCGGAAACCAAGGCATCCAAAAGGCCGAGGCATTCCTTGAACTGCTCAAGATCATCTTCTGCAAAATCCAGGATGAGCGCGACTCCGAGACGCCAACGTTCTACATCACGCCAACCGAGCGCCAGGGCGCCGCGGGTAAGAAGAAGTGCCGCAAGCGCATCGAGGCACTCTTTGGAAACGTCAAGCAGTCGTACGAGACCATCTTCAAGGCCGACGAGCGCATCGCATTAACCGACGATGTGCTCGCCTACATCGTGGCGCAGCTGCAAATGTATTCCCTGCTCGAGAGCGACGTGGACGTTAAGGGCCACGCGTACGAGACAATCGTGGGCTCCAACCTGCGTGGTGACAAGGGCCAGTTCTTCACGCCGCGCAACATGTGCCACATGATGGTGCGGATGGTCGACCCGTCCGAAAACGACGTCATCCTCGACCCCGCCATGGGCACCTGCGGCTTTTTGGTCACGGCCATGAATTACGTGCTTGAGAAGATCAGAGACTCCGTCGAGGTGAGCGGGCGCAGCAAAGCAGCCAAGCAAGAGGCTCTGATCGCGCGCAAGCGCGAGTTCCTGTCCAAGCATATCGTGGGCATCGACTTTGATCCCATCCTAGTGCGTGCCTCCAAGATGAATATGGTTATGAACAACGACGGCACCGGACAGCTGTTCCACGCCAACTCGCTCGAGCCGTTCTCGGGCTTTGAACCCAAACTGCAAAAGGCGCTGCGCCTGGACGCCGCCGACATTGCGGCAAATAAGGCGCTGCAGCCGGGGCACGGCGTTACGGCGATTATGACCAACCCACCTTTTGGCTCCAAGATTCCTATCGAAGACCCGGCGATTCTGGAATCCTTCGACCTTGGACACACCTGGTCGTGGTCCGAGGAAGATGCCGAGTGGAGCATGGAACCCAAGCTCTTCTCATCTCAGCCGCCCGAGATCCTCTTCATCGAGCGGTGTATCCGCCTGCTTGAGCCCGGCGTGGGTGTGGCGGCGCTCGTCATTCCCAACGGCATCCTGGGCAACCCGGGTCTGGGCTACGTGCGCCAGTGGATTTTGCGCCATGCGCAGATCCTGGGTTCGGTAGACATGCACCCGGATGCGTTCCAACCCAACGTGGGCGTGCAGACATCCGTCCTTGTGCTGAGACGCTGGGACAGTGAGGAAGAGGCATACTGCAAGGACGGTACCTTCCAGGATTACAAGATATTTATGGCCATCTGTGACCACGTAGGGCACGACAAGCGTGGTCAGACCACCTATGTACGCGACGATGACGGCTACCCCATTGTGCAGGAGCAGACCACCGCGGTGACGGGCAACGTGGGCTCCGAAGAGGAGAGCAGCCACACCTCGAAGGAGCGCGTGGTGGACGACGAGACGATGGCGATCGCCGGCGCCTTCTTTGAATGGAGGCGAGACCAATGACGATCGCGCCTTTGGTGAAGAGCGTCCGACTTTCCACCGTGCTGGGCGGCGACGTGAGGCTCGAGGCGTCAACCTACCTGCGCGACGGGTACGGCTTCGTACGCCTTGCCAACCAGTGCGACAACCACAAGAGGCTCGGTGACCTTACCGACATTTGGCAGCCGAGCAGACTGACGGGGTATACCGTGCCGGAAGGCAAAGGGCTACCCTTCTTTACCGCCGGCCAGGTGTTCGAGGACTTTCCCCGAGTGAGGAAGTGGCTCGCCGCGCCTTTCGTGCCCCAGGCTGATTCTAGATTCGTCAATCAGGATTGGCTGCTGCTTTCGCGCTCGGGCGTGGTGGGCAACGTTACCGCCGTGTACCCGCATCACCTGAACAAGGTCATCACGGACGACCTGTTGCGCATCGAGCCGAAGGACCAAGACGAGTACGGCTGGCTCTACGCGTATATGAAGACGGACTTCTTCAAGCAGATCGCACGAGCGTCTCAGTACGGTCACATGATCAAGCACATCGAGGTGGCCCACGCCAACGAGTTTCCGGTCATCATGCCCGATGCGGCCACGCGCAAAGCCATCGGCGACAAAGCTGCCGAGGCTGTGCGCCTGCGCGGCGAGGCCTGGAAGCTGCGGGACGGGGCGTTTAAGCTGTTGGAGAAGGAGGTCGGTATTGCTTGTGAGGCAGAAAGTCCTGCAGGAACATGCGTGGTGAGTTTATCCAAAGTTATTGACAACAGATCGCGCCTTGATGCTGACAGTTATGCCGGCTCTATAAGCGCCGTAGACTCATTGGTTGACGTAATGGAGTATGCGCCACTTGCTGAACTTGTAGAGGACGTCGAAGAGCTTCCTCGCTTCAAGCGGTTTTATGGCGATTCCAACGTTCCCTTTGTGGGTGTGTCCGAGGTCTTTGACGTTAACACTCAACCGACAAAATTTGTTTACGCCAAGCTCATTAAAAACTGGGAGCGTTACATCCTAAAGCCGGGAACTCTCGTCATGGCATGTTCTGGTCAAAAGTACGGCATCCTAGGACGAGCTCTTTTGCTCACGGAGAATCATGAGGGAATGTTTGGCAGCAACCATCTGCTGAGAATCTATCCCGACGTTACAAAGATTCGAACTGGCTACCTGCTTGCTTTTCTGAACAGTCCCACCGTTGGCAGGCCGTCGGTCGTTCGTTGCGCATACGGAACCTCGGTGCCTCAACTTAGCCCTATCGATATCAAAAAAATTCGCGTTCCCCGTCTTGGCGCGGACGTCGAATCTGCCATCGCCGACCTTATGGACAGGAGCGTGAGCACCTCGGCCAAGGCTGACCAACTTGAGAACGAGGCTACCAAGCTGGCACAGGAGCAGGTCGATATCGCCATCGAGAAGGTTGTCTCCAACACCTAGTGAGGTGACCTTTTAACCGCCGTTAAGCCTATAGCCTCAACACAAACAAAATGCAACGCGTATCGTAGTAAGTTGGTTAACGGCATAGTGTGAGAATTCACACTTGGACATTTGATTAACGCTCGCACCCTGTCGGGTTCGAATCCCAGCACTTTATTGAAAAAAGCACGGCACCGTGATGGTGCCGTGCTTGTGCTCTTAACTGGAGCGGGCAACGGGACTCGAACCCGCGAGTGTCAGCTTGGGAAGCTGATGCCTTACCACTTGGCGATGCCCGCTTGTGTGTTGGCTAGTATAACGCGGTTTTCTTGTTCGATACAAGGGTGGTGATGCTTGTTTTAACTGTGGAGATTCGTTTGAAAATCGCGTCAATTGTGGAGATGAGGACCTTTGACCTCCTGTTCTCCCTATCTTCTACCTGCGCTTTTGCTTGATTGTTGTATTTGAGCTCAATTTGTCAGGAATTGGGCAAGCTTTTGGTCAGGCTCCGGTACTTACCCGCATGAACCTCGGGGGTAGCCTCATCCTACGCGTCGCAGCCTCCCCGTGCGGCGCACGAGGGATAAGGAGCAGCCATGTCCAACGCACCCACGCACTCTGTCCACAGCGCAATCACAACAGGTCCGCTGCTCCTGCTCCTCTTCCTGCTTTTCGGCTGCCTGGCACCGGGAGCCGCATTTGCCGTCGATGGCTACGACCAGCTCGGCTTCCGCACTATTAGCGATGATTGTGGGCCCTTCTTCATCGGCAAGTATGAAGCTCAAGACGCCTCGATTGCCTACTGCATGAACCAGGAGCGCCCCGGCCCCACCAAGCCGGGCGGCCCATGGCTCAACTTTGATCAAGGCTGGGTGTGGCTCGACGACGAGTTCGCGGCAATCGTTTGTCACGGATATCCTACCGCCACGTCGTTTGGCGGTTACCATCTTTCACCAGATCGCGCCCGCGCCGCCACCCAGCTTGCCGTATGGATGCTCAACGGCACTACCCATGTCGACGGCACCTACTCCTACACGACCGCTCAGGGCAAAACCAAGAGTGGACACTTTACCGCCGACAATGAAGTCGTGGCGGCTGCGCGATGGCTCCACGACAGCGCAAAATCAGGAAGCATCAAAGCCGCTCCGCACCGCGCGCGGCGCTATCTAGGAGCCGTATCGGGCGGCAGCAAACGTCAAGACATGCTCTATGTACTGCCGGCGGTCTCTGTTTCCTTCCAAAAGCAGTCTGCAAACGCTGCCATTACCAGCGGAAACAATACTTATCAGTTTGACGGGGCAACATTCGATGTTTTTGAGAGCGCCAGCGGCGCGCGTGTCGGCACCATCCAGATGGACAGCAACGGTCGAGCGCAGGCAGCACTTCTGCCCAATACGGCATACTACCTAGTTGAAACGAAGGCGCCGGCCGGCTATGTCCGCCGTCGTGATCGCATCGCCTTTACCACGGGGAATGACGGTGGACAGGTCGCCATTGAAGAACAGCCCGGCACCATCAACCTGTGTATCGTAAAACTCGATGCCGCGACGGATGCCGGACCCCAGGCTGGAGCTTCACTTGCGGGAGCAGAGTTCACGTGCGTGTCGCAATCCACCCCCGGATGGGCGCAAACCCTCACAACCGATGAAAGCGGTCGAGCTACCCTCACCGATGTCCCCCTAGGAACCTTTACCATCTATGAGTCAAAAGCCCCCGAGGGCTACCTGCCAGCCAACGACAGCTGGTCCTATACCGTTGGAGCCGACCAGCTCGGTGATTCAGGCGTGGTCGAGATCGAATCTCGCGTTTCCGATATCCCCATTGCGTTTGACCTTGAGATTTCCAAATTCAAGGACTACGGCAATAGCGATCAATCCGGCCTGGAGCAGCCGGCAGGAGGTGTTGTCTTTGAGGTTGTCAGCAACAGCTCTCAGCAGGTTGTTGGCACACTGACCACAAACATCTATGGCTTTGCCTCCACCAAAGATCAGTCAGAAGCATGGTTCGGCGCAGGCAAGCGACCCGCCGGTGTCCACGGAGCCATCCCATACGACCGCGCCGGCTACACCGTTCGCGAGGTTCCGGAAACCGTCCCCGAGGGTTTTAAACGTGCAGGGGAATGGACCGTCGGGGCCAATCAGATTTCCGACGGCGCCGAGCTTCAATATATCGTGGACAACCACGCTCTGTCGACGCATCTCCAGATTGTAAAACGCGATGCCCAAACAGGCGCTTCTGTTCCGCTAGCCGGATTCACCTTCCAACTCCTCGACAGCAATCACAAACCTGTCTCACAAACTTGCTGGCATCCAGCACATAACGTAATGGACACCTTTACGACTGACGCGACCGGGACCGTCACACTGCCCGAATCGCTCGTGCCGGGCACCTATTATGTACGCGAAACCTCGGCCAAAGAGCCCTATCTTGTCGGCAAAGAGATCGAGGTAAACATACCCGCCGACATGAACCTAACGCCCGTTGCAATCGCCTCGTATTATGACCACGCCGCGACCGGAAACATCAGGATCGTTAAAACCGATGTCGTAGACGGCAGCAGCCTCGCGGGCGCCATCTTTGAGATCCGTGCCTCGGGTGATATCGTGCGCCCCGACGGTAGCATTGCCGCGCTCGACGGTGAGACTGTCGCTACCGTCACAACGGATGAAACTGGAGAAGCACGCGCGGACGACCTCCCGCTGGGATCTGGCACCGCACGCTACGAGGTTGTCGAGACTCAAGCGCCGGCAGGCTTCTTACTCGACCGGACGCCCCATATCGTAGACCTCGCTTATGCCGACCAGAAAACACCCGTTGTAGAAGCACGGCTTAACGTATCCGACAATTACACCAAGGTTGATATCTCCAAGGTCGATGCAAGCGGAGAGCAGGAAGTGAAAGGCGCACAACTCACCTTATATGGTCCCGATAAAACCGAAATAGACTCCTGGACCTCATCCGACAAGCCGCACCGCGTCGAACATCTTGCACCCGGCACCTACTCGTTGCGCGAAATGATGTCTCCGCGGACCTATGACCTTGCCGAGGAGATAACGTTTGAAATAAAGGATACGGGAGAAGTCCAATCCGTCGCGATGAAGGATGCGCCCATCGAGATCAAAGGACAGGTCGACAAGCGTCAGGAGCTTGTCCAACCTATCGGGAAGGGTCTGCTGGCCAACGGCGATGGTAAAAATCGCGCCGCAACGCAAACCAATACGGACGGTCTTTTCTCCTATACCATCGACGCTCGAAACGATTCAGCTACCTGGGTTGATGAGTTCACCATTACCGATGATCTTGAGTGTGCCGAGGACGATACGGCGAGATTCGTCTCAATCGAAACCCCCGTCGCCATCGGCGACCTCAACGGTCTGTGCAACGTGTGGTATCGCACGACGCCGTTGGACTCGACAGACGTCGATGAGCCGGCAAACGCGACGCTTGACGATGGGCACGAAAATCCTTGGCTTGAGTCCGACGAAGTAAAAGAGAGTCTGGGTGAAGATTGCCGCCTCGTCGATTACGACGGCTGGCACCTCTGGAAGGCGGATGTCTCGACCACGGAATCCGCCACACTCGAGGCGAAAGAACTCGACCTTGCATCCAATACCGTCGTGACGGGCATTCGCATTGAATACGGTGCGGTAGCCGCCGACTTTACGACTCGAAGCGATACGGATTCTTGGACCCGCGATGATCTCAAAGATGAGCACGACGACCTTGACGATGCCAAAGCAATCCTTGGCACAGATGCTCGGGGCGCAGTCGTGCACATGCAGGCAACGTCGGCTTACACACCCCAAACTGCACTCACCAACAGCGCACGCGTCGATCTTTGCCGCAACGGCGGCGGCGATAAACTTGAGTCACATGACGAGGACAGTGTCATTCAACGCTGTACCCTACCGCAGGACCTACCGGCAACAGGATCAGCTCCCATCGCCGCTTGCATCACCGCGCTCCTGACCTCGGGTGCCGCAGCCCTATGGTTCGCTCGCCTTAGGTCAATCCCAAAGAAGCGCTAGCGCGATGAAAAAGCGGGCGAGCCAGTCCCCCGGCTCACCCGCTTTCAATCATTTAAATCGCCGCATCTACTCTGCAGACGAAGATCCACCATCAACGATTGCTTGCTCGGACTCAGGAATCCCATCGGCACCCGTGCTCTGTTCTTGCTCCACCTCTTCGCTGATTGCGGAGGCGGGGGTCGAGCCCTTCGCACCCACGATGTAGGCAGCCCCAAATCCTAACGCAATGGCAATCAAGGTCAAAATCACGTAGACAGGCCAATGGCGCTTAATATACGAAAACACGTTGACTCCTTAGAGCTCCGTCTACGAACGGCGGATAACCTCGGTCACGACCTCGGATACCGTGGCAATGTTCGTCGGGTTGACATTGTGGGGCAGGTCGTCCTCGGTACGAGCACAAGCCAGGCGCGTGCCGTCCACGCCGGCGATGGTGAGGGCTCGGCGGCTCGCCTCGAGCGCGGCATAGGCATCGGTCTTGGCATAGGGCATCTCGAGCGCGCCACAATCGACATGGAACGACTTGCACACCTTGCTGACCAGGTTCATGATGCGGCGATCGCCCTTGAGCAGCTGCTGTTCGCCCTCAACCGTCACCACCGAAAGCCTACCGGCGCCGACGGATTCAAGATTGATGAAGAATACGCCGCGGAGCTTATCGCGATGCGAAGCCAAGAAGGCCTTCATACCGGCGCCATCACAATCCGAGGCGCCCGTTGCCACAAACCAGATATCGTGACCGAGCAGCTCATCGTCACCCATAGAGGCGACAGCCGAGAGCATATCTTCGGAAGAAGCGCCGTCGGAAGACGTAGCGCCGCCCTTCCAGCCATCGTTATCGTCCTCGAAATTATCCCACGAACCGATGCCGCGACCGGACTTCTTGGCATCGTAATCGTCTTCGACGCCCAGCCAGTCACTCATGCTGTCCTGTTCGTTTTTCTTTTTACGACCGAACAGGCCGCCCAGGCCGCGCTTGCGAGACTTGGGTGCCGCAGGGGCGGGACCCGAAATGGTCTCGATCGGCTGTGCGCCCGACGCAACGGGCATAGGAGGCGCAACGGGTGCCGATGTGGGTTCGGGACCCTGGGCGGTAGCAAAGGGGTCGTTGACCTGTGCGGAGGGATCGGGAAGGTCGAACAGCGACGTGCGAGACGCAACGTTTGTCTGCTTCATCGACGGCAGCGACGGATCGGGGACCGAAGCCAGCGGAGACGAGGAGGGTGCAGGCGACGGTGCCGACGCCGGATCGGGAACATTCATCTGCGGACGCGGCGATGCTTGGGAGGAAATCTGGGCCATAAGGGAATCGACCGTTTCGTCCTGGGTGGGAGCGACATTGGCAACCGTGGCACCGGAACCACTCGGGGTCGGCATGGTGAAAATCTGCGTGGAGTAAGGCCTCGACTCATCCGTCTCGGGAGTCTCGGAAACCGCAGGCACTTCCTCCTGCTCGACCTCGGTTGAATCACCTTGATCGGCTGCCGCGTATTGCTCTTCGTCAGAGTTGGCCTCGACGGACTCGTCCTTGGCAGCATCAATGGGCTCGTCATCGTCTACCGCGTCGCCCTGCTCATCGGAAACAGGAAGGGGCTCGGCAATCGCGGTGCCTTGCTTTTCAAACGTTATCGTGGAATCGAACTGCGCGGCATCAAACGACATGGTGCTATCGACATGTTGCTGAGCCTCGAAAGACGTCGTCGCCTCAGCAACATCCGCGGACGCCGGTTGCTGGGACTCAAAGGACGTCGTAGCTTCGGCAGCGTCGACGGGCACGGACTGCATAGCCTCGTTCTGCTCGAACTCTTGCGCCGCGCGCTCACGTGCCGCCTCGGCTGCCTGCTGCTGAGCGATAGCCTCCTGCTCGGCAGCCTCGCGTGCGGCAGCGCGCTTCTCCTCGAAATCGTCGACAAATTTCTTGCCCTTTGCAAGCGCACCCTTAAAGAAGTTGGAAGCACTGGTGCCAATCGAAGAGAACGCGGATGCAATATCGGCATGGGGCGTTGCCGCGGGAATCTCGGCCGAGAAATCAGTATCGCTCTCGTAAGACACGCGCCTCGGCTGTTCAACGTAATCGTCGTCAGACTCGTCCGCAACGTCTTGCGCCGGCGCGGCGGGGGCCAAAATGTCCAGTCCTGCCGCGGGATCGATCGCGGACACCGCCTCAAGCTCGGCAACGGCAGCGGTAACCGCGGCAGACTCATCATCCACGGTGACGGCGGGCGCAGGTGCAGTCACGACGGGGGCAGGCTCGGGCTCAAACGTCGGCTCCTCGCCCTCCTCGTAATCGAGCGTGCAGGACTCGGGAAGCATCCCGAGCGCACGGATGGCATCCGAACCAAAGCGGATGTTGCCGGCGGCATTGCGATAGAGCTTGGGCTCGGGCTCGGCCACGACAGGCTCCTCCGCCGGCTCGGCAGCGGAAACCTCGTCATTGAACTCTTCGGCCTGGACAGCCTGATTCTGATCCTCGGGCACAATGGCGCCAATCAGCGTCTCGTCGGCAGACGCACCCTCAAAGCCCTCGATCTGCTCGTCGAAATCCTCACCCTGTTCGGGCTCGGTCTGAGCGTCGGGAGCAATCGGCTGACCGAACTCGTCCTCGGCGTAGGTAGGCTCTTCATACTCGATGGTGTTGCCGTAGTCGTTTTGCTGTTGGGCCGCGGCATACTCCGCTGCTGCGCGCGCCATCTCCTCGGCACGACGCTTCTGCTCCCCAAAATAGGTATCGAACGGAACATCGTCGGGAAACTCGTTTTCGCCCTGGAAGGGAGCAACGTTGTCCATAACGCCGAGCATAGCGGCGACAGAAGACTTGTTGCACACTGCGCCGGACGTATAGGGAAGCACAAAACGGTTAGAAATGATGTTTGCCGCGTTGGCGAGCGCAACGAGGGAAGCGAGGATCGCGACAATCCACAGCAGAACCTTGAGCGCGCCGGGGAGCGGCAGGATACGCAAGATGGCAACGGCAGCAGGGGCAACCGTGGCAACGGGCAACAGCTTGGCGATGAGCGCACGATACGAAGCATAGGGCTCGCGGGCGAGCAGCTCAGCACGGGGAGAGTCGTAGTGTGCGACAACGACCACCGGGCGGTTGCGCGGAGACGCGAGCGGGCCCGAGGCCTTGTGGTAGGCGATGACATTTTGGCTCACGCCCGTCTTGCCCAGGCGCGAAACCACGGGATGGCCCGTGCGCTCGAGCACGTAAAGAACGGCACCGACAATGGCCAGCAAGGTGCCGACCAAGCCGATGCCGCCGCCGATGCCCATCAGCAGGGCGCCGGCAAACGCAAGAATACCGGTAACGGCAAATGCCAACCTGCTGGGCGCCGGGGCATTGAACTCCTGAACCTCGGGATCAAAGCCGTGGTTGCGGAAGATCTGAGCGATATCCTCGGCAGCCAAGCGCTCTTCTTCGCTGCATGCCGGCGTGATGCCGGTGTTCTGCAGCAGGTGGTTAATATAGTTCTGGGTGTTCGCCATGTGCGCTCCACATCCATAATCCGACAAATAGGCCCAATGCATGCACATTAGAACCGTACATAGTCGAAAGTATACCCCGAGCGAGCGCAAACGACCGAATTCGGGCCATCTTAACGCCCCGAGCGGACAAGGATATAGCCTAATCTCCATATCGGACTAAAATCATGGCAGCAAACCACCTTCTCATGCGAGGACTCTATGACGGCAAGCGACGCGACCGCGACAATTAAAAAGGGGAATTCGGAGCCCAGTTTCGATAAAACGGCTCAGCGCATCCTCAATCTTTTCTTTGTGCTCAACAGCTCCCCCGAACCGCTGACGACCGAGCAGATCGTCTTGGATTCTGACCTGGGATATGGCTCGGGCAATATCGACTCGGATAAGCGCAAGTTTCGGCGCGATCGTGACAAACTGCTCGAACGCGGCATCTTAATCAAGGAGGTTCGCCCCGCCGGCGCGCAGGAGACCGAGGAAAGCTCATGGACAATCGACCGCGAGCACACGTTTGCGGCAGGCGGCCTCATCACCGCAGACGACGCCGATATCCTGCTCAACGCTATCGACCAGACAATAGCGGCCGGCTCATCCACTTTTGCCGCGCCGCTTGCCGATATTCGTTCCAAGATTGCCTACCTCACCGGCAGGACGACGGCGGACGAAGCACCGATCCGCCGCTCTCCCACCGTCGATGCGGTATGGAGCGCCTTTGCCGAGCGATGCGCGCTGCGATTTTTATATCAGAACGGACGCGGTGAGCAGAAAGAGCGTACCGTCTGCGTCTACGGCATGTTCGAGCGCGAGGGCGTTGCGTACTTCTGCGGCCTCGACAATGCCACCGACGACATCAGGACATTCCGCTGCGACCGTATCGTTCGCGCTTGGCGTCCTTCGAAGGCCTACGCCATCCCTGCAGACTTCAATCTCAACGACTACCTGTTCTTTGAATTCGATTTTGCCGACCGCCCGCCCGTTGCGGCTACGTTCTCGTTCGCCCCGCAGACGCAGATCGATATGATCAACGGCCTCACGCGCGGGCGAGGTGAGCTCGCACACACCGATTCGGGATGGACTTGGACCGTTGACGTGCGCGATCTTGAAGCCGCCGCCTCATTTTGCATGGCCCACGCCATGGACGGCATGAGGCCCATGGCCCCCAAATCGCTCAAGCAGGCGTGGAACCACCTCATTGAAAGGACGGTGCACGAGCATGCCCGTGCGTAAACTCACCAGCGAGCAGAGGCTCTCGCGCGCCATCGACATCATGGAGGCCCTCTACGCCGCCGGCGAGAGCGGCATGACACGAACCGAGATTTGCAGTCGCTTTGACATCACGGGGGCGTCGCTCGACGAGATTCTCGAGATCGTCTCGACGCTCGCGGACCGAGAATCGGGTGCGCGTATCATCTGCGAATGCCACGGCGAGCGCGTGGTCCTCACCGGTGACGCCGGGCGTGTACTACCGCTGCGCCTGAGTGCCGCCGAGGGCGCTGTGCTCAACCACGAACTTGAATCGTTGGGGATCGAGCCCCAGGCGGCGGCTCGAATTCGACATGCTCTTCTACCCGAAGAGCTCGGCTATAACCAGCACGTCTTTGACACCGTCAACCACGGGTCGCACTGGCAGCAGCTGAGCTGCGCCATTCAGGACGGCGTTCGCTGTCGTATCTCGTATCGCTCGATGGACGATGCGCGGCCACGCGAGCGTCTGGTCGACCCCTTGCGCATTACAGCAAACGGCGACCAAACATATCTGATTGCCTGGGACATCGCGGTCGATGAGCAGCGCACCTATCGCATGGATAAAATCGAGGGACTCGCCTTGACGGAAGACTCCGTCGTGCCTCACGCACCGGACGTTGCATCCCTCCACGATTCCCTTGCCCGGACGCAGCGTAGCGCAAAGCTCTTGATGCCATTCGATATGGCGGAGCATCTGGACTGGGCCGGCATCACCCTAATCGAGCGCAGCGGGACAGACATGGCAACGGTAACCGTACATTACGGCTCCGAGCGTTGGCTGCTGAGCCAGATAATCGCAGCGGGCGGAGCCATCCGCATCTTGGATGACCCCGCCCTGTCAAAGCGTCTGTGCGATATGGCAAAAACCCTCGTCTGTCCGCTTTAGCGCCGCCGCTCGTGGCGTGCACGCCACAGCTGTAGATAGTGCCCGATCTGCGCCGATTCGATGCGCTGGTAGGAGCTCGTGGGCAGCGACGTTAAAAACTTCTTGCCATAGCCCTTCGTCACCAGGCGAGGATCCGCCAAGATCAGCACACCGCTATCGGTCGACGAGCGAATCAAACGCCCCGCGGCCTGCTTAACCTCGAGCACCGCCTCGGGCAGCGAATAGCGCGCCCATGCGCGGTCTTCGCGCAGGTTGCGCTCGCACGAGAGCGGGTCCGTGGGGCTCGAGAACGGCAACTTGGGAATGATGACGCAGCGCAGCGTCTCGCCGCTGGCATCAAACCCCTCCCAGAAGGCCTTGAGCGCAAAAAGCGACGAGGTCGGTTCGTTGATAAACCGGTCGCGCAGGCGACGAGGAGATGAGTTGCGCTGCTGGCAGTTGAGCTCCAGACCCGCACGGGCCATCTTGGGCTCAACGCGGGCGTATAGGTCCTCCATGTCGCGCCGATTGGTGAACAACGTGAGCACCGATCCGCCCATGGCAAGATGGGCGTCGACCAGTACGCGCTCGAGCGCCGTAAGATAGCTCTCACGATCGCGCGGATCGGGGATATCGCCCGCAACGACTACGGCCATGTTCGAATCGAAGTCGTAGCTCGAATCCAAGTGCAGCGATGACGACGTTGAAGCACCGATGCGATCAAGGCCGACCGCATGGTTAAAGTGCTCAAAGCTTTTGGACACCGTCATGGTCGCCGAGGCAAAGATAGCCGTGTGAACCTCGGGCAGCCACTCGGTTGCCAAGGCCTCGCCAATGTCGATGCGCTCTGCGGTCATTGACTCTCCGCCGGCACGCAGCCTGCGATTGACCTGCAGCGAATACACGTAGTGTTCATCGGTACCATCAATGATGAGTTTTAGGTTCTCGGCCAGCTCGTGCAGGCGGCGCGAGATATCACCCAGGTCGACAACAACCTCTGGCTTGTCGGCGGCGACGGCTTGCACCAGCGCGTCGACGCTCTTGTCAGCTTGTTCCAATGCGTCGATGCCAGTGTAGGCCGACTGTAAGAAATCATGCCAGTCGTCAGATTCGCGCAGCTCGGGGCCAATCCATAGATTGGCATTGTCATAACCCCCACGCGCACGGCGGCCGAGCTCGCGAACGCCATCGAACACGCCGGCGATCGCCATGCTCGCGCGCGCAACCGTCGACGTCGCCTTGGCAGTAAGGCCCAGATAGAGCGTAGAGCCCTCGGAGGTTGCCAAATCACGGGAAACCTGGCTTAGCGCGCCGGTGCTCGAGCCACCCAGACGCTCAAACAGAACGCGCGATTCGTCCGCCGACACCACACGCGCCCACTGACGGCGCGCCTCGCGCTCGATGGAATGGGCCTCGTCGATTACCCAATGACGAATCGGAGGCAAAATCCTGCCCTCGGCCGCGACGTTGCGGAACAGCAGGGAATGGTTGGTGACCACCACATCGGCATGCGCCGCACGACGGCGAGCGCCGTGGACCAAACATTTATCAGGGAAAAACGGGCAGAGGCGACGAGCACACTCGCGCGAGGCCGTCGTAAAGTCGGGACGGTTGACGCTGCGCCACCGAATGCCGAGCGAGTCGAGGTCGCCATCGGCTGATTGGCAGACGTACGCCATAATGACCGCGACCGCCGTGAGCGTGTCCACCGGATCGCGCTTGGTGGTAATCTCGACCTGGCCGCGGCTCATGCGCTCGAGCTTGCGCAGGCACGGATAGTGGTCATACCCCTTGAGAGCGCAAAATGACAGACCACCGTCCAGTTGCTCGGCAAGTTTTGGCAGCTCATGGTACATGAGCTGGTCGGCAAGATTGTTCGATTTGGTCGCAATACCAACCGTGATGTTGTTACGGCGTGCTGCCTCGGCAAAAGGCACCAGATAGGCCATCGATTTGCCGACGCCTGTGCCTGCCTCAATTACTCGATGAGTGCCCGTGACCAGCGCATCGCGGACCTCGAGCGCCATCGCGATCTGCTCATCACGCGGCTCGTAGGTGGGATACATGCGATTGACCAGGCCACCTGGCGCATAGTCTGCCTCGATCTCCTCACGACTCGGCATCTTGAGAACCGGCAGCTCATCGGCGTCCACCCGATCGTCGGCGCGATCGGCCTTGAGAACGTCAGCACGAGCGGCGCTGAGAGAGAAGATAGAACCAGGGTTCTGCCCTGCCAAGAATGAGAAGATAGGACGATAGGACCAAGGCACGTCCGGATGCATGTCGGCTAGGCGCGCCATGAGGCCCTGGGGCAAGTCGGTGAGCGCCACGAGCAACACGCGCCATACGCCACACAGGGCGTCGACGTCGGCATTGGCACGGTGTGATACCGAGTCGCAGCCAAACAGATCGGCCATAAAAGACAGCTTGTGCGAGGCCAGGCGCGGTAGCGCGATGCGCGACAGCGCCAGCGAATCGATCCAAATATCGCTCACGTTGACGCCGCCTTTGACCGACTCGATAAACGAGCGGTCGAACGTGGCGTTATGTGCGATCACCGGGCAACCACCGACAAAATCGGCGAGAGCGGCGACGGCCTCAACGGCCGACGGGGCATCTGCCACATCGGCATTTGT
Organism: uncultured Collinsella sp.; assembly: GCA_900542945.1. Taxonomy (GTDB): domain Bacteria; phylum Actinomycetota; class Coriobacteriia; order Coriobacteriales; family Coriobacteriaceae; genus Collinsella. Next base: position 31,057 of record UQPI01000010.1, read on the forward strand.
AATGCTCGTGAGCTCGGTAATCTCGGCGGGAATCAGCTGCTTGGGATGCACGAAGGTATCGAAGCGGTCGATGACCTCGCGGCCCGAAAGACGGGCCGCCGAGATCTCAATCAGCTCATTGTCCTGCACCGAAAGACCCGTGGTCTCGGTATCGAGGACGACAACGTCTTCCTCGATAAGGCCGAAGGACTGCGTTTTGGCGCGTTCGGCAAGCGTGGCATAGGAGTCGACGACAAACTGCGGCGTTCCTGACGAAACCGCGTCCTCGATTAGCATGCAATGCCCGCTCGACGAAGACCCATACGGATCAGACTGTCACAGACCTGCGGGAACGTCATGTCGTCGGTGTGGCGGATCTCATCCGGATACAGTGACGTATCGGTCATGCCGGGAATGGTATTGGTCTCGAGGATAACGGGGCCGTCCTCGCTCACGATAAAGTCGCTGCGCGAGATACCCAGGCAACCGAGGGCCTTGTGAGCGGCACAGGCAAGCTCCTGGGCACGAGCGTAGTTCTCGGGCGAAATCTGCGCCGGAATGCGATGGATATCCGTAGGGTCGACATACTTCACGTCCAGATCGTAGAACTCGCAGTCCTCGGGCTTACGAATCTCGACAATCGGCAGGGCACACACGTCATCCTCGCCGTATACGCCGACGGTGATCTCGGTACCCTCGATGCACTTCTCGACCAGCACTTTGTCGCCGTACTCAAACGCCTTGGCGATTGCCGCGGGCAGCTCGGAGGGCTCATGGACCAGGGAAATACCGTAGCTGGAACCGTTGACGGCCGGCTTCACAAAGCAGCGCTCGCCACAAACCTCGACGATATGATCGATATCGACTTCATCGCCCGCCTCGAGCGCGAGGCCGGGGGCAATGGGAATGCCCGCCTTGGCGTACAGGAGCTTCGAGACCTCCTTGTCGGCACCGCAAGCGCTGGCAAGCACGCCCGAGGCCGTGTAGGGGATACCCAGGGTCTCCATGGCACCCTGCATGGCACCATCCTCACCGCCGGCACCGTGCATGGCAATAAACGCCACGTCGAAACCACCGGTCGCCATGGTTACCATAAAGTCATCGGCAGCCGTGTCGAGCAGCTCCACCGAAGTGTAGCCGGCTTCCTTCAGTGCCACCACGACGTTCTTTCCCGAATTGAGCGAGATCTCGCGCTCGGCGGAACGACCGCCCGCCAAGACCGCTACGTGCATGTTCTCTAGGCTTTTACCCGGCATGGGCAGACTCCTCCTCTATAATTTCTGCAGCTGATACCATATTGTAGCGATACCCTCTACGTTTCCCCAAAATCGAAAGGCTTCCATGAATCCCAGGACTAAATCTCAGGACATTCGCGACTTGAGCCAAAACGATATTCGCGAGCTTGTGGCCGAACTTGGCCAGCCCGCCTTCCGCGCAAAGCAGCTCATCGAATGGGTTTTTGAGAAGAACGTTTGTTCGTTTGACGATATGACCAACCTTCCCAAGGCTTTCCGCGAGCAGCTTAAAGAGGCTTTTGCCTTTGACACGCCGACTGAACTCACCAAGCAGATTTCTAAAGATGGTTCTCGCAAGTATCTGCTCGAGTACCACGACGACATTTCCGTCGAGACCGTCGGTATGCCCCGTCGTAACAAGCTTTCCGTCTGCGTTTCCACCCAGGCAGGCTGTGGCATGGGCTGCGCCTTTTGCGCTACCGGTCTCAACGGCCTCAAGCGCTCTCTGACCGCTCAAGAGATCGTCGACCAGGTACTTCATGTATCCAACGATTTTGGCGAGCGTGCCACGAGCGTTGTCTTCATGGGCCAGGGCGAGCCGTTTGCCAACTACGACGAGGTTCTCAAGGCACTGCGTATCCTCAACGACCCCGATGGCATCGGTATCGGCGCCCGTCACCTCACCGTCTCTACCAGCGGCGTTATTCCCGGTATTCGCAAATTTGCCGACATCCCCGAGCAGTTCACGCTTGCCGTTTCCCTGCACTCCGCCATCCAGTCGACGCGCAACAAGCTCATGCCCGGCGTTAAGAAGTACACGCTGCTCCGCCTTCACGAGGCGCTTCAGCTCTACACCGAGAAGACCGGCCGCCGCCCGACCTATGAATATGCCATGATCGAAGGCGTCAACGATACGAATCCCGAGATGCAGGCACTCTGCGACTTCTGCGAGGGAACGCTGTGCCACGTTAACCTGATTCAGCTTAACGACATCGAGGGCAGCCCGCTCAAGCCGTCGCCGATTCATAAGGTCGAGGATCTTCAGCGCCGCCTTGAGTCTCGTGGTATCGAGACCACGATTCGTAACTCCCGCGGTAACGATATTGACGCCGCTTGCGGACAGCTGAAGCAGCGCTTCAAAGTTCAAAAGAACGCATAGGGGAGTCACACCCCAAAACGTTTCATGTGAAACATCGAATAGCCCGGGCTGCAGGATATGCAACCCGGGCTATTTCATTTATTGACCTCGATTATGAATCAGCTGCTATTGGCCCCATTAATAACAGCCAAAATAAGGGGCCCTTGTCTTGTGAATCAGACAAGGGCCCCGCAAAAAATGCTGGGTAATTGTTAGGTACCTAATAGCCTACATTTTCCCATTGGTTGCTAACCCAACCTTGATTAATCTTGGGATTCTTAGTCACCTGAGCAGTACGCATAGCGACATCTTCGGTCATTGCATCCATTTTCTTCTTAGATGTATCGACAATATCTTGCGCGCCACGAAGCAAACGACCTCGAAGTTCATCGTCTGTCGCGATCTTATAGCCAGCAAAGGCACCAGCCGCGACAGTCGTCGCCAATGCAATCGCAGTTAAAATCTTATTCCTCATCTTGGCCTCCTTGATCAAACTGAATCATTTCACCAAGAATACGAGAGAGCTCTTCCTCGTCTTTAAACTCAATCTCAATCTTATTCTTTCCACGCGAGCTCTTCACACGAACATTCGTGTTGAAAACTTGACGAAGGACTCGAGCGGCCTTTTTGAATGACTGAGGTGTTGCTGGCCTCGGAGTCCTTGGCGTCTCTCCGGCAGAAAACAACGGAGCAAGATTTTCTGTCGCTCTTACGGAAAGGCCCTCTGCGACAACCTTCTCTGCAAGTCGAATTCGAGCGTCCTCATAGGGAACTGCAAGAATCGCACGCGCATGACCAGCAGTAAGTTTGCCGTCAAAAATCATCTGCTGAACAACTTCAGGGAGATCGAGAAGGCGCAGCGAGTTTGTAATTGCAGAGCGTGACTTGCTTACTGCCTTCGACAATGCCTCTTGGGTCATACCGCTGGCGTCGATGAGCTGTCGGTAGCCCTTAGCCTCTTCGACGGGATTCAGATCAGAACGCTGAAGGTTTTCGATAAGAGCAAGAGCCAACATCTCTTCATCATTAACCTCTTTAATGATGACAGGCAGCTCCTCAAGACCAGCAAGCTTTGACGCCTGGTAACGACGCTCACCAGCGATTATCTCATAGCCGTTTCCATGCTTACGAACCAAAAGAGGCTGCAAAACGCCATGTTCTTGGATTGACTCGCTCAACTCGCGAAGTTCAGTTTCGTTAAAGTGAATTCGCGGCTGATTAGGGTTGGGAACGACATCTTCAATAGGCAGTTTTGTTTCAGATGCGGCATTTGAAGCAGATGCAGCCGAACCACCGGTCTCATACTCGGCCTCTGAGACCAAAGCATTGAGTCCACGTCCCAAACCTCCACGTTTCTTTACACTAGGCACGCTTGATCACCTCTTTTGCAAGGTTCATATACGCTTTTGCACCCTTATTTTGAGGTGCATAGGTAATTACCGGCTCTCCAAAAGACGGAGCTTCAGAGATTTTAACCGTACGGGGGATCAGCGTCTTAAACGCCTTATCACCAAAGTACGATTGAACCTCCTCAACAACCTGATTCGATAGAGAAGTACGCGAGTCATACATGGTCATAAGCACACCATAGGTGTCTAAGCCCTTGTTCAGACGTGATTTGACCATCTTCATTGACTCAAGCAGCTTCGTAACGCCCTCGAGTGCATAATACTCGCACTGGATCGGAATCAAAACGCTGTCTGCCGCGGTCAAGGCGTTGATAGTAAGCAGGCCGAGCGAAGGGGGACAGTCAATGAAAATAAAATCGAACTCGTCCTGAATCGGCTCAAGCAAATCTTTGAGGCGGGTTTCACGAGCGATTGCGCTTACGAGCTCAATTTCCGCGCCTGCAAGCTGAATTGTAGCCGGAATTACGAATACCTTTTTGCAATTTGTATCAAGAACAAGCGATTCTGCCGGCACATCATTCAACAATGCATCATAGATGCAGTGATCAAGGTCTTCTTTTTCAATTCCGAATCCACTGGTGCTGTTTCCCTGCGGATCAAAATCGACAATCAGTGTCTTACGACCTTGCTCACCCAGTGCTGCTGCAAGGTTTACAGCCGTCGTCGATTTACCGACACCGCCTTTTTGATTGATGATTGCAATGATACGCGTGTCTTTTGCGCTCTTAGAACGCTTAACGTCGCGAAATCCCACGGTCCCTCCTGGTGTGTATTAAAGCTGTCAAACGGAGGATGTTTCACGTGAAACATTCCGATTCGATATCAACCGCCATGTTTCACGTGAAACACTGCAAGTTGTTAGTATCCATTATGTTTCACGTGAAACATCTAGGCAAGCGGATTCTTCTTTGCCATGCCATTTGCACGAGGCAATGAGACAGATGCTGGATGACTCTTCTTAAGAACAATGAACTCCCTGTGGCCCAAGCCCTCAGGCAAATCAATTGCGTCATCCAGAAGCAGAGTAAAGCCGCAAATCTTAGCTGCTGACATGCCGGAAGCAAGCTCCTCATCCGAAGGATTGCCCTTGGTGATAACAAATAGCCCTCCATCTTTGAGGAACGGAGCCGCATACTCAACAAGAATCGGTAGAGGGGCCAGTGCGCGGGCGGTTACTACAGAGAACTGCTTCTTATGGTTTCGAGCATATTCTTCAAGACGATCATGGACCGCATGAGCATGTTTCAATCCAAGAGCATGGACAAAGGAATTGACAGCATCAACCTTCTTGCCAACAGAGTCAATATAAGTAGCTTTACGATGCGTGGCTATGGTTAACGGAATACCAGGGAAGCCCGCACCTGTACCCATATCGAGCAAAGCTCCCTCAGGAGCCTTATTGATATAGGGGAGTAAAACAAGTGAGTCGAGGATATGAAGTACTGCAGCATCTTCTACGTTGAGAATACGGGTGAGATTGGTTGTCTTATTTGTTTCCAAAACCAAATCCAAATGCTTGATACATTTCCTCAGCTCAACATCAGTTACGCTCGAGGAATACTCTTTGCAATAGGAAGTTAGGCGACTCAACATCTCGTCAGCTTGCTGCTCAGTAAGTACTAACAACGAAAGCTCCTTTCTGACAAAAATCAGTGTATCGAGAACTTTTGACAAAAAAAGGGGACGTGGAAACCACGTCCCCTTAGCATAAGCTCGAGTAGATTATCGAGCAACAATCACCACATGGCGATCGGGGTCAGAACCCTCAGAATGAGTATCGACGGCATCATTGCCACGAAGTGCAATGTGAACCAGTCGGCGCTCGTAGGCATTCATGGGCGGAAGCGAAACACTCTCATGAGTGCGGATGGCACGCTCGGCAGCAGACTGAGCCATGGAGGCAACCTTGTCCTGTCGGCGGCTCTTGTATCCCTCGACGTCCACTACAACCGGATACCTAAAGCCAAGCTTGCGGCTCACCAGCAAAGAGAACATAACCTGAAGGGCATCAAGGGTACGACCATGACGGCCAATGAGAACAGCAAGATCAGGAGCGGTAACATCCAAAATCAGCTCGCCCTCGTCACCCTCGTACTCATCAATAGGAGAGTTGGCGGCATCGAAGTGCGAAAGGATGGAACGCAGAATGGAAATCGCAACATCGGCGATGGTGTCGAGCTCCTCATCGGTCAGCTCTTCACCGGCCTTGTAGCGCTGTGCAATCTCGGGATAATCGCCCGCAATCTGCGGGGCAACCTCCTCAAGCATATCCTCGATAATCTCTTCAGACATAACGTACTCCAAAGGTTAGGTACCTAAATAAGATTGATATCCCGACTACTTCTTCTTGTGCGGGCGCGGCTTCTTCTCGCGACGGGTAACCTCGACCTGCAGCGGAGCGTTCTTGAGGCGCTCCTCCTCATCGGCCTTAGCCTTGTCGATAACCTTCTGTGTCACGAAGATCTGCTGGATAACCTGCCAGGCAGAAGACACATCGTAGTACAGCAGAACACCAACGGGAAGGCTCCAGCCCATCCAAAGCATCATGACCGTCATGACAACGGCCATCATACGCATGCTCTGGGCCTGCTGGCCGGTCTGGTTGCGCGACATATAGAGCTGCGGAATCAGGGTCAGGACGGCAAACAGGATCAGGCAGACCAGCGCAGGCAGTGCAACCATAAAGCCATCGGCAAAGGAAGCGCTCGGCGTGGTGGTCAGGTCGGGCAGGATGTTGAAGAACGAGAACGTGCCCTCGTTAAAGTACTGCGGCAGGTTACGAAGCAGCGTAAACAGGGCAAACAGGATAGGCATCTGAATCAGAAGCGGCAGACAACCAGCCATGGGGTTGAACTTGTTCTCGCTGTAGAACTTCTGCATCTCCTCGGCCTGACGCTGGGGATCGTCGGCATAGCGCTCCTGGATCTCGAGCATCTTGGGCTGCAGCACCTGCATGCGAGCCGTCGACTTGGTCGACTTGAGCATAAGCGGCGTCAGCAGCAGACGGATGATGACCACCAGGATGATGATGGACAGGCCCCAGTCGACCGCAAAGGTCTGGATGAGCTTGAGCAGCTCGAAAAGGATGTTAACGATCCAATCCCACATGTAAGTTTTCCTCCGATAGCGAGTGCCCGCTAGGGCACAGGGTCATAACCGCCGACGTGCAGGGGATTGCAGCGAGCGATGCGCCTCACGGCAAGCCAGCAGCCTCTCAAAACACCGTGCTTCTCAATCGCCTGGATGGCGTATTGCGAGCACGTTGGGTAATAAATGCAGGCGTCAGGCAATAAGGGCGAAATAACCTGTTGATATATGCGAATAGGAGCGATGGCAACACGTCGCAAAACGTGATTGCTCATCGCTCCTCCCCGGCAACGCCGGCGCGTTTCATAAGCGAACGCAATGCCTTGTCCATCTCCTGCGGCGAGGAATCCCTCGTCTTGGGAGTTGCGAACAAGATGATGTCATAACCCGCAACGGGAAATCCGCAGCTGCGGGCGGCCTCGCGCATCACACGCTTAGAACGGTTGCGCACGACAGCACAACCGAGCCGTTTAGCACCAACGAAGGCGACCCTTCCGGAGTCGCCTTCGCCAACCGATTCACATATGGTCATTCGAATCAGAGGGTGATTGAAACGACGCCCCTGACTGAACACATGCTCGAAATCTTGCCGAGACTTAATAGTCTTCATGCGAGATGTGTGTATCGCTGCTAGACAGTGAGACGCTTGCGGCCCTTGGCGCGACGACGGGCGAGCACGGCACGACCACCCTTAGTGGCCATACGGGCACGGAAGCCATGGGTCTTGGCACGCTTACGCTTATTAGGCTGATACGTACGCTTCATCTTAAGTTCCTCCTGCTGCATTTCGAGTGTCCGCGGGGGCGCGGACGCAGATATAGACACGTGAGCTTGAAGATTGTAGGGAAATCAATGTTCAAATGTCAAGAAATCAAAGGTAAAAGGTTGCGCAGTTCACACGGTTCCCCCATAAGCCGAGCTCGATTTAGCGGTGCATGGCAACTTTTCACGATATTTCATCGAGTTTTCAACAGGTCATGTTGGCAATGTTGAGAACTTTTCGTCCGTTTTCCAAAGTTTTCAACAGGTTTTGAAAAGTTGTCGAAAGATGAGAAACATTGCACGGTGAGCTACTATTTGTTCGAAACCTTTTGAAAGATTGCGAGCGGCATGTCTGACGACTTTTACACCATGGTCGATTCCGGAGACCCGGCACCCGACAACGAGCACATCACCGGCGTGCGCGAAGAGCGTGAGGAAGGCGAGCAGACGACCACGCAGGCGCCAAAAGCCATGTACGCCGCGCGCATCGCCGTCTATGACGACATGCTGTCGACACCGCGTGTGATCGTCATTGATCCGCAAGATGTCCGCACGTATTTGGAAGAGACGACCAACACCGTCTACCAGTGCATGAAAGAACAAGGTGGCCATATCTCGCTCATGGTCATCCGCGAGATTGTCGAAAACTTTATCCACGCGCACTTTGCCGAGCCCATCATCTCGATTCTGGACGGCGGAGACACCATCCGCTTTGCTGATCAAGGACCCGGCATCGACGACAAGGAGCGCGCTTTCGACTTTGGCGTTACCAGCGCAAACAGCAAGATGAAGCGCTATATCCGTGGAACCGGAGCAGGGTTTCCCATGGTGCAGGAGTATTTGGAAAACGCCGGCGGGGCCGTGTCCATCGAGGACAACATGGGCAACGGCACCGTGGTTACGGTAAGCCTGGATCCTAAACGCGTGCAGGAAATCGAACGCGCCGGCGGGCGCGGTGCTGTCGTGCGGCCCGAGACGGAGCAGCCCGCATATCCCCTGCCGGGAGCTTTTGCGCAGCAGCCCATGGCAACGCAACAGATGCAGCCCCGCGTGGGACAGATGCAGCAGCCCGGAATGCTTCCTACACAAGAGTCCCAGGCGGCGTCGATGTCGATGCCGCCAAACGTGCCAGAGGCCATGCCGCTGGCGGATCAGGATGCAGCAGCAATGCAGCAGGCGACGGGGGCACCGGGTGGCCAGCAAATGGGATATCAGCCGTACCAACAGGGATATCCATATCAGCAGATGCCGCCACTGGGGTATGGCCAGCAGTTCCCACAGCAGTACCAGCAGGGATATCAGCAGCCGTACCAGCAGATGCCGCAGCAGCAGTACAACCCCTGGGCCCAGCAGATGACTCCGCAGCCTTACCAACAGTGGCCTCAAAGTTTTCAACAGCAAATGCCGCCGATGCAGAGTTCTCAACAATCAGCAGCTCAAATGATGTATCCTAATGCAGCAAATCAGTATGCGCAGCCACAGCCGGACGTGTTCGTAAGCGATCGCGGCAACGCCGCGCTGGGCTATCTGGCGCAAAATCAAGCGTGCGGTGCAACCGATCTGGCGAGGGCGTTTGGAAACTCGGCCCCCACTTGGTCACGCACGCTCAATGACTTGGCGCAGGCCGGCTTGGTCATCAAGCATGGCCAGAAATACCATCTGACCGAACTCGGCGCCGCTCGTGTGCGAGCTCAGAGCTAAAGAACGGGAGAGACAGTGGACGAGGAAGCAAGCATCATCCTGGGGGATGCCGTCGCCTTTTGCCAGCGCGACGGCCAAGATGCACGCCTCATCAACATGCTGGGGCAATCGCGCGCCATAAGCCTGACCGAAGATACGCTCACGATCGAGGCCCCCTCGCGCTTTGCCATCGCGCAGCTCAAAAAGCATCAGCCGACTATTGAGGCCTATCTGGAAGAAATCGCCTTTGCTCCGATCGCGCTCGACATCGTGGCACCGCAAGGCGCAACGGCCGAATCTGCTGCCGCGACGGTGCCCGCCACGGCTCCCGCTGCTTCCCCTGCGGCGCCAGCCTCCGCAGGCGACGTGCCGACAATCGAGCACCAGCACAGCAATGTTTCCCGTGAAACCATGGCACCGTTGCCGACCGCCGCTGCGACGTCAACGAACGCACCCGTCACGCACATGCCCATCGCTCATGACGCAGCGGCGGGCGCGGATTCGGGCATTGCAATCAAGAACACGCTCTCGGCCGATGATTTTCGTCGCATGATGAACCAGATGAAGGGCGGAGCGCCGACTAAGTCCACGCAAGCCGCGACCCCCGCTTCACCCATGCCAGCACCGACCGTGCCGGCCGAGCAGAATACGGATGGAGCCCCACTCGCCGCGAACTCAAAATTTACCTTTGAGAACTTTGTCTACGGCCCCGAGAACAGCCATGCCTATCGCTCGGCACTCAAGTTTGCCGCCCTCGCGGACGAGCGCGGCACGTGCACATCACTGTTCATCTACGGCAAATCGGGCCTGGGCAAGACGCACCTGCTGCTTGCCATCAAAAACGAGCTCGCCGAGAAGTCGCCCGAGATCAAGGTCAAGTATGCCAACTCCCAGGCATATCTGGACGACCTGATGACCGAGTTCGACCGCCAAAAGAAGAGCAACGCCCCCATCATGCAGGCATACCACGGCGTGGACGTGCTCATCATCGATGACATCCAAAACATCATCGGCAAGCGCGCGAGCGTGGACTACTTTTTCCAGCTCATGGACGAGTTCATCCGCAACAACAAGAAGGTCGTCATCGCGGCAGACCGCGCCCCCAAGGACCTGAGCATGGACGAGCGTCTGACCAGCCGCTTCAACGCCGGCATGCTCTGCCTGGTCGCAGAGCCCAGCTACGAGATGAAATACAAGATCTTGCAGCGCTATTACGAGAACACCATCGTCGCCGCTCCCGAGGCAGGCGACGACTCGCTGCTGGCGGCCTATGGGGGCGACAGCGGGCACCTGACCGACGAGCACTTTAAACACATGGCCGAGGTCTCGGGCACCAACATCCGCGAACTCGAGAGCTTTTGCGAGCGCTGCGCCGGCGAGGCGGGCGACCGCGAGCGCGAGGGCGGGGAGCTCACCTTTGACGATATCGACGCCATCGCCAGCCAGTACTTCGACACATCGGCCAAAAAGATCAACGTCCAGACGGTTCAGTCCGTCATCGAAGAGCAGTACGGCGTGACGCACGAGGAGCTCATCGGCCCGCGTCGCAACGCCAATATCGCCAAAGCACGCCATATCGCTATCTACCTGGCCATCGAGATGTGCGAGATGACGACCACGGCGGTGGGCGCCGAATTTGGCAACCGCAACCACTCGACCGTCAGTACGAGCTACAAAAAGGTCCAGAAGATGATCCAGGAAGACCGCACCGTCACCGAAGACCTCAAGTCGCTGCGCGATAAAATTACACTGCGCTCGTAGGGAAATAGAGACACCTGTTGAAAACTTGTCGAAACCACGGGCATAAGGTGTCTAAAACCCAACCCGCGGTGATGAAAAGTTTTGCGCAGGTTTTGAACGTGGAAAACCACCCCTGTTGCACACAGGTTGCTGTCGATTCTCTTTCTGGGTCTGACCTGCGTCTTTGGGAGTAATCAACAGTTTCGTCAGTGCTATTACTATTATTAAGATATTTATATCTATAGAAAGGTATTAAAAGATGAAGTTCACCGTCAGCCAGAGCTCGCTTACACAAGCCATCGGCGTCGTTATGAAGGGTGTCGCTTCGGCATCCACCCTCCCCATCCTGTCGGGCGTGCTCGTTAAGGCCCAAGACGGCATCTTGGAATTCCAGACCTCTAACTACACCATCTCGATCCGTCATCGCATCGCGGCGCATGTCGAAGAAGAGGGCGAGATGGTTATTCCCTGTAAGATGCTCTCCAATATCACCAAGACCCTCCCCGATGCCCCGGTCACCTTTGAGCTGTCCGAGCGCCAGGTGCTGATTGGTTGCGAGAAGAGCTCTTTCCGCCTGAACACGCTCGATGCCAATGACTTCCCCGAGTTTCCGGCCTACGCCATCGAGAGTGCCGTCGAGTTGCCGACCGACATCCTGTCCGAGATGGTCAGCCGCGTGTGGCGCGTCACCTCGACCGATAAAGCTCGCCCCATCCTGGGCGGCGTGCACATGAAGGTCGAGAACAACACCGTGCGCCTGGTGGCGACCGACTCCTTCCGCTTGGCTGTGTGCGACACCCAGGTCGAGACCTCGACGCTCGAGGGCTCGTTTGAGCTCAACGTCCCGGCCGATGCCTTTAACGACGCGCTCAGCATTATGGCGAGCCAAGCCACCATCATGATCGGCGCCACCGACACCCAGGTCGTCTTTGAGGCCGGCAACACCACCTATGTGTCGCGTCGTATCGAGGGCACGTACCCCAACTACAAGCAGCTCATCCCCGATTCGTGCGTGACGAGCGTCAAGACCGATGTGGCGGCCTTCAACGCCGCCCTTAAGCGCGTTGCCGTTATTGCCAGCGCCAACCCCGCCGTCAAATTCGAGATCGATGTCGAGAACGGCCAGATGGGCCTGTCCTCCATCTCTAACGACCAGGATCTGGCGCAGGAGACCATTGACGTCGAGGCCGAGGGCGAGTCGGGCACCATCGCCTTCAACTACCACTACATCTTCGGTTGCCTCAATGCCCTGTCCAAGGAGAAGGAGATCACGCTGGAGCTCAAGAGCTACTCGCAGGCGGGCATCTTCAAGTCCTACGACAAGATCAACTACCTGTACCTGGTCATGCCGGTCCGCATCTAGCGCTGCGCCATGACCATGTTCGCCCGCGATCTTTCCGTCGCGCACTACCGCAGCTTCGATAGCTATCGCCTTGCCCTGGACGAGGGCGTGACGATACTCGCGGGACCCAACGCGGCGGGAAAGACCAATCTCATAGAGGCGCTGCAGCTGCTGACGAGCGGCGCCTCGTTTAGGCATCCGACCGCAGCCGAGCTCGTCCATGACGGCGTGGGCTCGTGCAAGGTCGAGCTGAGACTCGAGGGCGACGGCCGCGTGCTTGATATGGGATTGAGCGCGGAGGACGGTAAGCGCTCGTTTAGCCGCAACGGCAAGAGATGCTCCGCCGCCGGTGTGCGCGGGGTCCTGCCGAGCGTGCTGTTTTGCCCCGACCATCTGGACATGGTTAAGCGAGGCGCCAGTGTGCGCCGCGCCGCCCTCGATGACTTTGGCATGCAACTGAGCGCACGCTATGCCGATCTTGCGAGCACCTATGGGCGTTGCGTGACCCAGCGTAACGCCTTGCTCAAGGAGACTTGGTGCTGCCGCGAGATGCTCGGCGCGTGGAATGAATCGATTGCCCGCGCGGGCTCGGCTCTGCTTGTGCACCGGTTGGCCCTGCTCGACCGGCTGGCGGGCCATGTGCACACTGCCTACGGGCAAGTGGCGTACGGCGAGGCTGCCAACGTGTCCTATGCGTCCACACTGGGGGATTTGCCCCAGGTCGAGGATCGCGAAGAACTGAAGGGCTGGGCGTACGAGCGCATGCTGGCTGCCCTTGATGAACACGCCGACGAGGAAATTCGCCGCGGCGTGACGCTGGTGGGACCGCATCGCGACGAGATTGAGTTTACCGTGGCGGGTCGCTCCGCCCGTTCATTTGCCAGCCAAGGACAGCAGCGAACGCTGGTGCTGTCCTGGAAGGTGGCCGAGGTGGCCGTGGCTCGCGATGTCCTGGGCACCGCCCCACTGCTGCTTTTGGACGACGTGATGAGCGAGCTCGACGGCGAGCGTCGCGGCGCTTTCCTGCGGCTGATCGGCGATGATATCCAGACGGTCATAACTACGACCAACCTGGGGTACTTTACCGATGACCTGCTTGATCGAGCCAAGGTGGTGAGCATGGGTGAGACGTGCTAATTACGAGCGCGAGAGCGAGACAGTCGCCTTCAGCGGGTTTTTGAACGCAGAGCGCCAGCGCATCCTGGCGGCTGCAACGCCTAAGCGCCGCGCGCAGATGGAGGCTGCCGAGGAGTCGCGCACGGTCTATCGCGCGTGGAACGCGGTGTGCTCGGGCACGCGCGAGGGGCGGCATGTGACGGGACTGCGCTACCTGCCCGAGTCCAATGAGCTGCTGGTGTATCTCGACTCGCCCTCGTGGACGCAGGAAATGACGTTGTTGCGCGAGATCATCCGCGCGCGCATGGAGCGCGCCGGTGCACATGTGGACGGCCTGGTGTTCAAAACCACCGCGCCCGGTCACACGCCGCCCGCCGCCAGGGAGCGCCTGCGCCCGGCGACGACCGAGCGACCGCCGGCCCCGCACGCCGACCTAAGTGAGGCCGAGCGTACCGAGATCGAGCGCCAAGTGGCGCCCATCGAAGACCAAAAACTGCGCGAGGCCCTCGAGAATGCCATGAGAGCCAGTGCCGAGTGGGCCAAGGGCGTGCAAAGCAAAAAAGAGCCTTAAATCGCATCTGGTGGCCTTGTAGAGCCAAATACCCTCGTTCCCGAGGGTATTTTTTTACGATAAACTAGTAAGGCTGTACACATTTTCTTGACTGAAGGAGGACGTGTGGCAAACGAAAACGATTACGATGGCGGCGAGATTAAGATTCTCGAAGGTCTCGAGGCCGTTCGTAAGCGCCCGGGCATGTATATCGGCTCGACGAGCGCCAGCGGTCTGCATCACCTGGTGTGGGAGATCGTTGACAACTCCGTCGACGAGGCCATGGCCGGTTTCTGCACCGAGATCCAGGTGACGGTCCACGCCGACAACTCCATCACGGTCGTCGACAACGGGCGCGGCATCCCCGTTGACGAGCACCCTGTTAAAAAGATCCCGACGCTCGAGGTCGTCATGACGATCTTGCACGCCGGCGGTAAGTTCGATAACTCGGCCTATAAGGTCTCGGGCGGCCTGCACGGCGTGGGCATCTCCGTCGTCAACGCACTGTCCAAGCGCGTGGTCGTTCAGGTTCGTCGCGATGGCAACACCTACGAGATGGAATTCTCGCGCGGCAAGACCGTCAAGAAGATGGAGGTCGTGGGCACCTCGGATTCGACGGGCACCACCGTCACCTTCTGGCCCGACGACGAGATCTTCGAGACCTGCATCTACGATTTCGATACGCTGCACAACCGTCTGCAGGAGACGGCGTTCCTCAATAAGAACCTCAAAATCGTGCTGACCGACGAGCGCGAGGCGACTCCCCACGTGGAGGAGTTTTGCTACGAGGGCGGCATCATCGACTTCGTCAAGTTCCTCAACGAGGGCAAGGACGTCCCCGAGGCCTTTAAGGAGCCCATCTATATCGAGGGCAAATCGGACCCGGACGCGCCTGTGGCCAAGATGGGCGAGGTCGAGGTTTCCCTGCAGTGGAATAGCGGCTACGGCGAGAACGTCATGTCGTTCGCCAACGACATCTACACTCCCGAGGGCGGCATGCACCTTGAGGGCTTCCGCACCGCGCTCACCCGCGTAATCAACGATTACGCGCGCAAGCAGAACCTGCTCAAGGAAAAAGACGCTAACCTGACCGGCGACGATGTGCGCGAGGGCCTTTCGGCCGTTATCTCGGTCAAGCTGCCCGATCCTCAGTTTGAGGGCCAGACCAAGGCCAAGCTCGGCAGCTCCTATATGCGCGCGCTCACGCTCAAGATCGTGACCGACGGCCTTGCCGATTACCTCGAGGAGCACCCTAAGCCCGCTCGCGAGATCGTCAAGAAGGCGCAGCAGGCCTGCAAGGCGCGCAACGCCGCCCGCAAGGCGCGCGAGGCGACCCGCCGCAAGAGCCTGCTCGAGACGGCGTCCCTGCCCGGTAAGCTCGCCGACTGCTCGGTGCGCGATGCCGAGCTGACCGAGCTCTTCATCGTAGAGGGCGACTCGGCAGGCGGTTCGGCCAAGGACGGCCGTCGCCGAGACATCCAGGCGATTCTGCCCCTGCGCGGCAAGATTTTGAACGTCGAACGCGTTGGTGACCATCGCGCGTTCTCGAGTGACACCATCCAGTCGCTGATTACCGCGATCGGCTGCGGCGTCACGACGAGTGCCGGCGACGGCGGCGACTTCGATATCACCAAGGCGCGCTACCACAAGATCATCATCATGACCGATGCAGACGTCGACGGTGCGCATATCCGCATCCTGCTGCTGACGTTCTTCTACAAGTACATGCGTCCGCTGATCGATGCCGGCTACGTCTATGTTGCCTGCCCGCCCATCTTTGGCATTAAGGTGCGCAACAAGATTCACTACGTGTATCCCAACGGCCGCCAGCCCGAAGACGAGATCCTGCGCGACACCATCCAGAGTCTGGGCCTGAACCCCGACGACAACGACGAGGCCGGCAAGGCCAAGGATGGCAAGATCACCAAGAAGCGCAAGGGCTATACCGTCCAGCGCTACAAGGGCCTGGGCGAGATGGACCCCAAGCAGCTTGCCTCGACGACGATGGACCCCAAGACCCGCATTCTGCAGCGCGTATCGATCGAGGACGCCGTGGTGGCAGACCGCGCCGTGCGCGAGCTGATGGGTTCCGAGGTCGGCTATCGCCGTGAGTACATCGAGAAGCATGCGCATGACGCGCGCTTCTTAGACGCCTAGCTTTCCCAGGCACCCCATCTTGCCCTTCAGGATTTCGGGCGCCGCACGCAAGGCGCGCGCCCTCATCCTTCAGGGCAACCTGGGGCACCTGGAAAACCTAGGAGGGTTATCCGGTGTTCCCGGTAATTCGTCTCCGTGGTAGGGAACTAATGGACCACGCAAACCATGAGGAGGTAACGTGGCAGACGATATCAACAATAACGAGGGTATGGACGAGGCCGGCGACGCCGGTATGCCCGACGATCTGAAGCGCCTGCTTGCCCGTGCTGAGCAGGGCGAGGACGGCGACCCGGACGCCTATAACCCCGATGCCGATGATGATGAGGAAGAGGACGACGACGCCGAGCTCGAGGAGAGCTTTGGCGAAGTCGACCGTGGTGCCTCGGCCGGTGAGGATATCAACGGCGGCCAGCTCCAGATTTCGGAGTTTGGCCGCGAGATGAAGCAGTCGTTCATCGAGTATTCGATGTCGGTCATTACGGCCCGCGCCCTGCCGGACGTGCGCGACGGCTTAAAGCCGGTGCACCGCCGCATCCTGTACGCAATGAACGAGAGCGGCATCTACCCCAACCGCCCACACAAGAAGTCGGCCTGGACGGTCGGCGAAGTTATCGGTAAGTACCACCCGCATGGCGACTTCGCGGTCTACGAGGCCATGGTTCGCCTGGCGCAGTGGTTCTCCATGCGCACGCCGCTCATCGACGGTCACGGCAACTTCGGCAACATCGACGGCGACGGCGCGGCAGCCATGCGTTACACCGAGAGCCGCCTGGCAAAGCCCGCCATGGAGCTGCTGCGTGACCTGCAGAAGGATACCGTCGACTGGCAGCCCAACTACGACGAATCGCTCGCCGAGCCTCAGGCGCTGCCTGCGCGCTTCCCCAACCTGCTGGTCAACGGCAGCCAGGGCATCGCCGTCGGCATGGCCACCAATATCGCCCCGCACAACCTCACCGAGGCGATCGAGGCAACCTGCTACCTGATCGATAATCCCGACGCCACCGTCGACGAGCTCATGCAGATCATGCCCGGTCCGGACTTCCCCACCGGCGCCATCATCATGGGCAGTGCCGGTATTAAGCAGAGCTACGAGACCGGCCGCGGCTCCATTACCGTGCGCGCCAAGGCCCACGTGGAGTCCACCAAGACCGGCCGCAGCCGCCTGGTCTTTACCGAGATTCCCTACATGGTCAACAAGGGCACCCTGCAGGAGAAGATCGCCCAGCTCGTCAACGACAAGCGCATCGAGGGCATCTCGGATATGCGCGATGAGTCCAACCAGAAGGGTATCCGTCTGGTCATCGAACTCAAGAAGGGCGTCATCCCGCAGGTCGTGCTCAACAACCTGTACAAGTATACCTCGCTGCAGACGACCTTTGGCGCCAACAACCTGGCGCTTGTCAACGGCGTTCCCAAATGCCTGAGCCTGCGCGAGATGCTGCAGCACTACATCGACCACCAGGTCGACGTCGTCACCCGCCGCACCCGCTTCGACCTTAAGAAGGCCCAGGCCCGCGCGCATATCCTTGAGGGCTACCTGATGGCTCTCGACCATATTGACGAGGTCATCAGCATCATCCGTTCCTCGCAGACCGACTCCGAGGCCAGCAGCCGCCTGATCGAGCGCTTTGGCTTTACGCCCGAGCAGACCACGGCCATCCTCGAGATGAAGCTGCGCCGCCTGACCGGCCTGGAGCGCGACAAGATTCAGGAAGAGCTGGACGGCCTGCGCCGCGCCATCGCCTACTACGAGGACCTGCTGGCGCACGAGGGGAAGATTCTGGGCGTCATTAAGGAAGAGATGCGCGAGATCTCCAAGAAGTTCGGCGATAAGCGCCGCACCGAGATCAGCCATGTCGAGAAGGACCTGGACGTCGAGGACCTCATTGCCGACGAGGACATGGTCGTGACCATCACCCACACCGGCTATGTCAAGCGCATCCCGGTGGCCGCCTACCGCGCCCAGAAGCGCGGCGGCAAGGGCGTCTCGGGCGTCAACCTCAAAGAGGACGACGTCATCGACGAGATGTTCATCGCGTCCACGCACGAGTACGTGCTGTTCTTCTCGAGCAAGGGCAAGGTCTATCGCCTGAAGGTGCACGAGCTGCCGGTGGGTACGCGCCAGGCGCGCGGTACCGCGATCGTCAACCTGCTGCCCTTCGAGGAGGGCGAGAAGATCGCGAGCGTCATCAGCTGCCGCGAGTTCCCTGCCGACGAGTATCTGATGTTTGCCACCAAGAGCGGCATGGTCAAGAAGACCGTGATGAGCGCATATGACCGCAGCCGTCGCGACGGCCTGATCGCTATCAACCTGCGTGACGACGACGCGCTGCTGAACGTGCGCCGCGTGCGCGAGGGCGACAAGATTATCCTGGCCACCACCGCGGGCAAGGCGATCATGTTCTCCGAGGAGCAGGTGCGCGCCACCGGCCGCGATACCAGCGGCGTTCGCGGTATCGGTATGAAGGACGGCGTGAGCGTTCTGGGCATGGAGGTCACTAACGGCAACGGCGATCTGTTCGTCATCACCGAGCGCGGCTACGGCAAGCGCACGCCGGTCGCGGACTACCCGGAGCAGAATCGCGGCGGCCAGGGCGTCTACACCATCCAAATGACCGAGCGTAAGGGTAACCTCGCGGCCATGAAGACGGTGGGCCCGCAGCACGAGCTGTTCATCGTGACGGAGGGCGCGACGGTCATTCGCGTCAAGACCGACGAGATCAGCCAGACCGGCCGCGCCACCCAGGGCGTCAAGATGATGACCGTCGACGACAACGACCGCATCTGCGCCGTAGCCCGCATGACGGCCGCCAAGGAGAAGCCCGAAGGCGAAGCCACAGAAGACGGCTCTGCCCCCGAAGAAACCCCTGTCGATCTAGGCGACGGCAACGACATGCCAGAGGGTCTCCTAGACGAGTAAGAGGAACTAGCTGGTAGAAAACAT